>NZ_JAUSYK010000001.1:2707320-3008133 GCF_030816855.1 Arthrobacter sp. B3I4 | reverse complement strand
CCGCCGCGGTGGTCACTGCCTCCGGCGGCATCGAACCCTCCCGCCGGATTGAGTACCTCCCGGCGGTCGCCGAGGCTCTGCAACTCGCCGGGACCCCCGGGACCCCCGTGCTGGTCAAGGAGCGGCCCGGCTTCACGGCGTCCGCCTCCGACCACGCCGGCTGGCTCGACTGGGACACGGTCATGGCGTCGGCCGAGCCGGCAGCCCCGGTTGACGTGCAGGCCACCGATCCGCTCTACATCCTCTACACCTCCGGCACCACCGGAACCCCGAAGGGCGTGGTACGGGACAACGGCGGCCACGCCGTCGCGCTGCGCTGGACGCTGGAGAACATTTACGACGTCGGACCCGGAGACGTGATGTGGACCGCCTCCGACGTCGGCTGGGTGGTGGGGCATTCCTACATCGTCTACGGCCCGCTGCTGGCCGGAGCCACCACGGTGCTCTACGAAGGCAAGCCGGTGGGCACCCCCGATGCCGGCGCGTTCTGGCGGGTCATCTCGGACCACAAAGTCAACGTGCTGTTCACCGCCCCGACGGCGCTGCGGGCCATCCGCAAAGCCGACCCGGAAGCGGCGCTGCTGGAAAAGTACGACATCTCCAGCCTGCGGACGCTCTTCGCCGCCGGCGAGCGGCTGGACACGGACACCTTCCACTGGGCCTCGCGGATCCTTGACGTACCGGTGGTGGACCACTGGTGGCAGACCGAGACCGGTTGGGCCATCTGTGCCAACCCTCGAGGCCTGGACGACCTGCCGATCAAAGCGGGGTCGCCCAGCGTTCCCATGCCAGGCTTCAAGCTGCAGATCCTCGACGGCGCAGGCGAGGAAGTCGAGCCGGGAACCGAGGGCAACATCGTGCTGGGGCTGCCGCTGCCGCCGGGAACGCTGACCACCCTCTGGGGCAACGACGACCGCTACATTTCGTCCTACCTGCAGGCTTTCGATGGCTACTACGCCACCGGCGACTCCGGTTACCGGGACGAGGACGGCTACCTGTTCGTGATGGGCCGCACCGACGACATCATCAACGTCGCCGGTCACCGGCTCTCCACCGGCGCGATGGAACAGGTAATCGGCCAGCACCCGGCGGTCGCCGAATGTGCTGTGATCGGGCTTGCGGACCCGCTCAAGGGCCCAGCGGCCCAGCGGCTACGTGGTCCTCAAATCCGGTGTGGACATCCCGGAGGAGGTCCTGGTCAAGGACCTGATCGCGCTGGTCCGGCGCGACATCGGCGCTGTGGCCGACTTCAAACACGTCACGGTTGTCGAGGCGCTGCCCAAGACCCGCTCGGGAAAGATTCTGCGCAAGACGATGCGGCAGATTGCCGACGGCGACGAGTACGTCGTGCCTTCAACCATCGAGGACGCCGGCGTGATCGACCAGCTGCTCGAAACGCTCCGGCCGGACGCCGGCGGACCGGTCCGGTCCGCAGTCCAGTAGTTCCACGGCCGCCTGCCAGTGGGGTAGGCGCACCGGGTTGGCGCACCGGGTTGGCGCACCGGGTTGGCGAACCGGGTGACCGCGTCGGGTGGTCGCATCGAGTCGGCATTTCACGGCAGTGTTGTGGCCAGACATTGCCGCGAAGTGCGAACTCGATGCGGCGGGGAGCGGGGCGCGGGGTTAGGTCCCTGGACGGCTCCAGCGGTACTCATTTTCCGGCCGACCCGGAGCACCGTAGCGTGCCGTGCGGGAGACTGTGCCGGCGTCGGCCAGATACTCGAGGTAGCGGCGCGCGGTTACACGGGACATGCCCAGCGCCGCCATCACCTCCGTGGCCGACACCGCCCCTGACTGAAGCTTCATGAACTCCTGCACCGACTCCAGCGTGGACACGGACAGACCCTTGGGCAGCGGCAGTTCCGAGGGCGCCCGCAGGCTCGCGAAGGCCTGGTCCACATCGCTCTGTGACGCGCCTGCCCCGCCGGCGCCCGTTCCGGGGGAGGCCAGCTGCTCCCGGAACTGCCTGTAGCTGCGCAGCTTGTCGGCGAACGTGGCATAGGTAAAAGGTTTGATGAGGTACTGCACGACGCCGGTCGCCACGGCACTGCGGACAATGTTCAGTTCACGCACCGCGGTGATCGCAATGATGTCCGCGAAGAGGCCGGCGGCGCGCATCCGGCGCGCGATGTCCAGCCCCGTGCAGGTCGGGTAGGTTCATGTCCAGCAGGACCAGTTCCACCGGCTGGCCCGCAGCGGAGAGGTCGGTCATCAGGCGCAGGGCCGACTGCCCGTCCGGGGCGGACCCGGCCAGGATGAAACCGTCCAGCCGGCCGATGTAGGCGGCGTGGGCGGCGGCCGCTATGGGCTCGTCCTCGACGACGAGTACCCGGATCTCGCTCATTGCTGGTCCTCTGCACTTAGTGGCGCCGGCGGTTCGGCCGGCGGTGTGGCCGGCGAGGCGGCGGCCGGTTCCGCCGACGGTTCGGCCGGCGCCGTCGGAAGGGTGACACGGAACAGTGCCCCGGCCGGGCTGCTGATGGTCATGCTACCGCCCAGCCGCCGCACCGCCTGGCGGACCAGGGCGAGTCCAAGTCCGCGCCCGAACGGCCCGGGGGCCTTGGTGCTGAAGCCGTGCCGGACGACGTCGTCCAGAGCGGCCGGGTCGATCCCGGGACCGCTGTCCTCCACGGTGATCTCCACAGTGTCCGCCTCGGTTATCACGGAGAGTTCCACCAGCCGCGGGGGCGGCGCGTCGGCGGCGGCGTCGATCGCGTTGTCCAGCAGGTTGCCCAGGATGGCGACGAGGTCCTGGACCGCCAGCCCGGTGACGGCGGTCGAGCCCCCGGTGGTGAGGATCAGTTCCACACCGCGTTCGTGTGCCTGGGCCGACTTGCCCATCACCAGAGCACCGAGCACCGGCTCCTCGATGGAGCCCACCAGGTCATCGGTCAGGCGCTGGGTCAGTTCCAGGTCTTTCGTCGCGAAGTCCAGCGCCTCGGCGCCGCGGCCCAGCTCCATGAGCGAGACCATGGTGTGCAGCCGGTTGGCGTGCTCGTGGGTCTGGGCACGGAGCGCGTCGGACAGCGTGCGCATGGTTTCCAGCTCACTGCCGAGCGACTCGATCTCGGTGCGGTCCCGGATGGTGGCAACCGTGCCGAAGACAGGCGCCCCCGACGCCCACCGCTGCCGGCCCGGCCCCGGGCGGGGGCCCACTGCAGGGCCCTGGTTCACCACCAGCACGCGCTCGCCGGTGAGGTGGATTTCGTCCCGGGCGCTTCGGCCGGACTGGAAGAGCTCCTTCAGGCTGGGGGCAAGCGGCAGTTCCGCCAACGACGGCGCCACGTCGCCACGGCCGTTGCGGGACCTCTTCCCGCGGCGCTCGCCGGCTCCGCTGTCGGGGAAGCTGCTGTCCGGGCCGCCACCAGCCGAGACGCTGCCGCTGCCGTCCGTGCCGGCATTGCCGCTGCCGGGGTCGCTGCCATCGGGGACGCCGTCGACAGTGCGCGGTGGCACCCCCAGCAGTGCGGCCGCCTGGTCGTTGTACATCACCACCCTGCCCCTGGGATCGATGAGGATCACGCCCTCACGGACCGAATGCAGGACTGACTCGTAGTAGGCGAACAGCTGCGCGAGTTGTTCCGGCCCCCAGCCCCTGGTGACCGAGCGCAGGTAGCGGCCAAGCAGCCAGGAGGCCACCGACCCGGCGACCAGCAGGGCCGCGGCGATCAGCAGCAAAGCCGGCAGGCGGCCGGAGAAAGCCACATCCACGTTCCGCACCGTGACGCCTGCCGCCACGAGGGCCTTGACCTTCCCGTCGGCATCCTTGACGGGGGCGATGGTGCGGACCGAGGGACCCAGCGTGCCCGCCATGATTTCAGTGAAGACCTCACCGTTCAAGGCCGCCTGGATCGAGCCGATGTAGGGCTTGCCCAGCTCCTCGTCGCGGGGATGCGTCCAGCGCGTTCGGTCCGGCGCCATGATCGTGATGAAATCGGCCGGCGCGTCGCGCATCACCTGCAGGGCATAAGGCTGGAGCTGCGCAGACGGGTTGGCGCTGCCTGCTGCCTGCAGGACCAAGGGGTTGTCCGCCACGGAGGTGGCGATGCCGGTCATCCTGCGGCCGGCCTCTTGGTAGGCGTGGTCCCTCGCGTCCACATAGGTGGCTGTACCCACCAGTGCGGTCAGGGCCAGCATGAACAACAGATGGGCCACAAACAGCCTTCGGGCGATGCTCCAGTGATGGATCAACTGCACCTTCCATGACCAATATGAACGCAACGGTGATGCGCGTCACGGTGTCCCCAATGATGGAGGAACACGCAGAACGGACAGATGCGCACTCTGCCGCATCCAGGTCCAGCCTATCCAAGGAGAAACACCATGGCCTCTCAACGAGGAGAGTCAGCGGCTACGGCCGCGGCGCCGTTCAAGAAGCAGCGCAAGGGGCTGGACAAGTCCCACTACCTTTACATGGCCGTCATCATCGCCGTTGTCCTCGGCGCCCTGGTCGGCCTGATGTTCCCCGAGTTCGGCAAGTCGCTCAAGCCGCTCGGTGACGGCTTCATCAAGCTCATCAAGATGTTGATCGCCCCCGTCATTTTCTGCACCATCGTGCTGGGCATCGGCTCCATCGCCAAGGCGGCAACCGTCGGCAAGGTCGGCGGCCTGGCCCTCGGCTACTTCATCGTCATGTCGACCTTCGCGCTGGCCATCGGGCTCGTCGTCGGCAACCTGATCCACCCGGGCGCCGGCCTCAAGCTCGCCCCCTACGATCCGAACAAGAAGGCCGCGACAGACAGCACCGTCGACTTCCTGCTTGGCATCATCCCGGGTGACATCCCCGTGTTGCCCACACTCTTTGCGGCCATCCTCATCGGTTTCGCGCTGCAGAAGATGGGCCCGCAGGGCACCCCGATCCTGAAGGCCGTGGGCCACGGCCAGGTCCTCGTGTTCCGCCTCCTCATCATGGTCATGTGGCTCGCCCCGGTCGGCGCCTTCGGTGCGATCGCGGCCGTCGTCGGCGCCACCGGTGTCCAGGCCATCATCAGCATGGCCACCCTCATGGTCGCCTTCTACATCACCTGCGCCGTGTTCATCGTCGTGATCCTGGGCGGCATCCTGCAGGTTGTGTCCGGCGTCAACATCTTCCGCCTCATGAAGTACCTCGGCCGCGAATACCTGCTGATCTTCTCCACCTCCTCCTCTGAAGCGGCCCTGCCCCGCCTGATCGCAAAGATGGAACACCTCGGCGTGTCCAAGCCCGTCGTCGGCGTCACGGTCCCCACCGGCTACTCCTTCAACCTCGACGGCACCGCGATCTACCTGACCATGGCGTCGCTGTTTGTCGCCAACGCGATGGGCACCCCGCTGGACCTGGGCGCCCAGATTTCGCTGCTGATCTTCATGATCATCGCCTCCAAGGGCGCCGCCGGCGTCACCGGCGCCGGCCTCGCCACCCTGGCCGCAGGCCTGCAGGCCCACCGGCCGGAGCTGCTCGGCGGCGTCGGCATGATCGTCGGCATCGACCGCTTCATGTCCGAAGCCCGCGCACTGACCAACTTCACCGGCAACGCCGTGGCGACCGTCCTGATCGGCACCTGGGTCAAGGAGATCGACGGCGGACAGGTCGAACGCGTCCTCTCCGGCGCCGAGCCGTTCGACGAGCAGACCATGATCGCCGGCCACACCGGCGAACCGGCCGCGGGCAGCACCGCAGTTGCCCCCGCGCAGCCGGCGCCGGCCACCGTCTAGGCACCGCTTCCTCCACCCGAAACCGCCCGGACGCAGCACCTGCGTCCGGGCGGTTTTGCGTCCCCGCCGAGGTGCCGCGGAGGCAACCCTCGACCTCTACCAGAGGGTCAAGGCGCGCGGAACGGCGGTTGTCAAGGTCCGTGGAATACCGTGTCGGGGGCTGTAACCTTGGGAGGAACAAGGACCCGCGCCGGACACCGGCAGCAGCTCAAAAGGCCTGCAGGGTCGGGCACGAAAATCACCGTCATCGAAAGTGTGGATAGATACGTGAGCAGCGAACAGGGGTCAGCCACCCTGGAAGGCACCGAACTCGACCTGGACGACGCCGTCATGGGCCCCACCGGGCGCCCGCAACGCGAATTCCCGGAGCCCGCGCCGCTGTCCTCCCATGGCCCGGCCCGCGTGATCGCCATGGTCAACCAGAAGGGCGGTGTCGGGAAGACAACGTCCACCATCAACCTCGCCGCCGCGCTGGCCGAGTACGGCCGCCGCGTGCTCGTCGTGGACTTCGATCCGCAGGGCGCGCTGTCGGCCGGCCTCGGGATCAACCCGCACGAACTGGACCTCACGGTTTACAACGTCCTGATGGACCGCAAGGTCGACATCCGCGACGCCATCCACAAAACCGGCGTGGACAACCTGGACCTGCTCCCGGCGAACATCGACCTTTCCGCCGCGGAAGTCCAGCTCGTCAACGAAGTCGCCCGTGAACAGGTGCTGGACCGTGCCCTGAAAAAGGTCGAGGACGACTACGACGTCGTCCTGATCGACTGCCAGCCCTCCCTCGGACTGCTGACCGTCAACGCCCTGACCGCCTCCCACGGCGTCGTCATCCCGCTGATCTGCGAATTCTTTGCCCTGCGCGCTGTGGCACTGCTGGTCGAAACGATCGACAAGGTCCAGGACCGGCTGAACCCGCGGCTGCAGGTCGACGGCGTCCTCGCCACCATGTACGACGCCCGCACCCTGCACAGCCGCGAGGTAATCACCCGCCTCGTGGAGGCCTTCGGCGACAAGGTCTTCGAGACCGTGATCAAGCGCTCCATCAAGTTCGCCGACGCCACCGTGGCCGCCGAACCCATCACCAGCTATGCCGGCAACCACGTCGGCGCTGATGCTTACCGCCGGCTGGCCAAAGAGCTGATCTCGCGCGGCGGCGCGCCCTAACCAGGCGTGGCGGCGACAGGCGCCCCGACGGCGGAGCTGGCCCCGTCCGGGAAGAAACCCGGTTTCGAGGTCCGGCTGGCCAACTTCACCGGACCGTTCGACCTGCTCCTCGGCCTGATCTCCAAGCACCAGCTGGACATCACCGAGGTGGCCCTGGCCACCGTCACCGACGAGTTCATCAAGTACATCAAGCGGCTGCAGCGGCTGGGGGAGGACTGGGCCCTCGATGAGGCCAGCGAATTCCTCGTCGTCGCCGCAACCCTGCTGGACCTCAAGGCCGCCCGCCTGCTGCCCGCCGGCGAGGTCGAGGACGACGAAGACATCGCCCTCCTCGAAGCCCGTGACCTGCTGTTCGCCCGGCTGCTGCAGTACAAGGCCTTCAAGCACGTCGCCGGCCTGCTCGAGTCAACACTCGAGCAGGAAGCGCAGCGCTACCCGCGCCAGGTCGCCCTCGAGGGCCACTTCGCCGCGCTGCTGCCCGAACTGGTCTGGAAGCACAGCCCGCAGGAGTTCGCGGCCCTGGCCGAAGCGGCCCTGAAGCCCAAAGAAGCGGCCCCCACCGAAGTCGGCCTCGCGCACCTGCACGGGACGCCGGTCAGCGTGAAGGAACAGGCCGAGATCATCGGTCACCGGCTTCGGCTGGGCAGGGCCCTCACCTTCCGGGCACTGATCGCCGACGCCGAGTCCACCCTGGTGGTGGTGGCGCGGTTCCTCGCCCTGCTGGAAATGTTCCGGGACAAGGCTGTCGCTTTCGACCAGCTGCTGCCCCTGGGCGAATTGTCCGTGCACTGGACCGCCGACGGCGCGGACTGGAGCAGCGAAAACCTGAGCGAAGAATACGAGGAGCAGCCGTGAACGACGCAGAAACGAACGGTCCGGACCTCTCCGTGCTGCCCGGCGGACCGCGTGCCGCCCTCGAAGCAGTTCTCATGGTGATCGACGAACCGGCGACCGCCCCCGCCCTGGCCGCCGGGCTGAACCTCACGCTCGACGTCGTGGAGGACCTGCTCGGGGAACTGCAGCGGGAGTATAACGGGTATACTGGTAATGCCCCGGATGCGGACGCTGGTTTCAGTGCCGCCCCCCGGGGTTTTGAATTGCGGAACATTGCCGGTGGCTGGCGGATCTATTCCCGTGCCGAATTCGCCGACGTCGTAGGCGGGTTCGTCCTCGAAGGCCAGACGGCCAGGCTGACGCAGGCGGCGCTTGAAACGCTCGCCGTGATCGCCTACCGCCAGCCCGTGTCGCGGGCGCGGGTGTCGGCAATTCGAGGGGTCAACGTTGACTCTGTGGTGCGGACGCTGATCCAGCGCGGCCTGATCGAGGACTCGGGACACGATCCCGAGTCGGGGGCCATCCTGTACCGCACGACGTCGTATTTCCTGGAACGGATGGGAATCGGCTCGGTGGCTGAGCTGCCTCAGCTTTCACCCCATCTTCCAGGGCTTGAAGGCATAGCAGAGTTTTACGACGAAGGAAGAATGTAGGCGCAATGCCTGCAGCCGCAAGATATCCACGCGGGCAGCACCTCTGCCCGGCCGGTGGGCACTGCCGGGAGGCAGCCGCCGCAGGCCAACAAACGAAGGACGGGTCATGACACAGGCGGGACGCCAGGGTTCACCACGTAACGGTTCGGGACGCACCAGCGCCGGACACCAATCAGCACGCACCGCGGGTGCGGGCGGCGCCGGCCGCGGCCAGCGCGACTTCCCCAAGGGCGGCGGCGACCGGCCGTTCAAGCGGCCCAAGCCGCGCGAAGAAGCTTTCGTCGATCCCGATCTCAACCCCGACGCCGGAACCCCGGACCAGGCTGACCGCAAGGGCGCCGGCAAGCCGGCGGCCCGGAAGCCCGGTGCCCGCAAGCCCGGCGCGGGCAAGGTTCCCGGCACGCCCGGCGCGCTCAAACCCAAGCCCCGGGTCGGCGCCGGCGCGGCCAAGGCCGCCGGCTCCCGCGCCTTCGGCGGCGAACGCTTCGGCCAGAGCCTCGGCCCGGTCCGGAAACCGGCTCGCAAGCGCGGTCCCCGCTCCGAGGTGCCCCAGTCTGAACTGCACGACGCGGACGGCGTGCGGCTGCAAAAGGTCATGGCTTCGGCCGGTGTGGCCTCCCGCCGCGTGTGCGAGGAAATGATTGCTGAAGGCCGCGTCGAGGTCGATGGCCAGGTCGTCACCGAGCTCGGTGTCCGGGTTGACCCCAAGACCTCGGTGATCCACGTGGACGGCCTGCGCATCCAGCTGGACGAGAACATGGTCTACATGGTGTTCAACAAGCCCAAGGGCGTTGTCTCCACGATGGAAGACCCGGACGGCCGCCCCTGCGTCAGTGACTTTGTCCGCAACCACCACGGTGAACGCCTCTTCCACGTCGGACGGCTCGACGTCGCCACCGAGGGCCTGCTGCTGCTGACCAACGACGGCGAACTCGCCAACCGCCTGACGCACCCGTCCTACGAGGTTCCCAAGACCTACCTGGTCCAGGTCCGCGGGCCGTTCCCGCAGGGCGTCGGAGCCCAGCTCAAGGCCGGAATCGAACTTGAAGACGGCATGGCCTCGGTCGACTCCTTCAAGCTGGTCGACTCGACCCCGGGCCACGTGCTGATCGAGGTGGTGCTGCACTCGGGCAAGAACCGCATCGTGCGCCGGCTCTTCGACGCCGTCGGCTTCCCGGTGCTGCGCCTGGTGCGCGTCAAGGTCGGCCCCATCGGTCTGGGCGACCAGCGCCAGGGCAGCATCCGCAACCTCGGCAAGCAGGAAGTCGGCCACCTGCTGGCATCCGTGGGGCTGTAGCCCATGTCCGCTTTTCGCACCCACGGGCGCGGCCACCTGAACGGGCCGGTCGTGGTCGTGGGGACGGGGCTGTTGGGCACCAGCATCGGCCTGGGACTTCGCGGCCGGGGCGTCGCCGTGTTCCTCACCGACCCCTCGCCCACCAACCTGGCCGTCGCCGTCGACATCGGTGCGGGCCTGCCGTTGGAGCGCCTGGACGGCGAAGCCCCGGAACTCGTTGTCGTCGCCGCGCCGCCGGACGTGACCGCCGACGTCGTCGCCCGGGCCCTGGCGGACTACCCGGCCGCCGTGGTGGTGGACATCGCCAGCGTCAAGGCCGGCATCCAGGCGCAGCTGCGCGAACGCGGCGCCGACCTGGGCCGCTACGTCGGCACGCACCCGATGGCCGGCCGGGAGAAATCCGGGCCGGTCGCCGCCCGCGGTGAACTGTTTACCTCCATGCCGTGGGTGCTGTGCCCCTCGGCAGAAACCCGGCCCGAGGCCCTGCAGACGGCGCGCGCCCTGGCCACGGACCTGGGTGCGGTGATCTCCGAATTCGGGGCGGAGGAACACGACGAAGCCGTGGCCCTGGTCTCGCATTTGCCCCAGGTCATGTCCTCCCTGCTGGCCAGCCGGCTGCAGGGTACGCCGCTGCATGCCTTGTCCCTGGCCGGGAACGGGCTGCGCGACGTGACCCGGATAGCGGCCAGCGACCCCACGCTCTGGGTGCAGATCCTCGGCGCCAACGCGGACAAGGTCGTCGAAATCCTCCACGGCGTCCGCGAGGACCTGAACCGGCTGATCGGAACCCTTGAGGACCCGACCGCCCAGGGCGCCCGCCTGGACCTGGCCCAGCTGATCAGCGAAGGCAACGCCGGCCAGGCCCGGATCCCGGGCAAGCACGGCGGACCGCCGCAGGCGTATTCCTGGCTGACCGTCCTGGTCGACGACACTCCGGGACAGATCGCCAGGCTGCTCACCGAAATCGGCGAGATCGGCGTCAACCTCGAGGACCTCCGCCTGGACCACTCCTCAGGACAGAATGTCGGCATGGTGGAAATCTCCGTGCTGCCGAACAAGCACGAATTGCTCATCGAAGCCCTCAACGACCGCGGATGGCGGGTACTCCAGTAATGACCCAGGAACTGATTCAGACGGTGGATATCGTCCGCCCCGGAAAGAGCCTCGTCGTCGCAATCGACGGCCCCTCCGGCTCCGGCAAGTCCAGCGTCAGCAAAGAGGTGGCACGCCGGCTCCGGCTCGCCTACCTCGACACCGGCGCCATGTACCGGGCGCTGACCTGGTTCTGCCTCCAGAGCGGCACGGACCTGGCCGACGGCCAGGCTGTGGAAGACGCCGCAGAGGCGCTCGATCTGGAGATCAGCACCAGCACCCGGGAAGAGTACGTCCGGGTCGGCGGGACCGACATAACCGAGGCCATCCGCGAACCGGCCATATCCGCCGCGGTCAGCGCCGTCGCCACCACGCTGGGCGCCCGCACCGAGCTGATCCGGCGCCAGCGTGCCCTGATTGAAACGCACCACCGCCGGATGGTGGTGGAGGGCCGGGACATCACCACCGTCGTCGCGCCGCACGCCGAGGTCCGCATGCTGCTCACGGCCAGCGAAGAGGCCCGGCTTCGCCGCCGTGGCATCCAGCTCGGCGGCAGCCAGAACGCCGAGCAGCTCGCGGCGCAGGTCACGGCGCGGGACGCCAAGGACTCCACCGTGGTCAACTTCACCCAGGCCGCCGACGGCGTGGTGACTTTGGATTCCTCGGACCTGGACTTCGCCGAGACCGTCGACGCGGCCCTGGGGATCGTGCACCGGGTCATCAACCACACGGCTTTCCACCGTGACTGAGTCCGCAGCCGGTACGCGCCGGCCGGGGCGGGCGTTCCTGGACGGGACCATGGCCTGGAGCCGTCCCGTCGGCTGGCTCCTGGACCGCGTGGTTTACCGGACCACGGTGACCGGCCGCACCAACGTCCCGGCAGCAGGCCCGGTCATCTTCGCCGGCAACCACATCAGCTTCCTTGACGGGCCGGTGATGTTCGGCGCCGCGCCCCGGCCCATGCACATCTTGGTCAAGAAGGAGATGTTCAGGGGCTCCCTGGGCCTGGTGTTGAACGCCTCCGGCC
The DNA here is from genome assembly GCF_030816855.1 of Arthrobacter sp. B3I4. NCBI lineage: Bacteria > Bacillati > Actinomycetota > Actinomycetes > Micrococcales > Micrococcaceae > Arthrobacter > Arthrobacter sp. B3I4. Next base: position 2,996,369 of record NZ_JAUSYK010000001.1, on the reverse strand, counting down.
AGCTGGCAGTGGACCGCTCGGGGGACCGGGCGGCGCTGCAGCGGGCCAAAAGCATCCTCGACGCCGGACGGTGCGTCGGGATCCTGCCCGAAGGCACCCGGGGGAGCGGGCAGGCAGCCGCCATCAACAACGGCGTAGCCTGGCTGGCCTTGAACTCCGGGGCCACGGTCATCCCGGTCGCCATCCTCGGCACCAGGATCAACGGCGAGCACCTCAACACCGTGCCCCGGCCCGGCCGCCGGCTGCATGTCAGCTTCGGCGGCGCCCTCAATCTCAGCCGGAAACCCGGCGAGACCGGGCGTGCTTCAATGGACAGGGTGGGAACCGAGATCCGCGCCGCACTGGCGCGGCACGTTCAGGACACCGTTTCCGCCAGCGGGCAGGGCCTGCCCGACGCGGATTCCCCGCAAGAACTTCAGCAAGCAGTAGCCGGGACGCCGGCAGATCACCACCTAAGGAACGTGCAATGAGCGATACGACTCAAACCTCCGGCAACTTCGGCGCCGGCGAAGACGAATACACGCCCACCGGCACGGACCAGGTGGCCGAAAACCTCGCCGCCCTGGACGACGACGAGGCCGAGCTGCGCGCGGCTTCGCTGCGCGCCGGCCTGGACGACTACGAGCTGGACGAGGAAGACGCCGCGCTGCTCAGCGGCCGCTACGAGGACGAGGATTTCGACGGACCGGTCAAACTTGACCCGGTCCTGGCCATCATCGGCCGCCCGAACGTCGGCAAGTCCACCCTGGTCAACCGCATCCTGGGCCGCCGCGAAGCCGTCGTCGAGGATACCCCCGGCGTCACCCGCGACCGGGTCATGTACTCCGCGCACTGGAACGGCCGGAACTTCACCGTCGTCGACACCGGCGGCTGGGAGCACGACGCCCGCGGCATCCACGCCCGGGTCGCCGAGCAGGCCGAGATGGCCGTGGAACTCGCCGACGCGGTCTTGTTCGTCGTCGACTCCGCCGTCGGCGCGACCGCCACGGACGAAGGCGTCATGAAAATGCTGCGCAAGTCCAAGAAGCCGGTCATCATGGTCGCGAACAAGGTGGACGACTTCGCCCAGGAAGCAGACTCGGCCGCGCTGTGGGGCCTCGGCTTCGGCGAGCCCTACCCGGTGTCCGCCCTGCACGGCCGCGGCGTCGCCGACCTGCTGGACCACGTGATGGACACCCTGCCGGAGTTCTCCACCATCGAAGGGCTCGAGCGCACCGGCGGACCCCGCCGGATCGCCCTCATCGGCCGCCCGAACGTCGGCAAATCCTCGCTGCTGAACAAGCTCGCCGGCTCCGAGCGCGTCGTCGTCGACAACACCGCCGGCACCACCCGCGACCCGGTCGATGAGTTCATCGAACTCGGCGGCCGCACCTGGCGTTTCGTGGACACCGCAGGCATCCGCCGCCGCCAGCACATGGCCCAGGGCGCGGATTTCTACGCTTCGCTGCGCACCCAGAGCGCCCTGGAGAAGGCCGAGGTCGCCGTCGTGCTCCTCGCGGTGGACGAGGTGCTCAGCGAGCAGGACGTGCGGATCCTGCAGCTGGCTATCGAATCCGGCCGGGCGCTGGTGCTTGCTTTCAACAAGTGGGACCTGCTGGACGACGAACGCCGCAGCTACCTGGAACGCGAAATCGAGCAGGACCTGGCCCACGTGGCCTGGGCGCCGCGGGTGAACATCTCCGCCAAGACCGGCTGGCACAAGGACCGGCTGGTTCCGGCCCTGGACACCGCCCTGGAGAGCTGGGACCGGCGCATCCCCACCGGCCGGCTCAACGCCTTCCTCGGCGAACTGGTCGCGGCGCACCCGCACCCGGTCCGCGGCGGCAAGCAGCCCCGTATCCTTTTCGGCACCCAGGCCTCGAGCCGGCCGCCGAAGTTCGTGCTGTTCACCACCGGCTTCCTGGACCCCGGCTACCGACGCTTCATCACCCGCCGGCTCCGCGAAACCTTCAGCTTCGAGGGCACTCCGATCGAGGTCAACATGCGGGTGCGGGAAAAGCGCGGCAAGAAGCGTTAATCCGGGCGCCCGGGCCGGGAGAAAAGTTCCCGGCCCGGGCCAGGGTGTCACAGGCACCCTCCGGAATCGTGTAAGCTTTTCAAGGTGGTTCGGCCGGACTGCTCAGATGAATTCCTTTGGATTTCCAACGGAAGCATCAGGAGCGGAGAACGGCGGAACCAGCGGGCTGTAGCGCAGCTTGGTAGCGCACTTGACTGGGGGTCAAGGGGTCGCAGGTTCAAATCCTGTCAGCCCGACCAACAGAAAGTACCCCGCCATTTCCGGCAACGGACATGGCGGGGTTTTCTGTTTCCCGGCCCGGTCGGTCCGGTAACCTCCCTACTTCAGGAAGCGGGACGTCCGGCGGTCCGCCAGGATCTTCCCCTTGGTCTGGCAGGTCGGGCAGTACTGCAGTGCCGTGTCCGCAAAGGACACCTCCCGCACGGTGTCACCGCAGACCGGGCACGCTTCGCCCGCCCGGCCGTGCACCCGCATGTGGCTGCGCTTGGCGTCCTTTAGTTCGCTGGCCGGTTTTCCGCTGGCCTCCGCCAGCGCGGTGCCCAGGATGTCGTGAATGGCGTCATAGAGGCGCTCCGTTGCCGGCCGGTCCAGGGAACTCGCGATCGCGAAGGGCGAGATTCTGGCCGCGTGCAGAATCTCGTCGCTGTAGGCGTTGCCGATGCCGGCGATGATGCCCTGGCTCCGCAGCACCCCCTTAATCTGCTGCTTGCTGGACGTCAGGATCGCGGCCAGGGATTCGACGTCGAACCCCGGACTGAACGGATCCGGTCCCAGCGCGGCAATGCCGGGCACGTCGGACGGGTCCCGGACCAGGTAGACCGCCAGGCTCTTCTTCGTGCCCGCCTCGGTCAGGTCCAAATCCAGCGGACCGCCCGCGCTGGAAAACGACAGCCGCACAGCGATATGCCCGCCGCCGCGCTTCAGCAGCGCCCCGGTGGGGGCATCGGTGAGCCGGACCCAGCCGGCGCGGGCCAGGTGGAAGACGAGGTGGATTCCGTCCGCCTCCACCGCCACGAACTTGCCGTAGCGGCGCACCGCGGTGACCGTCCTGCCCTCGAGGTCGGAGATGGGCGGATCCGCTGTCTTCAGCACCGCGAAGGAGACGATCTGCACCTTTGACACCACTGCTCCCTGCAGGCGCGCCGCCAAAAAGTCGGCCAGAGCCGCCACTTCGGGTAATTCAGGCATGGGCATCTCCGTCCGGATCTGGGCCTGATGCTGGCATGGCCCCATCATGCCAGAGTCCTGCCGGGCGGGTCCGGGTGTGCCTATACTTTCAGCGGCGGCCCGTTCCAGCGGCCGCCGCGACCTGGTGATTGACCCGACGAAAGGCCCGTCATGAGCAACATTCCCGAAGAGCTGTCCTACACCGCCGAGCACGAATGGGTGACCGCGCCGGACGCCGACGGCGTCGTGCGGGTCGGAATCACGGACTTTGCCCAGGACGCCCTCGGCGATGTCGTGTACGCCCAGATGCCGGAGGTAGGCACCAAAATCACCGCGAACGACGTCGTGGGCGAGGTGGAATCAACCAAGAGCGTCAGTGACATCTACGCCCCGGTCAGCGGCGAAGTGGTGTCCCGCAACGAATCGCTGGACACCGATTCCGCGCTGATCAATTCCGACCCCTACGGCGAGGGCTGGCTGATCGAAATCAAGCTCGCCGAGGCCGACGCGGTGGAGTCGCTGCTCAGTGCATCCGAGTACGAACAACAGGTAGGCTAAGGGGATTACCGGAACTGCCAGGCTTTTCCGGACGGCATGCGTTGTTTGCAGGGGGGACACCTGCAGCGAATGAGGAGGACTCAATGGCTCGGCACGGACGGCACGAAACCGGTGATCACGGCACGGGTGGAGTGAGAGCCTCGGAGACCACCTCGATCAACCTCACTCCGGTGCGCGACGAGCCCACCCTCACGCCCAAAGTTTCCGCTGATGAACGCACCGCGGTCGAGTCACTGCCGGCCGGTTCCGCCCTGCTGGTGGCGCACAGCGGCCCGAACGCCGGTGCCCGCTTCCTGCTGGACTCCGATGTCACCACCGCCGGCCGCCACCCGGATGCCGATATCTTCCTCGACGACGTGACGGTCTCGCGCCGCCACGTCGAGTTCCGCCGCACCGCACGCAGCTTCGAGGTCGTGGATACCGGCAGCCTGAACGGCACCTACGTCAACCACGACCGGGTCGACAGCGTGGAGCTAAAGTCCGGTAACGAGGTGCAGATCGGCAAGTTCCGGCTCACTTTCTACCTCAGCCCTGTCCGTACCGCAGGCAACGTCTGATATCGGGGTAGCTGCCGGTGGCAATGGCACAGGCCGAACGGCGCGGACCCCAGGTCCTGAACATTGGGGAGGTCCTGGCGCAGCTGAGCGACGACTTCCCCAACATGACCGCGTCGAAAATCAGGTTCCTTGAAGAAAAGGGACTCATCAACCCGCAGCGGACCCCCGCGGGTTACCGGCAGTACTCCGAGAGCGACGTCGAACGCCTGCGCTTCGTGCTGGCCCTGCAGCGGGACCAGTACCTCCCCCTGAAGGTCATCAAGGATTACCTTGACGCGATCGACCGCGGGGAGCGCCCGGACAACCTGCCGCCCGGCGTTACGGTCTCGCCGCGCATCGTTTCCGACGAGCTTGCCTCCGAGCTGAACAACCGCGTGCGCAAGCTCAGCGAAGAACAGCTCCGCGCCGAGTCCGGCGCCAGCGTCCCGCTGCTGGAGTCCCTGCTGAGCTTCGGCCTGATCGGGCACGTCAACGGCAAATTCGACGAACACGCCTTGCAGGTGGCCCGCGCCTGTGTCCAGCTCGAGAGCCACGGCCTCGAACCGCGGCACCTGCGGCCGATTCAGGCCGCGGCCGACCGCGAATTCGGTCTGGTGGAACGGGCGGTGGCAACCCTGACGTCCCGCAAGGACGCCGCGTCCCACGCCCGCGCCGCCGAGGCCGCCCGCGAAATCAGCGAACTTTGCCTGTCGCTGCACCGCGCCCTGGTCCAGGACCGCATTTCGAGGATGGACAGCTGATGATCGAAGTGGAGATCGTAGGGGTACGGATCGAGCTGCCATCGAACCAGCCGCTGGTCCTGCTCAAGGAGATGCACGGTGAGCGCCACGTGCCCATCTGGATCGGCACCCCGGAGGCAAGCGCCATCGCCCTCGCGCAGCAGGGCGTGGTCCCGCCCCGGCCGATGACCCACGACCTGCTGGTGGACGTCGTCGAGGCGCTGGGCCACACCATTGTCAGCGTGAACATCGTGGCCGTCGAGGACAACATTTTTTACGGCCAGCTTCAGTTCGAGGACGGCACCACTGTCAGCTCGCGGGCCTCCGACGCCCTCGCCCTGGCCCTGCGCGCCAAATGCCGGATCTGGTGCGCGGATTCGGTGATGGAAGAAGCGGGCGTGCGGATCACCGAGCACGACGACGGCGAGGAAGCCGAACCGGGTCCCGCCGTCGACGAAGAGGGCGAACTGCGCCGCTTCCGGGAGTTCCTGGACGACGTTGAACCGGAAGATTTTGCCGGCTGAAACGCCCCTAAGGTTAAAGTCGAGGTCGAAACTTTCGACACGCCACCGCAATAGCCCCAACGTCTTTGACCTAGGGCCCCGGCGGGCCTAACGTCAGAGGTACAAGTTCCCATTGCAAGCAAGAGCCGCGCAAGTCACACTGGACAGAGCAGCCGGCGCCGAAATGACACTGATGATTTTTGTGTCCCGGCCCGACGCCCGTCCCGGAGGGCGTGCTGTTGTTGCAAGTCCCCGCGGGAGCTCAGAACAAGGAGGATCCACGTGAGTCCGAAAGGCGAAGCAGGCGAGCTCAAGCAGGCGTCGACCGCAGGCGTTGCTGTGCCCGCGAGCGGTGCCCAGGGCCTGCTCTTCACCGAGGATCTTCCCGTCCTGGACGAAGACGCCGGGTACCGCGGTCCGACCGCCTGCAAGGCGGCCGGGATCACCTACCGCCAGCTCGATTACTGGGCCCGAACCGGACTGGTCGAGCCCGCGGTGCGCGGCGCCGCCGGTTCCGGATCCCAGCGGCTCTACGGTTTCCGCGACATCCTGGTCCTGAAAGTCGTCAAACGGCTGCTCGATACCGGTGTCTCACTGCAGCAGATCCGCACTGCCGTGGAACACCTGCGGGAGCGCGGCGTCGAGGACCTTGCCCAGATCACCCTTATGAGCGACGGTGCGAGCGTCTACGAATGCACCTCGGCGGATGAAGTCATCGACCTGGTCCAGGGCGGACAGGGTGTCTTTGGCATCGCCGTCGGCCGGGTCTGGCGTGAAGTGGAAGGAAGCCTGGCGGCCCTTCCGAGCGAGCACGCCGCGGACCAGTCCTTTCCGGACGACGAACTCAGCAAGCGCCGCGCGGCCCGCAAAATCGGCTAGCAGCGCCCCCAGCACTTAAAGCAACGCGGGGTTCCCCCCGACCGTTCCGGAGTTCCGGACGGGCGGGAGGGAACCCCGCGTTGTTGTTGTCTGGGCCGGTCAGCGTCTGGGCCGGTCAGCGCTGGCTGCGGTTCCGGACCCGGCCCGCGGCGGCCAGTTCGCGCCCGCTTCCGGTCAGGTTGGCCAGCAGGGCATCGAACAGGGCCGCTGTGTTCTTGGCGGAGTCGCCGGGCCACGAGTGCACCGCGTGCGCCGCGCCCTGGATCTGCTGCCAGTTGGCCTGCTCCGGAATGTGCGGGTTCAGCAGCAGGTCGCCGAACATGGATTGCATCTCTGACAGGCGGAAGGTGTGTTCCGCGGAACCGCTGCGCACACGGTTGGCGACGATGCCGGCGGGGGCGAGTCTGGGCGCGAATTCCTGCCGGAACAGCTGGATGGCGCGCATCGTGCGTTCGGTGCCTGCGACGGAGAACAGTCCGGGCTCGGCGACCAGGGCGACTTTGTCGCTGGCCGACCACGCCATCCGGGTCAGGCCGTTGAGCGACGGCGGGCAGTCGATCAGGACCAGGTCGTAGCCGGCGGCACCGGCCAGTACGGAGGAAAGCCGGCGCAGGTCGCGGCGGCCGAGATCGGGCCGGTCATAGATCCCGGTGTAAGCCGAACCCACCGCTACGTCCAGCCTGGACGCATTCGAGCTGCCGGCGGAGGCGGCGTTGGCATGCTCCAGCCAGCCGCTGGGAACGACGTTGTCGGCGAGGCGTGCCCGGCGCGGGGATTTCAGCATGCGGCCAATGTCCAGCTGCTGCTCACCGGGCCGTACGCCGAGGGCAGTGCTGGCATCCGCGTGCGGGTCGAGGTCGACTACGAGGGTGGGGATTCCGGCGGAGAGAGCGGCCGACGCCAGTCCGGTTGTCACGGATGTCTTGCCGACACCGCCTTTGAGGCTGCTGATGCTGACTACTTGCACTTAAAAAACCAATACCTAACGCCGGTTGCCGAGACTGGGTCGTGCCGGCCCGTGCGTTCCTGGGCCGGTGCGGGCATGCGCCACCCACCACCTCATCATATGTTGGCGCGCCAGCTAAACCTGTCTCATCCGGTCCGGCCGGGGCCGCCGTCGCGCGCTTGCCGGTGATGCTGGCGGCGGGAACGGCGGCCGGCTGCCGATCGCGGCCCAAATGACGCATAATGCTGTGACGGGCACCACAATGATTTGTGTTTGCGCGCACCAGTCCTAGAAACTGTGACAACTTACCGAACCGCCCGCGATGATGCAGGAGAAGTATGTTTTCCAAGATTCTGGTGGCTAACCGCGGCGAAATCGCGATCCGCGCCTTCCGTGCCAGCTACGAGCTGGGTGCCAAGACCGTCGCGGTGTTCCCGACCGAGGACCGCAACTCGATCCACCGGCAGAAAGCGGACGAGGCGTACCTCATCGGGGAAGAAGGCCACCCGGTCCGGGCCTACCTCGACGTCGATGAAGTCGTGCGGGTGGCGAAGGAAGCCGGCGCCGACGCGATCTACCCCGGCTACGGCTTCCTCTCCGAAAACCCCAACCTCGCCCGCGCCGCCGCAGCCGCCGGCATCACCTTCGTCGGTCCGCCGGCGGAAGTGCTGGAACTGGCCGGCAACAAGGTCGCCGCCCTCGACGCTGCCCGCAAGGCCGGCGTTCCGGTGCTGAAATCCAGCCAGCCCTCCAAGGACGTCGACGAACTTATCGCCGCAGCCGACGAGATCGGCTTTCCCATCTTCGCGAAGGCAGTCGCCGGCGGCGGCGGCCGCGGCATGCGCCGGGTAGACACCAGGGAGGCGCTGCCCGAAGCGCTGCAGGCCGCCATGCGCGAGGCTGATGCCGCGTTCGGTGACCCCACCATGTTCCTGGAACAGGCCGTGCTGCGCCCCCGCCACATTGAAGTGCAGATCCTCGCCGACGCCGAGGGCAACGTCATGCACCTCTTTGAGCGGGACTGCTCCATCCAGCGCCGCCACCAGAAGGTGATCGAGATCGCCCCCGCGCCGAACCTCGACGAGGGCATTCGGCAGGCGCTCTACCGGGACGCCGTGAAGTTCGCCAAGGCTTTGAACTACGTCAACGCCGGCACCGTGGAGTTCCTGGTCGATACCGTCGGCGAGCGGGCCGGCCAGCACGTCTTCATCGAGATGAACCCGCGCATCCAGGTCGAGCACACCGTCACCGAGGAAGTCACCGACGTCGACCTCGTCCAGGCCCAGCTGCGCATCGCGTCGGGTGAGACCCTGGCCGACCTCGGCCTCTCGCAGGACACCGTCCGGCTCCGGGGCGCAGCTCTGCAGTCGCGCATCACCACCGAGGACCCGGCAAACGGTTTCCGGCCCGACGTCGGAAAAATCACCGGCTACCGCTCGGCCGGCGGCGCCGGCGTGCGGCTCGACGGCGGCACCGTCTACTCCGGTGCCGAAATCAGCCCGCACTTCGACTCCATGCTGGTGAAACTGACCTGCCGCGGCCGGGACTACCCGACCGCCGTCGCGCGGGCCCGCCGCGCCCTCGCCGAATTCCGGATCCGGGGCGTGTCCACTAACATCTCGTTCCTGCAGGCGGTCCTGGACGACCCGGACTTCGTCGCCGGCGACGTCGCCACGTCCTTCATCGATGAACGGCCCGAACTGCTCAAAGCCCGTGTGTCCGCCGACCGGGGCACCAAGCTGCTGACCTGGCTCGCCGACGTCACGGTCAACAAGCCCAACGGTGAACTCACCGCGCACACCGCCCCTGCGGACAAGCTGCCCGCCGTGGACGAGGCAGAAGCGCCCGCCGGGTCCCGGCAGCGGCTGCTCGAACTGGGACCGGTCGGCTTCGCCAAGGCCCTCCGTGACCAGGACGCCGTCGCCGTCACCGACACCACGTTCCGCGACGCCCACCAGTCGCTGCTGGCGACCCGGGTCCGCACCCGGGACCTCGTCGCGGCCGGCCCGGCAGTGTCCAAGCTGCTCCCGGAACTGCTGTCGGTCGAAGCCTGGGGCGGTGCCACCTACGACGTCGCGCTGCGCTTCCTGGGCGAGAACCCCTGGGACCGCCTGGCCGCGCTGCGCAAAGCGCTGCCGAACATCTGCCTGCAGATGCTGCTCCGCGGCCGCAACACGGTCGGTTACACGCCGTACCCGGAAGAGGTCACGGTGGCCTTCGTCAATGAGGCGGCCGCGACCGGCATCGACATCTTCCGGATCTTCGACGCCCTCAACGACGTCAACCAGATGGCGCCCGCGATCCGCGCCGTCCGCGACACCGGCACCGCGGTGGCCGAGGTGGCGCTTTGCTACACCGCGGACATGCTCGACCCGGACGAGAAGCTGTACACGCTCGACTACTACCTTGAGCTGGCGCAGAAGATTGTCGACACCGGTGCGCACATCCTCGCGATCAAGGACATGGCCGGACTGTTGCGCCCGGCGGCTGCCGCGCGCCTGGTGACGGCGCTGCGGGAGAAGTTCGACCTGCCGGTGCACCTGCACACCCACGACACCGCGGGCGGCCAGCTGGCCACCCTGCTGGCTGCCGTGGACGCCGGCGTCGATGCTGTGGACGTCGCTTCGGCGTCGCTCGCCGGCACCACCAGCCAGCCGGCCGCGTCGGCCCTGGTCGCGGCGCTGGCGCACACGCCGCGGGACACCGGCCTGGACCTGGCCAGCGTCTGCTCGCTGGAACCGTACTGGGAGGCGGTACGCCGGGTCTACGCGCCGTTCGAATCGGGCCTTCCCGGCCCCACAGGCCGGGTCTACCAGCACGAGATCCCCGGCGGTCAGCTCTCCAACCTGCGGCAGCAGGCGATCGCCCTCGGACTCGGTGAACGCTTCGAGGCGATCGAGGACATGTACACCGCCGCCGACCGGATCCTCGGCCGGCTCGTGAAGGTCACCCCGTCCTCCAAGGTGGTGGGCGACCTCGCCCTGCACCTGGTGGGCCTGAACGCGGACCCGGCGGACTTCAACGAGAACCCGCAAAAGTACGACATCCCGGACTCCGTCATCGGCTTCCTCTCCGGTGAACTCGGCGACCCGCCCGGCGGCTGGCCGGAGCCGTTCCGGACCAAGGCCCTGCAGGGCCGCAGCGTCAAGGTCCGGAACGCCGAGCTCAGCGCCGAAGACAGCGCAGCCCTCAAGGGGGATTCCGCCACGGTGCAGCAGACCCTCAACCGGCTGCTCTTCGCCGGCCCCACCAAGGACTACCTGAAGAGCGTCGAGGCCTACGGCAACCTTTCGGTGCTTGACACCCGCGATTACCTCTTCGGCCTGCAGCGCGGCGCCGAACACGAGATCGAGCTGGAGAAGGGCGTCCGCCTGATCGCGTCGCTGGAGGCTGTCTCCGAACCGGACGAAAAGGGCATGCGCACGGTGATGTGTACCCTGAACGGCCAGTCCCGGCCCGTGGTGGTCCGTGACCGTTCAGTGGTCAGCAACGTCAAGGCGGCGGAGCGGGCCGACGCCGCCCAGCCCGGGCCAGGTCGCCGCACCGTTCGCGGGCGCCGTGACGCTGACCGTCAAGGCCGGCGACGCGGTCAAGGCCGGCGACACGGTCGCGACCATTGAGGCGATGAAGATGGAAGCATCCATCACGACGCCGGTGGCCGGCACGGTGGCCAGGCTCGCTGTCGGTGCGGTGGAGCAGGTCCAGGGCGGGGACCTGCTGCTGGTTATCGAATAGCAGCGCCGGCAGCGGCTCCGCTGCCCAGCAGAAAGGGCTCCTCCGGCCGCTTGGGTTCTAGCGGCCGGGGGAGCCCTTTCAGTGTCTGGCGTGCGTCAGGCGTGCGTGGGGCGCTTCGCGGCGTACATCTCCTCGATGACGTCCTCGAAGTCCTTCAGCACCTGGGCGCGCTTGACCTTCATCGACGGCGTGAGGTGCCCGGACGCTTCGGTGAAGTCCGACGGGACGATCCGGAAGGACTTGATCGCCTCGGCCTGCGACACGGACTGGTTCGCCTTGTTGATGAGCTCCTGGACCGCCGCCTGGACGGCGGGGTTGCCGGTCGCCTCGGCCACGGTGGTGGAGGCCGGGAGGCCGTGGCGCTGCAGCCAGCCGGGCAATGCCTCCTCATCCAGGGTCACCAAAGCGCCGATGAACGGACGGTTGTCGCCCACGACGAGGACCTGAGAAACCAGCGCGTCGGCGCGGATCTGGTCCTCCAGCAGTGCGGGCACCACATTCTTGCCGCCGGCGGTGACGATGATTTCCTTCTTCCGGCCGGTGATGGTCAGGAATCCCTGTTCGTCGAGCTGGCCGATGTCACCGGTGCGGAACCAGCCGTCCGCAAACGTCTCCGCCGTCAGGTCCTCACGGTTGAAGTAGCCGCGCATCACGCAGACGCCCTTGGCGAGGATCTCGCCGTCGTCGGCGATCTTCACGGCGTTGCCGGGAATCGGGGCGCCGACGGTGCCGATTTTGATCAGCGACGGCGTGTTGACCGTGACCGGGGCAGTGGTTTCAGTCAGGCCGTAGCCTTCGAGGATCTGCAGGCCGATGCCTTGGAAGAAGTGGCCGAGCCGGGCACCGAGCGGACCGCCGCCGGAGACGGCGTGGGCGACCTGCCCGCCCATCGCGTCGCGGAGCTTGCCGTAGACGAGCCTGTCGAAGAGGGCGTGCCTGAGCCGCAGGCCCAGTCCCACCTTGCCGTCCTGGCGTGCCCGCGAGTAGGCGATGGCGGTTTCCGCGGCCCGGTGGAAGATCGCGCCCTTGCCCCCGTCCTCGGCCTTGGTCAGGGCGGAGTTGTAGACCTTTTCAAAGACCCGCGGCACCGCGAGGATGAAGGTCGGTTTGTAGCTTTGCAGGTCCGGCAGCAGGTTCTTGATGTCCGGGGTGTGCGCGACGGTTACGCCCGCGGCCACCGCCAGCACCGAGATGAAGCGGGCGAAAACATGCGCCAGCGGGAGGAACATGATGGTCCGGGCGTGCTCGTGGACGGTCTGGCCCAGCGACGTGGCCAGTACGTTGTCGGAGAGCTCCACGAAGTTGCCGTGCGTCAGTTCGCAGCCCTTGGGCCGGCCGGTGGTGCCCGAGGTGTAGATGATGGTCGCGAGGTCCTTCAATGAAGCCCGGCTGCGCCGTTCCTCCAGTTCCTCGTCGCTGACCCCGGAGCCGGCAGCACGGACCTCGTCGAGGCCGTCGCCTTCGAGCTGCCAGACGTGCTGCAGCGCGGTCAGCCCTTCGGAGGAAGCCGCCTGCCGGATGATGTCCTCATGGTGGGCCGACTCGCCGAATGCGGCGACGGCGCCCGAGTCACCGAGGTTCCAGGCCACCTGGGAGGGGGAGGAAGTCTCGTAAATCGGCACCGAGACAGCCCCGGCGAACCAGATGGCGAAATCCACCAGGGTCCATTCATACCGGGTACGGGACATGATGCCGACGCGGTCACCGGCTGCGACGCCGCTGGCCATCAGGCCCTTCGCGAGCAGGGACACGTCGGCGAGGAAGTCGGTGGCCCGGACGTCCTGCCATTGGCCGGCAGCGTCCAGCCGGGAGAACAGCGCAGGGTTGGACGCCTTGGCGGCCTGGCGCAGGACCAGGTCCGTGACGTTGGTTTCCGGCGGGACGGTCACCAGGGGCGGGACACTGATTTCTCGCACGATAGCTCCTTTGATATCCATTGACCCCCAGGGGGTATGACTAACAGTAGTATGCGGCGCCCGCACGGTGTGGTGCATTTCACCCTACTGGCGAGTAACTTTACGGCCGGGTCCGCGTGAAAGCTACTTTCGCCGCGGCCAAGCGGACCGGTTGCCACCGTCCGGCGGGTCCTAGAATGGGGAACGATGCAAACACCAACGCCTGGCCAGCAGCCGGCCCCGCAACCCAGGACGGCCGCCTGGCGGCGCAGGATTCAAAGCCGCCCGGAAACGGTGCACGGCGGCAGGCTGCGCGGACACCTGCGGCTCGGCCGCAAGGGCCTCGCCATCGGCGTCGACATCGGCGGCACGAAGGTGGCGGCCGGAGTGGTGGATGCCGAGGGGCGCATCCTGAGCCAGGCGAGGCGTTCCACGCCCGGCAATGACCCGCGCGCCGTGGAGCGGGTGATCGTCGAGCTGGTGGAGGAGCTGGGCCGGGGCCACCGGATCTGGTCGGTGGGGATCGGCGCGGCCGGCTGGATGGACCTCGACGGCGCCACCGTGCTGTTCAGCCCGCATCTGGCCTGGCGGAACGAGCCGCTGCGGGCCAACCTGCAGCGGCTGCTGCGCCGGCCGGTGCTTTTGACCAACGACGCCGACGCCGCCGCCTGGGCAGAGTGGCGCTTCGGTGCCGGACGCGGCGAGGACCGGCTGGTCTGCATCACCCTGGGCACCGGGATCGGCGGAGCCATGGTGATGGACGGGCGGCTGGAACGCGGCCGTTTCGGGGTCGCCGGTGAGTTCGGGCACCAGATTGTGGTGCCCGGGGGCCACCGCTGCGAGTGCGGCAACCGGGGCTGCTGGGAACAGTACGCCTCCGGTAACGCGCTCGGCCGTGAGGCCAGGGAACTGGCTGCGGCGAACTCGCCGGTCGCCCAGGAACTGCTCAAGGCGGTGGACGGCGGGCCGGGGGACATCACCGGCGTGACCGTCACCGAGCTGGCCAGGGCCGGCGATCCCGCCTCACGCGAGCTCCTCGAAGAAGTCGGGGAGTGGCTCGGACTGGGCCTGGCGAACCTGGCGGCTGCCCTGGACCCTGGCACCTTCGTCATCGGCGGCGGACTCTGTGACGCCGGCGAGCTTCTGGCCGGGCCTGCCCGGAAGGCGTTTGCCCGGAACCTGACCGGCCGCGGCTTCCGGCCTGCCGCCAGGATCGAGCTGGCCGCCCTTGGCCCCAACGCCGGACTGATCGGGGCCGCGGACCTGTCCCGGGTCAGCAGCAGGATGCACAGCTAGCGGGGCCGTGCCTGCTCCGCCGCTGCCCGGCGGCCGGTCCTTTTAGACCCGGGCCCCGTCGTCGTGCTCGTCTTTTTCGTGCGGGAGTTTCAGAATCAGGAACACCACCGACACGGCGAAGGCAGCCACGATGCCCATCACGGCCAGCAACGGCGCGGACCGCCAGAACATGGCCGACAGCAACAAGGCGATGGGGCCGCCGACGGCGCCCAGCCAGGCCAGCACCGTCAGCGGGTCCGAGCCCGCCAGACTGGGCGGTTCCTCGGGGATGAAGGCGCCGTCGTCGTCGTCCGGCTCATAGTCCCTCGGGCCGGAATACCGCTGGCCGGAATCCCGCTGGCTGAAGTCCCGGGCGCCGGCGTCTCGTGGGCCGGCGGCGGGCGCTTCCGCTGGCGGCGGCGCGGCAAGACCCAGCGGGTCGAAGTCCCGGAACGCCCTCGGGCCGGGCGCCTGCCCGGATACCGGATGTGCACCGGCCTCCGTGCCGGAACCTGAATCGGTGCTCTCGAGCCGTGCCACCAGGTCCAGCCAGACGGCGTCGTCCTGGTTGGCGCCGGAGTCCGGGTCCGGGGTCCCGGAGTCGGATTTAGTCATCTGCCGTTTCTTTCTGGCTGCTGGGGACAGGGCTGCCGGGTTCAGGGCTGCCGGGGACAGGGCCGGTGCTGGCGCCGCCCGGCTCGCGCGCCTCCACCAGCGTGCGGATGAATTCGATGGTGCCGCTGAAGATCCGGGGCGCGTCGTTGTCCATGGTAGCGACGTGGTAGCTGTTCTCCAGCGGGATCACCTCCAGCGGGGCGTTGACCAGGCCCCGGCGCAGCGCCAACATGCTGGTGTCCGAGACCACGTGGTCCACCGTGGACCGATAGACCCGCACCGGGGCGGTGATCCGGGGCAGCAGCCGGACGGTGTCCTTGAACATCTTGTTCAATTCGTGTGCGGCTGCAACGGGCGTCCGCGGATAGGCGCCCTCGTCGACGCCCTCCTTGAGGATGTCGTTGGCGATGGCCGGGGTGCTCTTGAGCACGAACCGCAGAATTCCGGCCAGCGGAGCCCGCGGGTCGTCGATGACCAGTCCGGGGTTCACCAGCACAGCCCCCGCCACCGGACGGGTCGCGGCGAGCCGCAGGGCCAGCGCACCGCCCATCGAAAGTCCTGCCACCACGACGTGCTCGCATTCGCCGGCCAGCTCCAGGTAGGCGGCGTCCAGCCCGGCGTGCCAGTCCTGCCAGCGGGTCCGGGCCAGCTCCTGCCAGCTGGTGCCGTGCCCGGGCAGCAGCGGCATCCGCACGGCGTACCCGGCTTCGGCGAGGGACTCGGCCCATGCCCGGACGCCGTGGGGGCTGCCGGTGAAGCCGTGGGAGACCACGACGCCGGTCCGGGCGCCGTTCCCGGTGAAGGTGCGGCTGAACGGGGAGTGGTCAGGGGCGGGATTCATGGCTGCTCCGTCTTCTGGCTGCGTGGCCGATGGCCGCGCTGGTGCAGGCGCGGGTGCGGTGGCCGGGGGATCGGAAAGCGGCGTGCGCCATCGGAGTGCTGCTTTCACTCATGCGCCCATCGTGTCACTGTTGGGCACATAATTCACTAGAGTAGGGTTTCATTGAAGTCCTCGCCGGGCCCAGGGAAGGGCCGGCCAGATGCCTGCCGGAGAGGTACACCACGTGTTTTATTGGTTCATGAAGACGTTCGTCCTTGGGCCGGTCCTGAAGACCTTGTTCCGGCCGTGGGTCAAGGGGCTGGACAACGTCCCGTCCGACGGTGCCGCGATCCTGGCCTCCAACCACCTTTCCTTCTCGGACTCCATTTTCATGCCGCTGATGGTGCCGCGGCCAGTCGTCTTCCTGGCGAAATCCGAGTACTTCACCGGCAAGGGCATCAAAGGCCGGCTCACGGCAGCGTTCTTCCGCCTGACCAACCAGCTTCCGATGGACCGGTCCGGGGGAGCGGCGTCGGCACTTTCGCTTAACGCCGGCATGGACGTCCTGAAGAACGGCTCGCTCCTGGGGATCTACCCCGAAGGCACCCGCAGCCCCGATTCCCGCCTGCACCGCGGCAAGGTCGGCGTGGCCCGGCTCGCGTTGCAGGCCCGGGTTCCGGTGATCCCGGTGGCAATGATCGGCACCGACAAAGTCCAGCCGATTGGGAAGCGGATGCCGAACATCCGCCGGATCGGGATGATTTTCGGCGAACCGCTGGACTTCAGCCGCTACTACGGCATGGAGGACGACCGTGCGGTCCAGCGCTCCGTAACCGATGAGATCATGCACGAACTGATGCGGCTCTCCGGCCAGGACTACGTCGACGAGTACGCCGCCGTGGTGAAGCTGCGGCTTGCCGGCAAAGCCACCGAAGCCCCTGAGCCGGGCCCCGGGCAGGGCAGCGGGACTCCCGAAGCTGTGTGACGGAGTACCGCCGGTCAATGACGCCCCGGCGTCACTGAACCATCGCGGGACAACTATCCTTGAAGGGTGACTGAGCTATCTGCGCCCCTGACGTCCCCTTTCAGCACCTCCCCGCATGCCGGAGCCGCCGTCGCCGGCGGCGCCCTGCCCGGCGGTGCTTTTTCCAGCACGGCCCAGAGCGGCGCGGCCAACTATCCCGGCCTTGACCACTGGCGGGAGCTGCCCGCGTCGCAGCAGCCCAGCTGGTCCGACGCGGCCGTCTTCGAAGCCTCGGTGAAGGAACTTTCCGCGCTTCCGCCGCTGGTGTTCGCCGGCGAAGTGGACATCCTGCGTGAACGGCTCGCCGCCGCGGCCCAGGGCAAGGCGTTCCTGCTGCAGGGCGGGGACTGCGCGGAAACCTTCGAAGCCGCGACGGCGGACAAGATCAGCGCCCGGGTCAAAACCATTCTGCAGATGGCTGTGGTCCTCACCTACGGCGCCGCGATGCCCGTCATCAAGATGGGCCGGATGGCCGGGCAGTTCGCCAAGCCGCGCTCCTCCAACGACGAAACCCGCGAGGGCGTCACCCTGCCGGCCTACCGGGGCGACATCGTCAACGGCTACGACTTCACGCCGGAATCCCGCGCGCACGACGCCGGCCGGATGCTCAAGGCGTACCACACCTCCGCCTCGACCCTGAACCTGATCCGGGCCTTCACCCAGGGCGGCTTCGCCGACCTGCGGCTCGTGCACCAGTGGAACAAGGGCTTCACCGAAAACCCGGCGCACGCGCGCTACGAGTCGCTGGCCCGCGACATCGACCGCGCGATCAAGTTCATGGCGTCCTGCGGGGCGGACTTCGAGGCGCTGAAACGGGTCGAGTTTTACGCCAGCCACGAGGCGCTGCTGCTCGATTACGAGCGGGCCCTGACCCGGATCGATTCGCGCACCGGCCTGCCCTACGACACCTCGGCGCATTTCCTCTGGATCGGGGAACGCACCCGCGAGCTGGACCACGCGCACGTCGACTTCCTCTCCCGGGTCCGCAACCCGATCGGCGTGAAGCTGGGCCCGTCCACCACCGGGGACGATGCGCTCCGCCTGATCGAAAAGCTTGACCCGAACCGCGAACCGGGCCGCCTGACGTTCATCACCCGGATGGGCGCCGGCAACATCCGCGAGAAGCTGCCTCCGATTGTCGAGCGCGTCACCGCCTCGGGCGCCCAGGTCCTCTGGGTCACCGACCCGATGCACGGCAACACGGTGACCTCGCCCAACGGCTACAAGACCCGCAACTTCGACGACGTCATCGACGAGGTGCGCGGCTTCTTTGAGGTGCACCACGGCCTGGGCACCGTCCCGGGCGGCCTGCACGTGGAGATGACCGGGGACGACGTCGCGGAGTGCCTCGGCGGCGCCGATCCGATCGACCAGGACGCCTTCCTGGACCGTTACGAGTCCGTCTGCGATCCGCGGTTGAACCACATGCAGTCCCTCGAAATGGCGTTCCTGGTGGCAGGGGCCCTCTCCAAGCGGTAGCCCGCCGGCCGCTTAGGTGACCGTGATCGTGACGAGCGACCCCTCGGGCTGCCGTCCGGTCTTGTCCTGCCCGGCGACCAGGCCCAGCACCGACGAGCCGAAGGCGTACTTGACCTTCACCTCAAAGCCGGCGTCCTTCAGGGCCCGCACTGCGTCCGCCTCGGGCTTGCTGAACACGTCCGGAACCAGGACGAACTTCGGGCCCTTGGAAATCGTAAGGTTGACCTCCCCGCCCTTCGTGAGGTTCCCGGTAGCCGGGTCCTGGACGGCAACGGTGCCCTTGGGTGCCGTGCGGTCAAACACGGGTTCCGGAGCCACCACCGGCTTGAGGCCGGCCGCCTGCAGGGTCTTCACCGCGGCGTCCTGGTCTTTACCGCGCACATCAGGGACCGGGATGGGCTTCGGGCCTTTGGAAACCGTCAGTCCCACCGGCGTGCCGTGCCGTGCCGGGGTGCCTTTGGCCGGGTCCTGGGCCAGCACGGTGCCGGCTGCTGCCGCTTCGTCGTAGATTTCGGTGATCGGGCCCAGGGCCATTCCGGCGCCGTTGAGCGCTGTCTTCGCGGCGTCGAGCGGCTTGCCCGTCAGCTCGGGAAGGGGAAACTGTTCCGGACCCTTGGATACGGCGAGGGAGACGGACTCAAACTTACGGACCACCTGCCCGGCCGCGGGCTCGGAGTCGACCACCAGCCCGGGCGGTACGTCGTCATGGAACACGTCCCGCGTGGACGACTGAAACCCTGCCGTGCGGAGCAGCTGCTGGGCCTCGGCAACTGTCTTGTTGGCCAGTTGCGGGATGGTGCCCGGCGAGCCGGGTCCCATCCCGAAGAACCAGCCGGCACCGGCCGCGAGCAGCGCGATGAGGACCAGCGCCACGATCCAGATCAGGCCCCGGCGCCTCGGGTTGCCCGGGCGGAGGGTCCGGCTGGGCGTGGCCGCGGCCCGTTGCCGGGCCTTTTCCTCGTCCCGGTCCTGCTTGCGCTGGGCCCGTTTGCTGGCCGGGGCCGCCCGGTCGTACGGGACGTCGACGGCGGAGGCACCGAATTCACGTTCCTCCGGCGGGGCGAGCGCCCCGTACGCGCCGGTTCCGGGCCGACTGGATCCGGGCGAGTAGGCGCCGGGTGCATAGGCTCCGGGTTCGTAGGAGGGGCGGGGGGCGTTGGAGCGCGGCGTGGCCGAGAGGATCGTGGTCGGGTTGCTGCCGCGGCTGATGACTTCGGTCGGCTGCGGGGTGCGGCCCAGCCGCTCGGTGTGGGCGCCACGGGCAGCTGCTGCCGCTGCCGCCCCGCCTGCTGCCGCTGCCGCGGTACCTGCGACGGCGCCGCCCGCGGGCGGAAGGGCGGCGGACCGGAGGGCGGCGGGTGGCTGCAGGTCCAGCTCCGCGTCGCTGAGGTTGGTCCGGATGTGGCGCAGCTCGGACAGCAGGGCATTGCCGTCCACCGGGCGCTTGTCAGGGTCGTTGGCCGTGCACCACTGCACCAGTTCGTCCAGCTCGGCGGCCAGCCCGGGCACCAGGGCGGACGGGGCGCCCACACTGGAGTTCACGTGCTGGTATGCCACCTGGATGGGGACTTCCCCGTCGAAGGGCTGCCGGCCGGTGATCATCTCGTAAAGCATGATCCCCAGCGAGTAGATGTCGCTTCGGGCATCGGCCTGGCGGCCCATCACCAGCTCGGGGGAGAGATACGCGACGGTGCCGATCAACGCCCCGGTGCTGGTCGTCGTCGTAATGGCCCGGGCGAGGCCGAAGTCGCCGATCTTGATCCGGCCGTCGTCTGCGATGAGCACGTTCTCCGGCTTGACGTCCCGGTGGATGAGGCCGGCGGCATGTGCTGCCCCCAGGCCCTCCACCACCGGGTCCACGAGGGCCAGGGCCAGCCGCGGAGTGAGGGCACCCTTTTCCTTGAGCACGTCCCGGAGCGTGTGGCCCTTGATGTACTCCATCACCAGATACGCCAGGGGGCCGTCTTCGCCCTGGTCCAGCACGCCCACCACGTGCGGGTGCGACAGCCTGGCCGCCGCTTTGGCCTCGCGGCCCAGCCGGTCCAGGAACTGGGGGTCGCCGGCCATGTGGGGATGCATCACCTTAAGCGCAACATCCCGCTCCAGCCTCCGGTCGGTGGCGAGGTAAACCGTGGACATGCCGCCCCTGGCAAGCCTTGAGCGGATCAGGTACCGGTTATCCACCAGGGTCCCGACGAGAGCGTCCGATGTGTAGTCCTGCACCATTCGATCCTAAGCTCTCTGCACGGGAACGGGCCCGGATTGACATGCAATCCGGACCCGTATCGTTACGCGACGGAGGGCTCAGCCCCGCGCGATGCTGCGGTTTAGCTGAACTGTTTCTGCAGTTTCTTGATCGAAGCCACGTAGACCTTCGTATCGTCGTACATGCCGTTCTTGCTCACCGAATACTGGCCCTGGTAGTAACCCGCGATGGCGTTATCCAGGTCCTTGCTGGTGCGGACCAGCTGGCGGATGATCGCGACGCCGGCGGTGGCGTTGTCGTACGGGTCCAGGAGGTTCAGTTTCCGGCCCACGAGATCCGAGGCCCACTGCCCCGAGGAGGGGATCACCTGCATGGCGCCGATCGCGTTGGCCGGGGACACCGAGCGGTGGTCGAAGCTGGACTCCTGGAACGCGAACGCCATGGCGAGCGAGGGGTCAACTCCCATCCGGCGGGCTGTGTCGGCCACAATCTGCTTCATCTGCTCACGGCTGGGAACCGGCGCGGCGTTGAGCAGGGCCTTGTTCTGGTTGGCCGAGCTGACGACGGCGTCCGGGTAGCTGAAGCCGAGGAAGGTGTTCGGCACCAGCGGGGTCACCTTGGCCGGCGGCTGGCTCGACGACGGATTGACCGAGCCGGTGCTGGCACCGGGGATGACCAGCTTGTTGCCCGGGTAGATGACGCTGCTCATGGTCAGCCGGTTGGCGGACAGGATGTCGGAAAGTTTCACGCTGTGCCGGGCGGCGATGCCGGAAAGGGTGTCGCCTGCCTTGATGGTGTAGGACCCCGAAGCCGGGGCGGGGGCTGCGACCGGAGCGGGGGCAGGGGCCGGCGCGGGGGCCGGGGCGGCGGGCGCTGACGTGCCGCCGCCGACCTTGATCTGCTGGCCCGGGTAAATCACCGAGCGCATGTTCAGCCCGTTCCAGTTGAAGACCTCGGACAGCTGGACGCCGTGCCGTGCGGCGATTGCGCTCAGCGTGTCACCGGACTTCACGGTGTACACCTTGCCGCCGGCGGGGGCGGAGGCCGGAGCCGACGGTGCAGCCGGTGCCGGTGCCGTCGCGGAACCGGTGAGCTTGATCTTCTGGCCCGGGTAGATCACCGTGTTGCCCTGCAGGTTGTTCAGCTTCAGAACTGCATAGGTGTCCAGGCCGAACCTGCCGGCAACCCCGCTGATCGTGTCACCGCGCGCAATCGTGTACTCCGCGGGAGCAGCGGCCTGGGCCGGCCGGAACGACGTCGGGATGGCGGCCGAAACGGAGCCGGCCGGAATCAGCACGGACGGCAGCGAGCGAGCGGTCAAGCCCTGGGCCTGCGCCTGCATCGCCGCGGCAAGCGTGGCGGGAATCGCCCGGGGGCGCGGTTCGGCCGAAGCCGGCTGGGCGATCGCCAAAGAAGAAAGTACGACGGCGGGCAAAGCCGCCGTCGTCGCCGCGATCAGCGGGAAGCCTGGCCTCGTAGTGGGCTTCGGCGAACGGAACGTCGTCATGGGGAAAGATCCTCTTCTCAGCGGTCAACGCCGCGGGTCAGGCCGGTGTTTCTGGTGTTACTAGTGTGACCCTAGATACTCCAGTTACAAATGTGATCTATGTGAATCTCTCACGAATTGCGAAATAGCACAAGAAGTGTTTGACATTCCGCAAAGAGGGTCTTTTGGAGTGTCGCGCGGCTTTAGTTGGGCTGCGTCACCAAAGGGCGGAAAACGGTTCTGTCCAGTGCCCGTATTTCCGGTCCGCGGCTGACTAGGCGCAATCCAGTCCGGCATGGCAATCTTGATCCGTGAGTACTGTAGAAAGCCTTGTAGGCGAATGGCTGCCCCTGCCCGACGTGGCCCAGTTGCTGAACGTATCCATTACGAAAGTCCACGCGCTGCTGGATGAACGCGCTCTGGCGGCCCTGCGGGTCGGGGACCGGCGGATCCGCTCCGTACCGGCAGCTTTTATCCAGGATGGCCACGCGGTGGAAAGCTTGAAAGGCACCATCATTGTCCTCGCCGACGCCGGCTATACGGACGAAGAGCTCATCACCTGGCTGTTCACCGCGGACGAGTCGCTGCGCGGGCGTCCCATCGATGCCCTCCGCGAAGGCCGGAAAACGGAAATCCGCCGCCGGGCCCAGACGATGGCCTGGTAACACCCCTTAACAGCAGCGCGGCCAGGGCCGTGCACGGAGCGGCAGTCCGACGCCGGCCCCGTGCACGGCCTTTCGTGCATCCGCACGACCCGCAGGATCCGCACGACCTGCATGGCCCGCGGCGTCCGCACGACCTGCCCGACCCGCAGGATCCGCACGACCTGCCCGACCCGCAGCCGGCTGGAGGCCGGCCTAGGCGGTGCGGCTGACTGCCGCCTCGGCGAGCTTCCGCAATGCTGTCTTGGGAAGCTCGTCCAGCGGCAGCAGATCGAGGGCAGCGAAAGCCGCCTGGCCGAACTCCGCAATCAGGGACTCGGTGGCCTGCAGCGCGCCGCAGTCGATGATGATGCGGCGGATCTCCTCTACGTCCTCCGTGGTGAGTTCCGGCTCGCCCAGCCGGGCGTCAATGAACTCCGATTCAGCCGGTGCAGCCTGGTCCAGGGCGAAGGCGACTAGGACCGTCCGCTTGCCCTCACGCAGGTCATCGCCCGCCGGTTTGCCGGTGGTCACCGGGTCGCCGAAGACCCCCAGGACGTCGTCGCGGAGCTGGAACGCCTCGCCCAGCGGCAGGGCGAAGGCCGAGTAGCCGCGCAGCAGCTCATCCGTTGCTCCGGCCAGCGCACCCCCGAGGGCCAGTGGATGCTCGGTTGAATACTTGGCTGACTTGAAACGGATGATGGACTGCGCCCGGCTGACGGCGCCGGCACGGTCCCGGTGCGGGCCGGCAACCTCTTCCAGGATGTCCAGGTACTGCCCGGCCATGACCTCGGCGCGCATCAGGTTAAAGATCAGCCGGGCGCGGCTTCCGGAGGCTGCCCGGTCGCCGATCTCGGTGAAGGATTCTTCGCTGAAGGACAGGCACAGGTCGCCGGTCAGAATGGCCGCGGCATGGCCGAAGCGCTCGGGATCGAGTGCCCAGCCCCGGTCAGCATGCAGTTCGCTGAAGCGCCGGTGGACGCTCGGTCCGCCGCGGCGGGTGTCCGACCGGTCGATGATGTCGTCGTGGATCAACGCCGCGGCCTGGAACAGTTCAAGCGCGGAACCGGCCGTGACCACCTCGGGAGCACCGGCGCCGCCGCCGGCGCCCCGCCAGCCCCAGTAGCACATCAGGGCGCGGAGCCGCTTGCCGCCGGTGACGAGATTGGAAATGGACCCCATCAGCGGGTCGATGTCCGGGGAAATGGCGGACATGACTGTGGCGCGCTCGCCCAGGAAGTCGGTGAGCTTGCCCGCTACGGCCGCGACAAAGTCCGTCTGCTCAATCCGCAGTTGTTCAGCGAGGCTCACTTGACGGACTCAGCGGCAACGTTGGCGCCAATGGTGAACGTGGAGCTCCCGGCCGCCTCCACAACCGCGATGTTCACGGTTTCGTTGTCACCGCGAAGGAAATCCTTTGACGCGACGGTTCCGACGGTCTCGCCCGGGACCGCCTTAAAGCCCTGCTTCTCAAGTTCCTTGGTGTAGTAGCCCACGACGTCGGCGGCCGGTGAAGCGATTTTCCCCACCAGGGCGACGGTCGCCGGGACCCCGGTTTTATCGAAACTGCTGGATTGGACTTTGGCGCCGGGCATGACCGGCAGCAGTTTCTGCGGGAACCCCGCGACGAGGGCTCCCACGGTGGCGGACGTCCCGGGAGCGGCCGACGGGCTGGGGGGAGCGGTGGTTGAGGCCTGGGCAGTGGAGCCCGTCGATGGCGCCGTCACCGACGACACTTCCGGGGATGCGGCAGGTGCCGACTGGCCCGGGGTGCAGGCTGCCAGGGCCAACAAGGCGCCGGCGGCCGCGACAGCTGCCGCGGCGCGGTTGCGCTCTCCAAAAACCTTCACGGGGGTGTTCCTCCTGGTGTTGAGCCGGATGCAGCCTCCAGTTTAGTCAGGCCCTGCGCATAGGATTGGTGTGTGGGGCCGGACAGCGAGAATCATCTCGATAAACACAGTGATCAACGCAGCGATCAACGCAGCAATAGAGCCAGTGATCAACCCAGTGACAAATCCAGCAATAGACAGGGCGTGAATCAAGGTGCGCGCCAGTACAGCGAGGCGGACCTTCGCGAGCTCCGGCGCAGCAGCATCCTGCACGTGGATATGGACGCCTTCTACGTCTCGGTGGAGCTCCGCAGCCGCCCGCAGCTGAAGGGCAGACCTGTGATCGTTGGTTACCCGGCGGAGCGGTCCGTGGTGCTGTCCGGGTCCTACGAGGCGCGGAAGTTCGGCGTTAAGTCGGCCATGCCCATGGCGGTCGCGACCCGGATGTGCCCCTCCGCCGTCGTCATCGAACCGCGCCATAAGCTCTACCAGGAAGTCTCGGGGCAGATCATGGCCATCTTCGGATCCGTCACGGATCTGGTGGAACCTTTGAGCGTCGATGAGGCTTTCCTCGACGTCGGCGGCGCGATCCGGCGGCTGGGGCCGCCCCGGGAGATCGGTGAGCTGATCCGGCGCCGGGTCGCAGGCGAACTGGGCATCACGGCGTCCGTGGGGATCGCGGCCAGCAAGTTCGTCGCCAAGATCGCCTCGACCCGCTGCAAGCCGGACGGGCTGCTGCTCATCGGACCCGACGAAACCGTCCCCTACCTGCACACCCTCCCGGTCAGCGCGCTCTGGGGCGTGGGCGCCAAGACGGTCGAGGTGCTGGCCAGGATGGGAATCCGCACGGTGGCGGATGTTGCCGCGACCCCGCTGCCGTCCCTGCGGAAGATCCTGGGCGCCACCGGAGAACACGTCTACCGCCTGTCCTGGGGTATAGACCCCCGGCCGGTCACCCCGGTCCGGCTGGAAAAGAGCATCGGCGCGGAAGAGACCTTCGCCGTGGATACCGCCGACGACGCGCAGTTGCACAGGGAGCTGCTGCGGCTCTCGCACCGCACTGCCGAGCGCCTGCGCAACGCCGGCATGCACGCCCGGACTGTCGCACTGAAGCTGCGGTACGCGGATTTCTCCACCATCACCCGCAGCCGGACGGTGAGCACGCCCCTGGACAGCGCCCAACTGCTGTACAGCGTTGCCCTGCAGTTGCTCGACTCGGTCGGGCCCAGGCCGATGGCGGTACGGCTGGTCGGAATCAGGGCTGAGCAACTGGAGGAAGCGGCGCAGGCTCCGCTCCAGCTCAGCCTGGACCGCAGGGACGACAACTGGCGTGCCGCGGAGCAGGCGCTGGACCGGGTGAGCCGCAAGTTCGGCAACAAATCGGTCCTTCCGGCCCGGCTGCTGGACCCCGGGCCCGGCCCGGGCTGAGCTGCCCGCCGCGCTGCGCCCGGCTCCGGGTGCAGAGCACCGCTTGTGCCGCTGCCGCCACGGCGTCTACCAGAACAGGGCGCAACAAACTATCCTTATTTATACGTAGATTTCGAACGACTGGATCGAACGTTCGGACTGCCGGTCGTGCCAACTAAACATCTCTCGGGGAGCCGG
Organism: Arthrobacter sp. B3I4; assembly: GCF_030816855.1. Lineage (NCBI taxonomy): Bacteria > Bacillati > Actinomycetota > Actinomycetes > Micrococcales > Micrococcaceae > Arthrobacter > Arthrobacter sp. B3I4. Next base: position 2,970,413 of record NZ_JAUSYK010000001.1, on the reverse strand, counting down.
AAATCCACCCTTCGTCCAGTGGCGGGGAGCGGGAACCAGGCGGGTGTCCCAGACGTTAGGGGTTTAGGGACAATGGCCGCGTCACGTCCGGACGTTGGCCGACTTAAGGAGGTCGTGATGCCGCTCTCGGAGCACGAACAGAAGTTGCTGGAGCAACTTGAGAAGCAGCTGCACGAGGACGATCCCAAGTTTGCCAGCTCCATGGGCTCGGACCCGGGTCGTTCCTGGTCCACCCGTCACCTGGTCATAGGGGTCCTCGGCACCCTCGCAGGGGTCCTTTTGCTGTTGCTTGGCGTTTCTTTGCAAAGCATTATCGTGGGAGTCCTGGGATTCGTGGTGATGGGCGGCGGCGTGTACTTCGCCACCATGCGCAGTTCCAGCGGCAAGGGCAAAGCAGCCGGCGCCGGCCGCAAGCCCGGAAAGCCGCGCAGTTCCTTCATGAGCAACCTTGAACAGCGCTGGGACGAGAGGCACCGGGGGGAACCCTGACCGGTGTTTGCCGGCCGGCCGTTCCGTTCCCGGGACCGGCCCTCCACTAAGCACCACCGGCAGCGCCTCCACTTTTCACCACCGGTAGGCCCTCCACCAAGCACCACCGGCAGCGCCTCCACTTTCCACCACAGGCGCCTCCGGTAGGCAACCACAAGACTCGCTTCGGCGGGTCTTTTGCCGTTAACCGGGGAATCGAGTGCTCCGAAAGTGTTTTCGGGGCGCTAAGGGGCGCTGAAAGGGCCGTTCTGGGGCAGTCGATCGGGGTTGATCCCTCCACTGCGCCCCACTTCCGGGGCTTCCCTGTGCTCACAAGGAACTTCCGGGCAAAAAATGCGTCGAATCTGCGCTGAAAAACACCGAATGACGTTGACGGGGGAGCGAAGTGGAGTAATGTGGAGGACGTAAGAGGGTAGTGGCAGCACAGGGGACGTTGGACTTCCTATAAACAGACGGGCGGTGGGCCGTGTTTCTCGGCACTCATTCGCCACGCCTGGACGAAAAGGGTCGAATCATCCTGCCGGCCAAGTTCCGCGAGGAACTTGCCGGAGGCCTGGTTCTCACAAGGGGCCAGGAACGCTGCATCTACGTCTTCAGTGAGGCGGAATTCGGCCGGGTTCACGAACAGATGCGGGAGGCGCCAATTTCCTCCAAGCAGGCTCGTGACTACATCCGTGTTTTCCTCTCTGGAGCCTCCGACGAGGTACCTGACAAGCAGGGGCGCGTGACGATTCCGCCGGCGCTCCGGGAATACGCAGGTCTCGGCAGGGAGCTGGCCGTCATTGGCGCTGGCACCCGGGCGGAGATCTGGGACGCCCAGGCCTGGAACGAGTACCTGGCCGAAAAGGAAACCGCCTTCTCGGAAACCGACGACGCCATCCCGGGCATCCTCTAGGGGCCCGGAAGCGCCTGCACCGCCGGCACCAACCGTTTCTTGATCAAGATCTCCAGCCGCCCATCCGGCGGTCCACCTGGCTCACTTCCCCGGAGCCAGGCGGACAGCAGGGTAGGCGCGGATGGGGATCTGGACCAAGAAGCACACTTCGAACATCCCCCCACTTATCCTCCAGCCCCTGAAAGGACGCAGGCATGAGCGATGACTCCCCCCAGGCGAAGCCGACGTCCGAACGCCATGTACCGGTCCTGAAGGACCGGTGCATCAATTTGTTGGCCCCGGCACTGGAGGAAGCCCGGCGCCGGGGTGAGACCCCCGTCGTCGTCGACGCCACCCTCGGCATGGGCGGCCACTCGGAAGCGATGCTGCAGCGGTTTCCGGACCTGCACCTGGTCGGCATTGACCGCGACGAAGAGGCCCTCGCCCTGGCAGGGGAGCGGCTCAAGCCCTTCGCCAGCCGGACCGACCTGGTCCACGCGGTCTACGACGAGATTCCGGACGTCATCGAAGATCTCGGCTTCAGCGAAGTGCACGGCATCCTGATGGACCTCGGCGTCTCCTCCCTGCAGCTGGACGAACGGGAACGCGGATTTGCCTACTCTTTTGACGCGCCGCTGGACATGCGGATGGACACCAGCCGGGGCCAGACCGCCGCCGACGTCGTCAACAACTACAGCGAAGAGGACCTCGTCCGGATCATCCGGAAGTGGGGCGAGGAAAAGTTCGCCGGCCGGATTGCCAACCGGATTGTCGCCGCCCGGGCGGAAAAGCCGTTCACCACGACCGGCCAGCTGGTCGACACGATCCGCGCCGTCGTCCCCGCCGGCGCCGCCAAGACCGGTGGGCACCCCGCCAAACGCACCTTCCAGGCGCTCCGCATTGAAGTCAACGAGGAACTCGACGTCCTGGAACGGGCCATTCCGGCAGCCGTGGCGTCCATCGCCCTGGGCGGCCGGATCGTGGTGATGTCCTACCACTCGCTGGAAGACAAGATCGTCAAGAGCGTCTTCCAGGCCGGCTCCAAATCCTCGGCCCCCCTCGGATTCCCGGTGGAGCTTGAGGAACATAAACCCGAACTGAAGACCCTGACGAAGGGCACCGAAGTGCCCACCGCCGCAGAAATCGAAGAAAACCCACGCGCAGCTTCCGCGAGGCTCCGCGCCGTGGAACGCATCAAAGCCAGGAGAGTCGCATGAGCACCGCCGCCGTCAACAGGTTCCCCGTTGCCACCGCAGCCACGGCCCGCGCCCTCCCGGACTCGCAACCCGGGACGCCCGGCCGCAGGGCCCGCACGCCGCTCTCCGTCGTCCAAAGCGCCCCGCGCAAGCGCCGTGCCCCGTTCGTCGTGATGTGCTTCGGCATCCTGGCGCTGGCGCTGATAGCGGTGCTGGTGCTGAACATCTCCGTCTCCTCCGCGCAGTACCAGCTGGTGGAGTTGCGGGCGAAGCAGACCACGCTGACCAAGCAGAACCAGGACCTCACCCAGCAGGTGCAGAACTTCGATGCCCCGCAGAACCTCGCCGCCAAGGCCGCGGACCTGGGCATGGTCGCGTCCACCAGCAAGGGCCAGATCGACCTGTCCACCCTTGCCGTGACCGGAAAGGCCAAGCCCGCCGTCAAGGGCGACGCCCCCGCCGCCGTCATCGCGGCGCCCGCCGTCGCCGGTGCGGTCAACGTGGTTCCGCCCGCTTCCGCCAAGGAGCCGCTGGCCAACCGCAGGCCGGCCGAAAGCGTTCCGGCGCCTGCCGCCCCGGCTGCTGCAGCTCCCGCGGCCGAAGCACCCGCCGCGCCGGCAGCACCGGCTCTGCGGGCACCCGCCCCGGCAGCACCTGCTGTTCCGGCGCCTGCCCCTGCCGCGGACCTGCACGGCGGATCCGTTCCGGCCCCCGCCCAGAAGGTTCCCGGAAAGTAACGGCCGAACCCACCAGCGGGCAGGACCAACCAGCGAGCCAAGCAGCAAGGAAATATCGTGGCGCAGAAAACCGGCAAGGCACGCACCGCAACGACGCCGAGCGCCACCCGGCGGCTGCGCCTCGGGCTCGGAATCATGCTCTCGCTCCTGCTGGTGGTCGGCGGCAAACTCTTCCTGGTCCAGGGCCTCGACGTCGGCGGCATGGCCGAGGCGGCCCTGCAGAACCGGCTCAAACCGATGGAGCTGCCGGCGGAGCGCGGCAGCATCCTCGACGCCCACGGCACGGTCCTGGCCAGCAGCGTCATCCGCTACAACGTCGTCGTGGACCAGACCGTCAACACCAAGACTGAGTCCTTCCCGCGGCTTGAAAAGATCGACGGCAAGGACACTGTCGTCAAGATCCCCCGCGACCAGGGCATCGAAGAACTCGCGAACGTGCTCGGAATGAAAAAGGACGACCTCAAGGAAGCGCTGACCGGCCAGCAGCGCTACTACATCGTGGCAAAGGACATCCGGCCCGACGTCGAGGACCGCATCTCCAAGCTGCAGATCCCCGGCATCGTCACCGAGGGCACCAGCAAACGGGTGTACCCCAACGGCTCCGTGGCCGGCGGAATTGTCGGCTTCCTCCAAGACGGCACCACCGGCCAGGCGGGACTGGAACAGACCCAGGACGAAGTACTCAAGGGCACCGCCGGCAAGCGGCTCTTCGAAATCGGTGCCGACGGCCTGCGGATCCCGGTCGGCGTCGATCAGTTCACACCGGCGGTGAACGGCAAAGACATCAAACTCACGCTCAACTCGGACCTGCAGTACTTTGCCCAGCAGGCCATCCAGAGCCAAAAAGACAAGCTGAGTGCCGAGTGGGGGACCATCGTCATCGCCGACGCCAAAAACGGCAACATCCTCGCAATGGCGGACACCGACTCGCCGGACCCCAACGATCCGGGCAAGGTCGCACCCGGGAACCGCGGCGTCCGGGCCGTGACCGCCTCCTATGAACCCGGCTCGGTGGAGAAGATGATCACCGCTGCGTCGGCCATCGAGGAGGGAACCGCCAACCTGCAGGAGACCTTCACCATTCCGCCGACCTACACCGTGGACGGCCAGACTTTCAGCGATGCTTTTGATCACGGCACCGAGCGGCGGACCCTGGCGGGCATCATTGGCTATTCCATGAATACCGGAACGGTCATGGTCGGCCAGCGGCTCAGCAAGGAAAAGCGGCACGACTGGCTGCAGAAGTTCGGTATCGGTGAGGCCCCGGACATCGGCCTGCCGGCCCAGTCGAAGGGCATCCTGACGCCGGCCGACCAATGGGACGGCCGCCAGCAGTACACGGTCCTGTTCGGCCAGGGCGTCGCCCAGTCGACCCTGCAGACGGTCCGCGCCTACCAGTCCATCGCCAACGACGGGGTCATGCTCCAGCCGCGCCTGATCGACAGCTACGTCGGCCCCGACGGCACCGAGGAGAAAGTCCCCGCCAAGGACAGCCGGCAGGTCGTCTCCAAGGACACCGCCAAGCAGGTCCGGGACATCCTCGAAAGCGCCGTTACCGAGGGTGAAATCAAGGACGCGGCGATCGACGGCTACCGCGTCGGGGCGAAGACCGGCACCTCCGAGTCGCCGTGCGACGACGGTAAGTCCGGGTTCTGTGGCTACACCGCCTCGATGGTGGGGATGGCGCCGATGGACGATCCGCGGTTTATTGTGGAGGTTGTCCTGCAACGGCCCAAGGGCAGCATCTACGGCATCACCAACGGGCCGGTGTTCCGTTCGGTGATGGGCCAGACGCTGCGCACCTACAACGTCCAGCCCTCAACCGGGCAGCCGGTCAGGCTGCCGCAGTACGCGAAGTAGCACCCAGCACCACGAGTCAGCAGCAAGATCCAGTTCCACGCAGCCGTAGCCTGTGTGCGGGGCAATCCTCCGCGCGCGGCGTACGGTGCGCCAGCACCACCAACGGAGATTCCCTTGTCAGAGCTCAATGCCCAGCAGACGGCTGCGCTGTCCGGTCAGGACTCAGCCGCGGCGTTCCGGCCCGCGGCAGTCACCCCGGTGCCGCTGGAAGCCATCGGGAAAGGGATCGGCGTCGCCGTCCCCGAATCCTCCGCTGCCATCCCGGTCACCGGGATCTCGCTGAACTCCCGGGCCGTGCTGCCCGGAGACCTCTACGTGGCACTGCCCGGAGCCAGCAGGCATGGCGCGGACTTCGTGGCCCAGGCGGTGGACGCCGGCGCCGTCGCCGTGCTGACCGACGCCGCCGGGGCACGCCTGCTGGCCCTCTCCAACGACATCCCCGTGCCGGTGCTGCTGGCCGAAGAGCCACGCAGCCTTGTCGGCGGCCTGGCCGCGCGGATCTACCGCAGCCGCCCGGCAGACGCCCCCGCGCCGGCACTGTTCGGCGTCACCGGGACCAACGGCAAGACCACGACGACGTACTTCCTCAACTCGCTGCTCCGAGCCCTTGGCCGCAGGACCGGGCTGATCGGCACCATCGAAATCCTCGCCGGCGGCGACGCGATTCCCAGCCTGCTCACCACCCCCGAGTCGACCGATGTCCATGCTCTGCTGGCGCTGATGCGGGAGCGCGGCCTGGACGCCGCGTCGATGGAGGTGTCCTCGCACGCCATCTCCTTCCACCGGGTCGACGGTGTGCTGTTCGACGTCGCGGGCTTCACCAATCTGACCCAGGACCACCTGGACCTGCACGGGACCATGGAAGAGTACTTCCAGACCAAATCACGGCTCTTCACACCGGAACGGGCCCGCACCGCCGTCGTGACCGTCGACGACGAATGGGGCCGCAAGCTGGCCGCAGGCGCCGACATCCCGGTCACCACCCTGTCAACCGCCGCCGCGGGCGCCTCCGGGGGCGCCGCCGCCGCGGGCGCGTCCACCGCGGATTGGAGCGTTGTGGATCAGAAGCCGCGCGGCCTGGGCACCGAGTTCAGCCTGCGCCACCGTGACGGCACTGCGCTGCGCGTCCACACCGGGCTGCCCGGCAGCTTCAACGTCGCCAACGCCGCGCTGGCCACCGCCATGGTCCTTGCCGCCGGCAGCGGTCGGGAAGAAGTGCAGGCCGCACTGGACAGCGCGGACCCGTTCACCGTCGCCGTTCCGGGCCGCATGCAGCTGGTGGCGACGGCCCCGGCCGCCGTCGTCGACTTTGCGCACAACCCTGACGCCCTTGCCCGCGCCCTCGAAGCGGTCCGCTCGCCGGAGCCGGAGTCAAAGGTGATTGTCGTGTTCGGCGCCACCGGCCAGCGTGACCAGGGCAAGCGGCCGGCCATGGGTGCTATCGCGGCGCGGCTGGCGGACATCGTGATCATCAGCGACGACGACCCGCACGACGAGGACGCGGCCGCCATCCGGGCCGGCGTGCTGGCCGGTGCCCGCCAGGCCAAGGAAGACGAGGACCTGGGCTGCACCGTGCTGGAAGTTTTCCCCCGCGATGCCGCCATCCGTAAAGCCGCGGAACTTGCCCGTGCCGGGGACACCATCCTGGTCGCCGGACGCGGCCACGAGGTCTGGCAGGAGGTCAAGGGCGTCAACCTGGCCCTCGATGACCGGGTGGAGCTGCGCACCGCCTTGACAGCCCGGGGATTCACCGTTCTCGACGACCAACGGATAGAGTCCTAAACCGAGATGATTGCATTTACAGCGGCGGAAATCGCCGACATAACCCATGGCCGGCTGGATGCCGAACCGGACGTCACGCCCGGTTCGGTGGTGACCGACTCCCGTGAAGCCACGGCAGGATCCCTGTACGTGGCCAAGCCGGGGGAGGCAGCCGACGGCCACGACTTTGTGGCCGCCGCCTTCGACCGCGGCGCGGTGCTGGCACTGGTCGAGCACGACGTCAACAACCCGGCCGGCCGGCCCTACCCGGCGATCGTCGTTGAGGACTCGGTCCTCGCCATGGGCGCCCTCGCCGCCGAAGCCGTCCGCAGGATCCGGGAGCACCGGGCCGCCGCGGGCCAGGCGCTCACCGTCATCGGCATCACCGGCTCCGCCGGCAAGACCACCACCAAGGACCTGTTGGCCGGAATCCTCACCGGACACGGCGAGACCGTGGCGCCGCAGGGATCCTACAACGGCGAGGTCGGTGTTCCGCTGACGGTCTTCAAAGCCGGCTTCGAAACCCGCTACCTCGTGATTGAAATGGGCGCGACCGGTGTCGGCCACATCCGCTACCTCGCGGACATGGTCCGCCCCGAAATCGGCGTTGTGCTCTGCGTCGGCACCGCCCACGCCGGCGAATTTGGCGGCGTGGACAACATCGCCCTGGCCAAGGGTGAACTGGTCGAAGCCCTCCCGGCCGACGGCACCGCCGTGCTGAACCTGGACGATGCCCGGGTTTCCGCGATGGCCGGCCGGACCGCGGCGGCCGTCCTCGGCTTCTCCTCCGAGCCGGCCCGGCCCGACGCCCCGCCGGCTCCGGTCCGCGCCGAGGATGTCGAGTTGAACGCCGGGGGCAGCCCCGAATTCGACCTGCTGCTTCCTGACGGCACCCGGCACCACGTCGCTGCCAAGCTGATCGGGGCCCACCACGTGGCCAACCTGCTGGCCGCCGCCGGTGCAGCCTACGCCGCCGGTATTCCCGGCGCGCAGATCGCAGCGTCGTTGAGCGCCCAGACCGCCGCGAGCCGCTGGCGGATGGAACGCACTGAGCGTCCCGACGGCGTCACGATCATCAACGACGCCTACAACGCCAACCCGGAGTCCATGCGCGCCGCGCTGCGGACCCTGGCCGACCTGGGCCGCGGCCGCCGGACCTGGGCTGTGCTCGGCGCCATGCTGGAACTGGGCGAGGACTCCATCCGGGAGCACACCGCCGTGGGCACCCAGGTGGTCCGGCTCAACATCTCCCGGCTGCTGGTGATCGGCCGGGAAGCCCGGGCACTTTACGTCTCAGCCGTCAACGAGGGTTCGTGGGGCGACGAATGCCTCTTCGCCGAAACGCTGGACGAGGCCTACGACATCCTGCGCACCGACCTGGAACCAGGCGACCTGGTCCTCTTCAAATCCTCCAACAGCATCGGCCTGCGCCACCTGGGGGACCGGATAGCCTTACCACCACTGCCGCCGGAAGCGGCCGTCGGAACCGCCACTGAAGGGAACACCCTGCTGTGATCGCTCTGCTGACGGGCTCCGGACTTGCCCTGCTGCTCTCTTTCCTCGGAACCCCGCTGTTCATCCGCTTCCTGGTCCGCAAGGGCTACGGGCAGTTCATCCGTGACGACGGCCCCACCTCGCACCACACCAAGCGCGGCACGCCCACGATGGGCGGCACGGTGGTTGTGGTCGCGGTGCTGGCCAGCTACGGCATCACGCACCTCATCATGTGGATGTTGAACCCGGACTCGCCGGGTCCGTCCGCCTCGGCCCTGCTGTTGCTCTTCCTCATGGTGGGCATGGGGCTGGTCGGGTTCCTGGACGACTTCATCAAGATCTCCGCGCAGCGCAGCCTGGGCCTGAACGCCAAGGCCAAACTGATCCTGCAGGCCGCCGTCGGCATCGCCTTCGCGCTTCTGGCACTGAACTTCCCGAATGCCAACGGCGTCACCCCGGCGTCGTACCAGATCTCCCTGGTCCGCGACATTCCCTGGCTGAACCTCGCTTTCGGCGGCACCGTGCTCGGGGCCATCCTGTTCGTGCTGTGGTCCAACCTGATCGTCACCGCCGCCACCAACGGCGTGAACCTCACCGACGGGCTCGACGGCCTCGCCGCCGGCGCATCGATCATGGTGTTCGGCGCGTACACGCTGATTGGGATCTGGCAAAGCAACCAGTCCTGCGGATCCCCGCGGCAAGCCGGCAGCGGCTGCTACACCGTCCGGGACCCGCTCGACCTTGCGCTGCTCGCCGCGATCCTCAGCGCCGCGCTGGTCGGGTTCCTGTGGTGGAACACCTCGCCGGCGAAGATCTTCATGGGCGACACCGGTTCGCTGGCGATCGGCGGCGCCGTCGCCGGCTTCGCCGTCCTGTCCCGCACCGAACTGCTGCTCGCCTTCATCGGCGGCCTGTTCGTCCTCATCACCCTCTCGGTCATCATCCAGGTGGGTTACTTCAAGGTCACCAAGGGAAAGCGCTTCTTCAAGATGGCACCCCTGCAGCACCACTTCGAACTCAAAGGCTGGGCCGAAGTCACCGTCGTGGTCCGGTTCTGGATCCTCTGCGGGCTCTTCGTCGCCGCCGGCCTGGGGATCTTCTACGCCGAATGGGTGGTGCTGCTGTGAGCGGCGCGATCCCCGAGCCGCTGGCCAGCTCACCCCGGCTCGAGCACCTCACCAGCTGGGACGCGGACTGGGCGGGCCTCCGCGTGGTGGTCACCGGCATCGGAATCTCCGGCTTCGCGGCCGCGGACACCCTGATCGAGCTCGGGGCCCGCGTCGTCGTCGTGGACGCGGCGGACAGCGCGAAGGCGCGGGCGCAGGCGGACACGCTCCGGATCGTCGGCGCCGCCGCTGTGCTGCTGGGCGAGGAAGCCGTGAACACGGTGCCCAGGGTCGACGGCGAAACGCCCGACCTGATCGTCACGTCGCCGGGCTGGCGGCCGGACCAGGCCCTGCTCGCCGCCGCGGCCCGCGCCCACATCCCGGTCTGGGGCGACGTGGAACTCGCCTGGCGGGTCCGCGAACGCAAGGGACGCAAGACGGCGGACTGGCTCACCATCACCGGCACCAACGGCAAGACGACGACGGTCGGGCTGACCGAATCGATGCTGCAGGCCGCCGGGCTCAAGGCCATCGCCGTCGGCAACGTCGGCACACCGATCCTGGACGCGCTCCGGGACCCGGTGGACTACGACGTCTTCGCCGTCGAGCTTTCCAGCTTCCAGCTGCACTGGAGCCACTCCGTGTCGCCGCTGGCCAGCGTCTGCCTCAACGTCGCCGAGGACCACGTCGACTGGCACGGCTCCTACGACTCGTACCTGGCCGACAAGGCCAGGGTCTATGAGCGCACGCAGAAAGCCTGCATCTACAACGCGGAGCAGATCGAAACCGAACGCATGGTCGAGGACGCCGACGTCGTCGAGGGCTGCCGCGCCGTGGGCTTCACGACACTCGTGCCGGCCATCAGCATGCTCGGCGTGGTCGAGGGCCTCCTGGTGGACCGGGCCTTCATTCCCGAACGCAAGGACAGCGCCGCCGAACTTGCCGCGATGTCCGACCTCGGACCCGTGGCGCCACGGCATATGGTTGCCAACGCCCTCGCCGCCGCTGCGCTCGTGCGTGCCTACGGGGTGGCGCCGGCCGCGGTGCGGCAGGGGCTGCAGAACTACCTGCCGGGGGACCACCGCATCCAGCCGGTCGCCCGGCACGAGGGCGTGCTCTGGATCAACGACTCCAAGGCCACCAACCCGCACGCGGCAGCGGCCTCGCTCTCCGCCTTCGAGAACGTCGTATGGATCGCCGGCGGCCTGTCCAAGGGTGTGAATTACGACTCACTGGTCCGCGACAACGCCCGCCGGCTCAAGGCCGTCGTGCTGATCGGCGCTGACTCCTCGGGTCTGCTGGCTTCACTGCAGCGACACGCGCCCGATGTCCCCGTGATCGGCCACGCCAAGGGCGAAACTGAAACGGAGCAGACTGCCGGAACGGCCAACGCCGACGCAGGCCCCTCGCCGATTTTCGGCGAGACTGTGATGGCGCGGGCCGTTGCTTCAGCCGCACAGCTGGCCACCTCCGGGGACACTGTGCTGCTGGCCCCGGCGGCTGCGTCCATGGATCAGTTCTCTTCCTATGCTCACCGTGGCGACGCCTTCATCGAAGCTGTCCGCGAGCTCGTGGAAGGGCAGGCTCAGACCACCGAGGAGTAGCAATGGTCAGCACGCCCACCCGTTCCGCCGCGGCACGGACCCCCGCCGCAGGTGGAAAACCAGCCGGAAAACCAGGCAACCCAACAGGCAACAAAGCCGGCGCCCGCGCCGTCAGGCCCGCCAGCGCGGGAGCAACTGCTGCCGGTTTCCGTCCCACCCCGGCAACCCGCGTCCGGGACTGGTACCGGGGCTTCTGGTCTGCCCTCGAAGGCACCGGCAAATCCCGGAACGGTTCCACCTACTACCTCATCCTTGGCTCAACCCTCGCGCTGACCGCGATCGGAATCATGATGGTGCTGTCCGCCTCCAGCGTGGAAGCGATCGCCGCGGGGGAGTCGGCTTACTCGGCAGCCGGCAAGCAGGGCCTTTTCGCGGGGATCGGACTGTTCTGCATGTTCGTCCTCTCCCGGGTGAACGTCGTCTGGCTCAAACGCGGCGCGTGGTTCGCCATCATCCTCTCCTTCGTGCTGCTGGTCCTGGTGCTCCTGGTGGGACGAAGCGCTTTGGGCAACCAGAACTGGATCGACGTCGGGCCCTTCACTTTCCAGCCCTCCGAGGCGGCCAAACTGGCGCTGGCGCTCTGGATGGCGACGGTGCTGCACGCCAAAGCCAAGCTCCTTCATCAGGCCAAACACGCTCTCGTCCCCGTGGTCATCCCGGGAGCGGCCGGAGTGATCGGCCTGATCCTGATGGGCAACGACCTGGGCACCGCCATGATCGTCATGCTGATCACCGCCGCGGCCCTGTACTTCGCAGGGGTGCGGCTGTACCTGTTCGGCATCGCCGGCATCGTCCTGGCGGTCGGCACCATCGTGCTCGCCATCACCAGCCCGAACCGCGTCTGCCGCATCCTGTCCTGGACCGGGCAGACCTGCGCCGACGGTTCGGACGTGAACTACCAGTCCACCAACGGCCTCTACGCTCTCGCGTCCGGCGGCTGGTTCGGTGTGGGGCTGGGTCAGAGCCGGCAAAAGTACAGCTGGATCCCCGAAGCCCACAACGACTTCATCTTCGCCATCATCGGCGAAGAGCTCGGCCTGATCGGCACCATCGTCGTCCTGCTCCTCTTCGCAATCCTCGGCACCGCGATCTACCGCGTGGTGGTCGCGCAGCAGGGCCTGTTCCACCGCGTGCTCGCCGGTGCCATCATGGTGTGGCTGCTGGGCCAGGCGTCCGTCAACATGGCCGTCGTAACCGGGCTGCTGCCCGTCGTCGGCATCCCGCTGCCGTTCATTTCCTACGGCGGCTCGGCCCTGCTCATGTCCCTGTGCGCCATCGGCGTCGTGTTGTCCCTGGCCAGGGCGCAGATGGATCCGGACATACAGCCGAAGAGGCTCATTCGGTTCGGCCCTGCCGGATTCGCCGCCGCCCTGCGCAAGCGGGCGGCGGCACGGCGGGCCGCCAAAGCCCCGGCAGCAGCAGCGCCCGCCAAGTCGCGGGCCGTCAAGGTGCCCGCCAAAGCCCCGGCAGTTAAAGCCCCGGCGGTCAAGGTGACCGGGGCCCGGACGCCGGCTGCTGCGGCGTCCGGCCAGCGCACGACGGCGGGAAGCACGGCAGTCCGGAAGCCCGGCACCAGGACCCCCGCCCCCAAGAACCCCGCACGAAAGCGTACCTAGCCCCATGAAGACCGAATCGTCCCTGTCCGTCGTGCTCGCCGGCGGCGGCACCGCCGGGCACATCAGCCCGCTGCTGGCCATCGCCAATGCCGTCCAGGAGGTCCGCCCCGACGCGCGGCTGCTTGCCGTGGGAACCCCCGGCGGCATGGAGGCCCGGCTGGTTCCTGCCGCCGGGCTGGAGCTCGCCACCGTCAGCCGGGTACCGTTTCCGCGCAAGCCGTCACTGGAACTGCTGCGGCTGCCCGGCAAGCTTGCCGGCGCGGTGCGGCAGGCCGGGACCATTCTGGACGGGGCCCGGGCGGACGTCTTGGTCGGTGTCGGCGGGTACGTCTGCACCCCGCTCTATCTGGCCGCCTGGCGCCGCAGAATCCCGATCGTGGTGCATGAGGCCAACACCCGGGCAGGGCTCGCGAACCGCGTCGGTGCCCGGCTGAGCCGGCACGTGGCGGTGGCGTTCGCGGCCACCCGGATCCGGGGAGCGCGGCACGTCGGCATGCCGATGCGGCGCGAGATCTCCAACCTGGACCGGGCGGCGGCCCGCTCCGCCGCACGCACCGCCCTCGGGCTGGCGCAGGATACGCCCACCCTGATCGTCACCGGCGGCTCGTCCGGGGCGCAAAGCATCAACCGCGCGGTCGCCGCCTCCGTGGCAGCCCTCGCCGAGGCGGGGATCCAGACCCTGCACATCACCGGGCGGGGCAAGACCGTCCATGACGCCAACGGCGTTTTACTCGCCGCGCCGGGCTACCGCCAGGTCGAATACGTCGACGGCATGGAACTGGCCTACGCCGCGGCCGACCTGCTGCTGGCACGCTCGGGCGCTGCCACCGTCTGCGAGGTTGCCGCCGTCGGTCTCCCGGCAGTCTTCGTCCCGCTGCCGATCGGCAACGGCGAACAGGCCCTCAACGCCGACGGCCTGGTCAACGCCGGCGCCGCGCTGGTAGTCGATGACGCCGGCTTCGACGCCGGCTGGGTCAGCGCGAACATCATTCCGCTGCTGGGCGACAGCGCCCGGCTGGACCGGATGGCCGCCGCCGCCGAACAGCTCGGCATCCGCGACGCCGACCGGCGGATGGCCGCCCTGGTCCTCGAGGCCGCGGCCTCCGGCGCCGGGCACCGAACGCGCAGCGGCCTTTCCAACAGCGAGCCCGAGCAGTGACCGGCACGGCAGGAAGCAGCAAACCAATGTCCCAGACCCAGCACGACACCCCGCCGGCGGCCCGCACCCAGGACTCGCTGGGACGGGTGCACTTCATCGGCATCGGCGGCGTAGGCATGTCGGCCGTCGCGCGCGTCATGGTGGCCCGCGGCCTGCCCGTGAGCGGCTCCGACGCGAAGGATCTGCCGGTCATGGCGGAGCTCGCCGCGGCCGGCGCCCGGATCGCCGTCGGCTACGACGCCACCAATGTGGGGGACGCCCAGACCGTCGTGGCGGGCTCGGCCATCCGGCCGGACAACCCGGAGCTGGCCGCGGCCCGCGCCGCCGGACTGCCGGTGCTGCACCGCTCCGAAGCGCTGGCCGCCATCATGGGGCAGGACACCGCCATCGCGGTGGCAGGCACCCACGGCAAATCCACCACAACGTCCATGATTACCGTGCTCCTGCAGGGCGCCGGGCTGGACCCGTCCTTCGCCATCGGCGCCAACGTCCCGGCCCTGGGCGTGAACGCAGCCTCCGGGACCTCTCCGGTCTTCGTCGCGGAGGCTGACGAATCGGACGGGTCGTTCCTGAACTACCGCCCGCAGATCGCCGTCGTGACCAACGTTGAACCGGACCACTTGGATCACTACGGCACCGCAGAAGCGGTCTACGAGTCTTTCGACCGCTTCGCCGCCCTGCTCCCCGCGGACGGCCTGCTGGTCGCCTGCGCGGACGACGACGGCGCCCGCGCCCTGGCGCTGCGCGCCCGGGAACGCGCCACTACACGGGTTGTCCTCTACGGCACGTCGGCAGACGCCGACATCATCCTGCACGACGGCGGGCCCGGCGACGTCTGGATCTCCACCCCGGCAGGACGCTTCGCCGTCGAACTCCAGGTCCCGGGCCGGCACAACGCGCTGAACGCGGCCGCGGCCTTCGCCGTGGCGCTGGACCTCGGGATCGCTCCCGGGACTGCCGCCGGCGCCCTCGCCGCCTTCTCCGGAGCCTCCCGCCGCTTCGAATTCAAGGGTGCGGGCCGCGGCGTGCGGGTCTACGACGACTACGCCCACCATCCCACCGAGGTGCGGGCGGCCCTCGCCGCGGCCCGCTCGGTCGCCGGTGAGCACCGGGTCCACGTCCTGTTCCAGCCGCATCTGTTTTCACGGACCCGGGAATTCGCGCAGGAGTTCGCCGAAGCGCTCAACACCGCCGACACGGCCCTGGTGCTGGACATCTACCCGGCCAGGGAAGACCCCATCCCGGGCGTCACCAGCCTGCTGATTGCGGACCACCTCGGCCCCCGCGGGCGGCTCGCCGGCCCGGGCGAGGAAGCCGTCCGGGCGGTGCTTGACGCCGCCGCGCCGGGGGACATTGTGCTCACCGCCGGCGCCGGCGACGTCACCGCCTACGGCCCGCTCATTGTCCAGGCACTCGCCGCGGAGGCTCCGGATGCCTAGCACGCGGCGGCCCAGCTACACCCCGGGCCCGCGCGGCACCGGCTCCGGGCCCGCCTCCGGGCGGCCTTCCGGCGGGCAGCCGGACGTGATCTCGGCGTCCAAGTCGGACTCCGCAGCCTCTCCGGCCGCGGGTGCGGCGCACTCCGGCGCCACCGCCCTGGGTGCAGGTTCTCCCGGGCGCGGCAACGTGCTGTCCTTCCCCGAGCCCAAAGCCAAACGCCGCCGCCGGATAGTGCTCAGCACGGTCGCGGTCATCGCCGTCGTGGTCGCGGGAATCCTTGCGGCAGCCGTGTACTCGCCGTGGCTGGCGGTCCGGACGGTCAGCGTCGAGGGCACCCGGCTGCTCAGCACCGACCAGGTCACCGCCGCGCTGGCGCCGCTGCAGGGCAAACCCCTGCCGCAGGTCAGCGACGAGGACGTACGCGCCTTGCTGCAGCCCCTCGTCCAAGTCAAAGCAGTGACCAGCCAGGCCCGCCCGCCGTCGACCCTGCAGGTGCACGTCATCGAGCGGGTTCCGGTGGCGCTGCTCAAGCAGGGCGCGTCCTTCCAGTTGGTGGACCCGGACGGCGTCCAGCTCGGTACCACCGCCGATCCCGCCACCGTCAAACTTCCGGTCATCGACAGCGGGGGAGGCGCACTGCCGCAGGAGCTCTTCCATGCCATCACCGGAGTCCTCGGGGCCCTGCCGCCGGACGTGCTCGCGCGGCTCTCCGACGCCTCCGCCAAGTCCGTCGACGCCGTCGAACTTAGGCTCGTGGACGGACAGACCATCGTGTGGGGCAACGCGGGGGAGAAGGAGCTCAAGGCAAGGGTGCTCGCGGCCCTGCTGAAGGCTCCGGCGGACCCGAAAAACCCGGTCCGGACCTATGACGTCAGCGCGCCCCGGCATCCGGTCACCAGACAGTGAACGCAGAACCACGGGGCAATTGCCCGGTATTACCGCGACACGCGGAGCCGGTCATTGAATGTCCCGGGCATAGGAAATAGCGTTCCAACAAGAGTTAGTTGACATAACTATAACCTTCAACTCGAGGGTTAAGGTCGCAAGCTTCAAGCTTGACTCCATCAGTTTTCGCAATAGAACACGAACAAGGGACACGTAACGTGGCAGCTCCGCAGAATTACTTGGCCGTCATCAAGGTCGTCGGCATCGGCGGCGGTGGCGTGAACGCAGTCAACCGCATGATTGAGGTCGGCCTTCGCGGCGTCGAATTCATCGCCATCAACACCGACGCGCAGGCGCTGTTGATGTCAGACGCCGACGTCAAGCTCGATGTTGGCCGAGAGCTGACCCGCGGCCTGGGAGCCGGTGCGAATCCTGAGGTCGGCCGGCAGGCTGCGGAGGACCACGCCGACGAGATCGAAGAGGTGATCCGCGGCGCCGACATGGTGTTCGTTACCGCCGGTGAGGGTGGCGGCACCGGTACCGGCGGCGCGCCCGTCGTGGCACGCATCGCCCGCTCGCTCGGTGCCCTGACAATCGGCGTCGTTACCCGCCCCTTCACCTTCGAGGGACGCCGCCGCGCCGGTTCCGCCGAAGCCGGCATCGACGCGCTCCGCGACGAGGTCGACACCCTGATCGTCATCCCGAACGACCGGCTGCTCTCGATCAGCGACCGCAACGTCTCGGTGCTGGACGCCTTCCGCTCCGCCGACCAGGTGCTGCTCTCCGGCGTGCAAGGCATCACCGACCTGATCACCACACCGGGCCTGATCAACCTTGACTTCGCCGACGTCAAGTCCGTGATGCAGGGCGCCGGCTCGGCCCTGATGGGTATCGGTTCGGCGCGCGGTGAAGACCGCGCGGTCAAGGCCGCCGAGCTGGCGATCGCCTCGCCGCTGCTGGAAGCGTCCATCGACGGCGCCCACGGCGTGCTGCTTTCCATCCAGGGCGGCTCGGACTTGGGCCTGTTTGAGATCAATGAGGCCGCGCGCCTGGTTCAGGAGGTCGCGCACCCGGAGGCCAACATCATCTTCGGTGCCGTGATCGACGACGCCCTGGGCGACGAAGCCCGCGTCACCGTGATCGCGGCCGGGTTCGACGACGTCAAGGCCACTTCGCCGTCGATGGACCAGTCGCAGCCCGCACCGGCGCGGCCCGCAGCCCCGGCTCCCGCCCCGGCTCAGGCCCCTGCCTCCGCGCAGGTCCAGCCCCTGCATGCCGGCGTCGGCGCCTCCGGGCTGAGCAACTGGGGCCAGCAGCGGCCCTCCGCCGTGCCCGCCGACTCGGGTTTCGACGTCGACCTGCCCTCGGTGGTCGAGCCGGACCTCTCCGGCCGCCACTCCGACGATCTGGATGTCCCCGACTTCCTGAAGTAGGGCCCCGTTCGGCCCTCAGCGACAAGCACCATGGCACTGCCCTTAGGGCGGTGCCATGGTGCTTTGGTGCACGTTACGGTAGTGGGTATGAAGTTTTTCATGGTTTTGAATCTGGCGGTGTGCTGAGTGTTCTCCTGGCGGGCTGAGGTGCGGCCCGGGGTCTGGGTCGCTTTCACGGACACTGCGGCAGGGAACCTGGCGCTCCATGTAGGGGACGACCCCGCGGCCGTGCAGCAACGCCGCGGGCGGCTCGCTGAGACGGCCGGGCTCGACTCCCGAGGTTTCCGGTTCATGAACCAGGTGCACGGCAACGACGTGGCCGTGGTCTGCGCAGCGGGGGAGCCCGCGGCCGGAACCGAGCCTGGCCCCGCCCCGACCGCAGACGCCCTGGTCGCAGCGGGAGAGCCGCTAGCGGTGCTGGTCGCGGACTGTGTGCCCGTCGTGCTGGTGGGCGAGGGCCCCGCGGACGGCGCGGCGCCGGTCTTCGGCGCTGTCCATGCCGGCCGGCCCGGAATGGCCGCCGGCGTCATTCCCGCCGCCGTCGCGCGTATGCGGGAGCTCGGCGCCGTGAACATCGCCGCCTGGATCGGGCCGTCCATCTGCGGGCAGTGCTACGAAGTCCCGGAATCGCTGCGCGCGGAAGTGGCCGCGGTTGTCCCCGCAGCCTGGTGCATCACCGCCCAGGGCACGCCGGGGCTGGACCTGCCCGCCGGGGTGCGCAGCCAGCTAGCGGCGGAGGGCGTGGCCGTGGAGTATTCCGGCGGCTGCACCAGGGAGGATGAAAAACTCTTCTCCTACCGCCGCAACAAGTCCACCGGCCGCTTCGCCGGCCTCGTCTGGTCCGCGGACGCGACCGAAGCCCCCGCACCCCCTGCAGCTCCCGCCGCTGCGGAGGCCCGCCGATGACGGCCCCGGCGCCGGACGCGGGTGACCCGCGGTTGGCCCAGCTGCAGCAGCGGCTCGGCGCCGTGCGGGAGCGGATCGGCGCCGCCATGGCCGCCGCGGGACGGCAGGACGCCGCCCCGCAGCTGATCGTGGTCACCAAATTCCACCCCGCAGAGGATGTGACCCGGCTGGCCGCCCTCGGGGTCACCGACGTGGGCGAGAACCGGGACCAGGAAGCGGCGGACAAGGCTGCCCGGCTGGCTGACCTCCGACTGCGCTGGCACTTCATCGGCCAGCTGCAAAGCAACAAGGCCAAGTCCGTCGTGAAGTACGCCTCCGCGGTGCACTCAGTGGACCGGGCCCAGCTCGTCGCGGCCCTGGCGAAAGCCGTGACGGGGGAGCAGGAGCGCACGGGCCGGCCGGACCTGGACTGCTTCATCCAGGTGGGCCTCGACGACGGCGCCGGCGGGCACCGCGGCGGTGCCCTGCCCTCCGAGGTCCCGGCCCTGGCCGACCAGCTCGCCGCCGCCAACGGGCTCCGGCTTGCCGGCGTCATGGCGGTGGCACCGCTGGGGGCCGCTCCCGAACCGGCGTTCGAAAAACTCGCAGCCATTGCGGGCAGGCTCCGGGCCGGCCACCCCCTGGCGACGGGGATCTCCGCAGGAATGAGCCAGGACCTGGAAGCTGCCGTCCGTTTCGGGGCGACACACCTTCGCATTGGCTCCGATATTCTCGGCCCGCGCCCGGCGTTGCGGTAGGTTCAACGTGTTGGAAGGTAATCGCGGGGATTCCAATAGTGTGAATTCAAAGCTGTGACTCCACAGTCAAGGCACTGAGCGGCCCGCATACGGACACGATTAGGAGTCGACCATGGCTGGCGCTCTGCGCAAGACAATGATCTATCTTGGGCTCGCTGATGGCGACGAACACTACGAGTCCGACCATCACACACCGCACAAGGACGAGGACGAAACCATGGAGCACGACCGCGAGGAGCGCCGCGCGCCGGCCCCCGTCCGGGAGGCGCCGCGGGAAGAACCCTCCGCCGCTGAAGAGGAATACCGCGCACCCGTGACACCCATCAAGCGAGCGGCTGCAAGCCGCGAAGAATCCACCGGCCTCCGGCAGATCACCACGATCCACCCCCGGTCCTACAACGATGCCAAGCTGATCGGTGAAAGCTTCCGTGACGGTATCCCCGTCATCATGAACGTCACCGATATGGGCGAAGCGGACGCCAAACGCCTGGTCGATTTCTCCGCCGGCCTCGTGTTCGGCCTGCGCGGCAGCATCGAGCGGGTGACCAACAAGGTCTTCCTGCTCTCGCCGTCGTATGTCGAAGTGATCGGCGATGACAAGAAGATCAGCGAGACGCAGGCAAGCTTCTTCAACCAAAGCTAGTCCAGGATTCCAGCACGGATGCCAGGCAGGAACACCTGCCTGGCATCCGTGCTGGAATATCCGTGTTGGAATAGACGTGCTGGAATAGAGGCGCAACAACTGTCAGGCTACTGCGGTATCCGGAATGAACATGGAGAGCTGAACTAACTCATGGGAATCGTTTTCGGACTCGTCTACATCGCGCTGCTGCTCTTCTTCGTCGCCCTGATCGTCCGGCTGGTCTTTGACTGGGTCCAGATGTTCGCGCACAGTTGGCGTCCGCGCGGCGCGGCCCTCGTCGCTGCGCACGCTGTCTACTCCATCACCGACAAGCCCCTCAAACTCCTCCGCCGGCTCCTGCCGCCGCTGCGGCTCGGCGGGATTTCGCTGGACCTCGCATTTCTGGTGCTCTTCCTGGCCGTCTCGATTGCCATGGGCCTCGCCAGATCCTTCACCTACGCGCAGCCCATCGCTTCGTAGCGGCGGCGGACGCGCTCAGCGGAGCGAAAAAAGATAGAAAACTCCGGTTTGACACTGCGGTGTTGAATTAGAGGAACCAGACCATATTTAGGTACCGTAGTTTGGACGGCCGGAAGGCCTCCTGACTAACTAGACCAACGAGGTGACCAGATGGCTTTGACGCCAGAAGACGTTGTCAACAAGCGCTTTCAGCCGACCAAGTTCCGTGAAGGCTACGACCAGGACGAGGTTGATGACTTCCTGGACGAGATCGTCGTCGAACTGCGACGCCTGAACCAGGAAAACGACGAGCTGCGCAAGAAGCTCGCCGAAGCCGGTTCCGGCACGGCCGCCAGCTCCGCTGCTGGTGCTCCCGTCGTGGAGAAGGTCCCGGCACCCGTCAAGGCCGAAAAGGACGACCGCGCCAAGGCAGAAGCCGAGGCCAAGGCCGCCGAAGTCGCCAAGAAGAAGGAAGCCGAGCAGGCGCCGGCCCCGGCTGCAGCAGCCCCGGCCGCCCCCGTCGCCGCCTCCGCCTCCGCCGAGTCCGCGGCAGGCCTGCTGGCCATGGCGCAGCAGATGCACGACAAGCACGTCGCCGACGGCGAGCAGCAGCGCGACAAGATCATCGCCGAAGCGCAGATCGAAGCCAGCAGCCTCGTCAACGACGCACAGGAAAAATCCCGCAAGATCCTCGGTGCCCTCGAGCAGCAGCGCTCGGTGCTGGAACGCAAGGTCGAGCAGCTGCGCGGCTTCGAGCGCGACTACCGGTCCCGCCTCAAGGCCTACATCGAAGGCCAGCTGCGCGACCTGGATGCCCGCGGTTCGGTGGCGGCCCCCGAGGTCGAAGCCAACTAGGACGTTTAGCACGTATTCTGAAAGCCGGTGGCTGAGGACTCCTCGGCCGCCGGCTTTCTGCATTAACCGCACCAACCGAAAGCGCTATGACTGACGCCCCAACCCCAGATGCCGCCCGGCCCACGGACGCCGCGCAGCCCTCTGATGCACCAACCCCGGACGCCGGTCCGCCCGCGGACGCCGCACAGCCCGCTGCCGCCACACAACTGGCGCCGCGCAGGCCGCGGCGCGCACTGCTGCTGTCCGTGTTTGTCGGATTCGCCGCGTTCGCCTACATCTTCGACCAGCTGAGCAAGCTCTGGGTCACCGCGACCATGACCGAGGGGGAACGGATCCCGGTGCTGCCGCCGCTGCTGCACTGGTACTACATCCGCAATTCCGGAGCCGCCTTCTCGATCGGGGAGAACGTCACCTGGGTCTTCACCATCATCATTGCGTCGGTCTCCATCGCGATCCTGCTGCAGCTGCGCAAGCTGGGTTCGGCCTGGTGGGCGCTGGCGCTGGGGCTGCTGCTCGGCGGCGCGCTGGGCAACCTGACCGACCGGCTGTTCCGGGAGCCGTCGTTCGCCATGGGCCACGTCGTGGACTTCATCCAGCTGCCGAATTTCGCGATCTTCAACATCGCCGACTCGGCCGTCGTGTCCTCGGTGGTCATCATCTGCCTGCTGACGCTGCGCGGCATCGGTCTCGACGGCTCGCGCCAGCACCCGCACTCCGGCGCGGCCGGCGCCGGAACGCCGGCGCAGGAAGCAAAAGCCCCGGGCGCGAAAGCCCCGGAACCACAAGCGCAGGAAGCAAAAGCCCAGGGACCAAAAGCGCAGGGACCGAATGTCTGAGCCGGCACCGGGCGTACCGGCGCCCCGGCATTTCACCGTCCCGGCCGAGCTGGGCGGCACCCGGGTGGACGCCGGCCTGGCCAGGCTGATGGACATCTCCCGGTCGCAGGCGGCCACGCTGATTGCCGAGGGCAACGTCAGCAGCAACGGCAAACCGGTGGGCAAGTCATTGAAGCTCAGCGCCGGCGCCGGGCTCGACGTAGTCGTGCCGGACCGCCGGGACCCCCTGGAAGTCGTGGAGGAAATTGTGGAAGGCTTAAAGATCCTGCTCGACGACGACGAGTTCGTCGTCGTCGACAAACCCGTGGGCGTGGCCGCGCACCCGTCCCCGGGCTGGGTCGGGCCCACCGTTGTCGGCGGTCTGGCCGGCGCCGGATACCGGATCTCCACCTCCGGCTCGCCGGAACGGGCCGGCATCGTGCACCGGCTCGACGTCGGCACCTCCGGCGTCATGGTCGTCGCCAAGACCGAGAACGCCTACACGGCGCTCAAGCGGGCCTTCAAGGAACGAACCGTGGACAAGGTCTACCACGCCGTCGTGCAGGGCCTGCCCGACCCGCTGGCCGGCACCATCGACGCCCCGATCGGCCGACACCCCGGCCACGACTGGCGCTTCGCCGTGATCGAGGACGGCCGCGACTCGGTGACCCACTACGAGGTGCTCGAAGCGTTCGGCAAAGCCTCGCTGGTCGAAGTGCACCTGGAAACCGGCCGCACCCACCAGATCCGGGTGCACTTCTCCGCGCTGCGCCACCCGTGCGCCGGGGACCTGACCTACGGTGCCGATCCGCGGCTCGCCGCCACCCTGGGCCTGACCCGGCAATGGCTGCACGCCCGCCAGCTGTCCTTCGACCACCCCCGGACGGGGGAGCGGGTCACCGTGACCAGCGAGTACCCGCAGGACCTCCGGTACGCCCTTGAGGTGCTGGAGTCTGGGGAGGCGTAGCCGCCGCGTGCCGGGCACGGAAGTGTCGGTGCCCGGCACTAGAATGAATCGGTGACTTCCAGCAACAACTCGTTCGTCCATCTCCACAACCACACCGAGTACTCCATGTTGGACGGTGCGGCACGGCTCGGGGAACTCTTCGATGAAACCGAGCGGCTGGGCATGCCTGCCCTCGCCACAACGGACCACGGCTACCTCTTCGGGGCGTTCGACTTCTGGAAGCGCGCCACGGACCAGGGCATCAAGCCGATCATCGGCGTCGAGGCGTACGTCAGCCCCGGAACCGCGCGCGGGGACAAGACCCGGGTGCGCTGGGGCGAAGAGCACCAGCGCAAAGACGACGTCTCCGGCGGCGGCGCGTACACGCACATGACGCTGCTGAGCTACAACAACACGGGCATGCGCAACCTGTTCCGGGCCTCCTCGATCGCCTCCCTCGACTCGGTTTTCGGCAAGTGGCCGCGGCTGGACCGGGAACTGCTGAACACCTACTCCGAAGGCCTGATCGCCACCACCGGCTGCCCGTCCGGCGAAGTTCAGACCAGGCTCCGACTCGGGCAGTACCGCGAGGCCCTCGAAGCGGCCGCCGAGTTCCGCGATATCTTTGGCGCCGAGAATTACTTCTGCGAGCTCATGGACCACGGCCTGGATATTGAGCGGCGCGTCACCGGTGACCTGCTGCGCCTGGCCAAGGAACTGAACCTGCCGCTGGTGGCCACCAACGACCTGCACTACACGCACGAGCACGACGCCAAGGCGCACGAAGCCCTGCTCGCCATCCAGTCCGGCTCCACCCTGCTGGAGCCCACCTACGACAACGGCGGATCGCGCTTCGCGTTCTCCGGCAGCGGCTACTACCTGAAGTCACCGCAGGAAATGCGCGAACTTTTCCGCGACCACCCCGACGCCTGCGACAACACGCTGCTGATCGCCGAACGCTGCGAGGTGTCCTTCAACACCGGAGCGAACTACATGCCCCGCTTCCCCTGCCCGGAGGGGGAGGACGAGACCTCCTGGCTGGTCAAGGAAGTCGACAAGGGACTGCACTACCGGTACCCGCAAGGCATCCCGGACAAGGTCCGCCAGCAGGCCGACTATGAGCTGGAAGTCATCACCTCGATGGGCTTCCCCGGCTACTTCCTCGTCGTGGCCGACTTCATCAACTGGGCCAAGAACAACGGCATCCGGGTGGGCCCGGGACGTGGCTCGGGTGCCGGCTCCATGGTCGCGTACGCGATGCGCATCACCGACCTCGACCCGCTGCACCACGGCCTGATCTTCGAGCGCTTCCTCAACCCGGACCGCGTGTCCATGCCTGACTTCGACGTCGACTTCGATGACCGGCGCCGCTCCGAAGTGATCGACTACGTCACGCGCAAGTACGGCGACGAGCGCGTGGCCATGATCGTCACCTACGGCACCATCAAGACCAAGCAGGCGCTGAAGGACTCATCGCGCGTGCTGGGCTACCCGTTCAGCATGGGCGAGCAGCTGACCAAGGCCCTGCCGCCAGCCGTGATGGCCAAGGACATTCCGCTCGCTGACATCCAGAACCCCGAATCCAAGCGCTACAGCGAGGCCGGGGACTTCCGGCAGCTGATTTCCACTGACCCGGAGGCGGCGAAGGTCTTTGAAACCGCCCTCGGCATTGAGGGACTGAAGCGGCAGTGGGGCGTCCACGCGGCCGGCGTCATCATGTCCTCGGACCCGATCATCGACGTCATCCCGATCATGCGCCGCTTCCAGGACGGCCAGGTCATCACGCAGTTCGATTACCCGACCTCCGAGGGCCTCGGCCTGATCAAGATGGACTTCCTCGGGCTGCGGAACCTCACGATCATTTCCGACGCGCTGGAAAACATCAAAATGAACCGGGGCGAGGACCTGGACCTGGAATCCCTGGCCCTGGACGACGCCGCCTCCTACGAACTGCTGGCACGCGGCGACACACTGGGCGTGTTCCAGCTCGACGGCGGCCCGATGCGGTCGCTGCTGAAGCTGATGAAGCCGGACAACTTCGAAGATATTTCCGCCGTGCTGGCCCTTTACCGGCCCGGTCCGATGGGCGCCAACGCCCACACCGACTATGCCCTGCGCAAGAACGGCATCCAGGAGGTCATCCCGATCCACCCCGAACTGGAGGAGCCGCTCGCCGAAATCCTCGGCGGCACCTACGGCCTGATCGTGTACCAGGAGCAGGTCATGGCCGTAGCGCAGAAGCTCGCCGGCTACACCCTGGGCCAGGCCGACATCCTGCGCCGGGCCATGGGCAAGAAGAAAAAGTCCGAGCTGGACAAGCAGTTCGCCGGCTTCTCCCAGGGCATGCAGGACAACGGCTACTCGATGGCCGCGGTCAAAACGCTCTGGGACATCCTGCTGCCGTTCTCCGACTACGCGTTCAACAAGGCGCACTCGGCCGCGTACGGCGTCATTTCCTACTGGACCGCGTATCTGAAGGCACACTACGCGCCGGAATACATGGCGGCCCTGCTGACCTCCGTCGGCGACGACAAGGACAAATCGGCCATCTACCTGAACGAATGCCGGCGCATGGGCATCACGGTGCTGCCGCCGGACGTGAACGAATCAGCCCTGAACTTCACCCCGGTGGGCAACGACATCCGCTTCGGCATGGGCGCCATCCGCAACGTCGGCGCCAACGCGGTCGACGCCATGGTCGCCGCCCGCGAACGTGAAGGCGCCTACACCTCGTTCAAGGACTACCTGATGAAGGTGCCGGCTGTTGTCTGCAACAAGCGCACCATCGAGTCGCTGATCAAGGCCGGAGCCTTCGACTCACTCGGACACCACCGCAGGGCCCTGGCCATGATCCACGAAGAAGCGATCGATTCGGTGATCACGCTCAAGCGCAACGAGGCGATCGGACAGTTCGACCTGTTCGCCGGCTTCGAGGACAGCGAGTCCGAGTCCTCGCTGAGCATCGAGATCCCCGAGCTTCCGGAGTGGGAAAAGAAGGACAAGCTCTCCTTCGAGCGGGACATGCTGGGACTCTACGTCTCGGACCACCCGCTGCAGGGACTCGAAGGGGTGCTGACACAGCACGCCGACCAGTCCATCACCTCGATCATCGCCGAGGACGGACCGCACGACGGCGCCATCATCACCATCGCGGGCATGATCACGTCGCTGAGCCGGCGGATTGCCAAGGCCAGCGGCAACGCCTACGCGCGGGCCGAGATCGAAGACCTCGGCGGCTCGGTGGAAGTGATGTTCTTCGGGCAGGTCTACGGGCCGATCGCCTCGGTACTGGCAGAGGACCTGATCGTCGTGGTCAAGGGCCGGTTGCAGCGCCGCGACGACGGGGCGGTGGCGCTGAACTGCATGGAACTGTCCGTCCCGGACCTCAGCGAAGGCCTCGACGGGCCGCTGGTGATCGCCATGCCCACCCACAAGGCCACCGAAGCCGTGGTGAACGAACTCGGCGAGGTGCTCAAGACCCACCGCGGCAAGTCCGAGGTGCGGCTGCACCTGCACGGCGATTCACGGGTGGAGGTGATGGGGCTGCCCGTGCATCTGCGGGTCAACCCCAGCCCGTCGCTGTTCGGTGACCTGAAGGTGCTGCTCGGTCCGACCTGCCTGGACAGCCAGGTCTAGATCTCGTAGTCCAGCGGCACCGGCTGGCCGTAGCTGCCGCCGTGATACAGCAGCGGCGCGCCTTCGCCGCCGAGGGCGCCTTCGACCACTTCAACGACCACGACGGCGTTGTTCTCGAAGGAGAGCCGCATCTGGATCTTGCCGATCAGCCAGCCGGAGACATCCTTCAGGATCGGCACCTCGTGCGGACCAAGCTCCCAGTGGTCCCCTTCGAAGCGGTTGCGGGTGCGGGCGAAGCGGTCGGCCAGCCCCTGGTTGCCCAGCCCCAGCATGTGCACGCCGATGTAACCGGTGTTCGCCACCGCGGGCCACGAACTGGACGTGCGTGCCATGTTGAAGGTGAACCGCGGCGGTTTGGCCGACAACGAGGCCACCGAGGTGGCGGTGAAGCCGTAAGGGACACCGTTATAGTTCGCGGTGATGATCGCGACGCCGGCCGCATGCCGGCGGAACATCTCCTTGAACGTTCCTTCAAAGGCTTCTTCGGCTGAGGCCACGTGCTTCATCTCCCTGCTGTTTGTTGCGACGACGTCTCCTGCAAGCGTATTCCGGCCGGGCAGCCCCGCGGTATTCAGCCGCCGCATCCGGTAATCCGGGCGTCACGTGGCGGGCGGCGGCGTAATGTCCGGCGCCGCCGTTCCTTTGTTAAGGTGGGATCATGACACACTCCGCGGTGCACCAGCCCGTTGACGACCACGACGGCGGCCGCACCGCTGCAGGGGCCTCCCGGACCGGTGAGGACCCGCGGGGGGATGCCCCCCGGCGGGAGCAGCTGCCGTGGAAGGGCCTGGCCGCGATCGCCGCGGCCGGAGTTCCCGTCGGCCTGCTCTGGTGGCTGCTGGCCCCGACCGGGATGAACCTGCTCACCCGAAACCCGGCGCTGGACGCCGGGAGCAACCCCGAGACCTGGCTGCCGCGGGACCTGGTCCTGGCCGGGCTGACCCTGCTGGCCGGCTGCCTTGCCGGTGTCCTCATCGCCGGCAACCGGCCCGAGCGGCTGGTCACCGGGACAGTGCTCCTGGCCGTCGCCGCCGGCGCCGCGGGGGCCCTGCTGGCATGGGGGACCGGGCTCGCCGCCGGCAGCTGGTGGGGTGCCGCTGCGGACGCCTCGGCCAACCCGAGCATCGCCTTTTCGCTGCGGGCCTACGCGGTCCTGCTGATCTGGCCCGCCGCGACCGCGCTGGCAATCTTTTTCGCCACGGTGTTCGCGCGCCCGGGGCACTCTACGGAGCCGGAGCAGCCTTTGGAGCGGGAGCAGCCTTCTGGGCAGGCGGCCTGACGACGCGCCAGCGGCGCGTAAAATGGACGAGTGACCCCTTCTGCTGACACCCCTGTGCCCTCCGCCGCCGCTACCCGCACCGTGGACTTCCGCACCGTCGACGTCCGGGGGCAGCGGTTGTCCCTTGCCGGCCTCCGTGCCGCCGTCCCGCGGGCCCAGCACGGCACGGTGGCAGACGCCGAGCAGAAGGTCCTGAACATCATCACCGCCGTCCGCACCAGAGGCTTCGCGGCGCTCACCGAGCTGGCGCTGACCTTCGACGGCGTCGAGCAGGCCCACCCGCGCGTGCCCGCCGAGGCCCTCAGAGCTGCCCTGGCCGACCTGGAACCGGCCGTGCGCGCCGCGCTGGAGGAGTCCATCCGACGGGCCCGCCTTTTTGCCGACGCGCAACGCCCGGCCGACACCGACGTCGAACTCGGCGACGGCGCCGTCGTCAGCCAGAACTGGGTGCCGGTGGCCCGGGTCGGGCTCTACGTCCCGGGCGGACTCGCCGTCTACCCGTCCTCGGTGATCATGAACGTTGTTCCGGCGCTGGCCGCCGGCGTGCAGTCCATCGCCCTGGCGTCGCCGCCGCAAAAGGACTTCGGCGGCCTCCCGCACCCGACAATCCTGGCGGCCGCGTGCCTGCTGGGCATCGAGGAGGTCTACGCCATCGGCGGCGCCCAGGCCATCGCCGCTTTCGCCTACGGCATCCCCGGAACTGATCCGGGCGAGGGAGACCAGGCGGCCGCCGGCATCGACCCGGTCGATGTCGTTACCGGACCGGGCAACATCTTCGTGGCCACCGCCAAGCGGCTTGTCAAGGGCGTGGTGGGCATCGACTCCGAGGCCGGGACCACGGAAATCGCGATCCTGGCCGACGCCACGGCCCGCCCGGCCCTGGTCGCGGCCGACCTGATCAGCCAGGCCGAACACGACCCCAAGGCCGCGTCCGTGCTGATCACCGACTCCGAGGACCTCGTCGCCGCCGTCAGGGTCGAACTCGACGTCCAGTCCGCCGCAACGAAGCACAGCGGCCGGGTCCGCGAAGCCCTCTCCGGCCCGCAGTCCGGCGTCGTCCTGGTCGAGGACCTGGAGCAGGGCGTTGCCGCCTGCGACGCCTACGCCGCCGAGCACCTGGAAATCATGACCGCGGACGCCGCCGCCGTGGCTGCCCGGATCCGGAACGCCGGCGCCATCTTCGTAGGGGACTACAGCCCCGTCAGCCTGGGCGACTACTGCGCCGGGTCCAACCATGTGCTGCCCACCAGCGGAACGGCTGCGTTCTCCTCCGGGCTGAACGTGACCACCTTCCTGCGCGCCATCCAGGTGATCAACTACAGCAAGGCCGCGCTGGAGGACGTGAGCAGGCACATCGTGAGCCTCTCCGGTGCCGAGGACCTGCCGGGGCACGGCGAGGCGGTCACCGCTCGGTTCGCCGCGGGAAGCTGACGGGCCGGTCGGACCGCTGCGGACACTCCGCAACCACAACATGTAGTAATTACAGGCTTGTTATTTAGCAACATCTAGTCGTAGACTGATCCCGGAAGCGCTGCCCGCGGTGCTTCGGCTCCAACATGGGACCACGCTTGCGGCAGGGGAGGAACCGACATGTATTGCCCGTTCTGTCGTAACCCTGATTCGCGGGTGGTGGACAGCCGCATCGCCGACGACGGCTCCGCGATCCGCCGGCGCCGGCAGTGCCCCGAGTGCGGACGGCGCTTCACGACGGTGGAAACCACCAGCCTGACGGTCATCAAGCGCTCCGGGGTCGGTGAGCCGTTCAGCCGCAGCAAGGTCATCAATGGTGTCCGGAAGGCCTGCCAGGGCCGCCCCGTCACGGAGGACGACCTGGCAATGCTGGCCCAGGAGGTCGAGGAGAGCATCCGCGCCTCGGGAGCCGCCGAGATCGACGCCCACGAGGTGGGCCTTGCCATTCTCAACCCCCTGCAGCGCCTCGACGAGGTCGCCTACCTGCGCTTCGCCAGCGTCTACCAGGCATTTGAATCGCTGGAAGACTTCGAGTCGGCTATCGCCCTGCTCCGCCACGAAGCGGAGTCCAAGGGGACCGGTGGCAAGAGCTCGCAGAAGAGCCCGCTCTAGGCTCACTTAAGCTCCGGTGGTGGCAGCGGAGGGGAAGTCGCGGCCACCACCGGCTCCAACCCAACCGGCCGCCCGAGCGGGCACGGTTGGGTTGTTTTGCGTCCGGGGTTACTTGGCGAGCTTGTGCGTGAGGGCAACTTCGATCGCGGCGCCCACAATGCCGGCGTCGTTCTTCAGCTCGGCGGGGACGATCGGAGTGCGCAGCGACAGGTGCGGCAGGTACTCGTCGGCGCGCTTGGAGATGCCGCCGCCCACGATGAAGAGTTCGGGGGAGAAGAGGAACTCGACGTGGGAGAAGTAGCGCTGCAGCAGCACACTGTATTCGGTCCAGCTCAGGCCGTCGCGTTCACGGGCGACGGCGGAGGCCTTGCTTTCGGCGTCGAAGCCGTCAATTTCAAGGTGGCCCAGTTCGGCGTTGGGAACCAGCTTGCCGTCGAAGATGAAGGCGGAGCCGATGCCGGTGCCGAGGGTGATGACCAGAACAGTCCCGGCGATGCCCTCGCCGGCACCATAGCGGGCCTCGGCCAGTCCGGCGGCATCGGCATCGTTAATGACCTCCACCGGGCGGCCCAGGCGTGCGGTCAGCAGCGCATCGATGTCCAGGTTCAACCAGGCGTGGTCGACGTTCGCGGTCGAGTGGACCACGCCGTGCTGGATGATGCCGGGGAACGTCACGCCCACCGGGCTGTCGGAAGCCGGGGCGTCGGGACGCTTGGACAACTCGGCGACGACATGCGCCACGACCTCCGCGACGGCTTCCGGGGTGGAGGGCTGCGGGGTGGGGACGCGCAGCCGGTCGCCGACCAGTTTGCCCTTCTTCAGATCCACGATGCCGCCCTTGATGCCGGTCCCGCCAATGTCGATACCGATCAGCGGGGCGTTCTTCTTCGACTTCTCGTCCTTCTTGGCCAATGGGGTTCCGTTCGTGGCAGGGGGCAGGTGGGCAGGGATTGGGGGCAGCACAGGGCCGGAGGCGACTTTGGCTGCAGCCGGATCAGGGGAGAGTCAGGACCTCGGCGCCGGACTCGGTGACCAGCAGCGTGTGCTCGAACTGCGCGGTCCTCTTACGGTCACGCGTCACCACGGTCCAGTCATCGGCCCACATGTCCCAGTCCACCGTTCCCAGCGTCAGCATGGGTTCAATCGTAAAGACCATGCCGGGCTCGATCACCGTGTTGTAGGCAGGGGCCGCGTCGTAGTGCGGAATGATCAACCCGGTGTGGAACGCCTCGCCGACGCCGTGGCCGGTGAAATCACGGACGACGCCGTAACCGAACCGCTTCGCATAGGACTCGATGGTCCGGCCGATGACGTTGATCTCACGGCCCGGTGCAACGGCGCGGATGGCGCGGCGCAGGGACTCCTGGGTGCGCTCAACCAGCAGCCGGGACTCTTCGTCCACCTCGCCCACCAGGAAGGTGAAGTTGGTGTCGCCGTGCACCCCGCCAATGAAGGCGGTGATGTCGATGTTGAGAATGTCACCGTCCTGCACCACCGTAGTGTCCGGGATACCGTGGCAGATGACCTCGTTCAGCGACGAGCAGAGCGACTTTGGAAAGCCGCGGTAGCCGAGGGTGGACGGGTACGCGTTGTGGTCCAGCAGGAACTCGTGGCCCACCCGGTCCAGCTGGTCGGTGGTGACGCCGGGGACAATGTGCTTGCCCACCTCGACAATCGCCTGGGCCGCGATCCGCGACGCGATCCTGATCTTCTCGATCGTCTCGGCGGACTTGACCTCGGACCCGGTGAACTTCGCCGGGGCGGCCTTGCCGACGTACTCGGGACGCGGAATGGACGCCGGCACGGGAAGCTGCGGGCTGACTGTCCCCGGGACGAGGGTGCCAATGGGTGCAGTCGAGGTGAGGGAAGGCATAGATTGATTCTATAAGCAGTGGGCGAAGCCCAGAAATACAGCCGCGCCCCCGGCACGCACAGAAGGAGCCCCGATGACCGAGTTCTGGTACAACGTCAACACCCACGAGATTGAAGAAGACGCCATGTCTGACTGGAGCCAGCTGATCGGCCCCTACAAGACCCGGGAAGAAGCCGCGCACGCCCTCGAGAAGGTCAAGGCCCGCAACGAGGCCTGGGACAAGGGCGAGGACGACTAGCGGGGTCCGCGGCTAGAAGGAGTGCTCCGGGCCGGGGAACTGTCCGGACCGGACGTCCTCGCCGTAGGCTTTCGCTGCGTCGCTGAGCGTGGTCCTCAGGTCCGCGTACTGCTTGACGAACTTGGCCATCTTCCCGCCGCGCAGCCCGGCCATGTCCTGCCAGACCAGCACCTGGCCGGTGGTCGCGTTGCCGGCGCCGATCCCGATCGTGGGGACCTCGACGGCGGCGTCCACCGCAGCCGCCGTCGGCGCCGGAACCATCTCCATCAGCACGCAGAAGGCGCCGGCGTCGGCCAGCGCGACGGCGTCCTCGATCAGCCGCTGCGCGTCGTCGCCGCGGCCCTGGACCCGGTAGCCGCCCAGGGCGTGCTCGCTTTGCGGGGTGAAGCCGATGTGGGCCATCACCGGAATGCCGGCCTGGACCATCGCGCGGACGGTCTCGGCGTAGAACTTTCCGCCCTCGATCTTGACCGCCTGCGCCAGTCCTTCCTTGAGGAACCGCACGCCGGTTGCCACCGCCTGCTGCGGGGACACCTCGTAACTGCCGAAGGGCAGGTCCGCCACCACGAGGGCGCGCCGGGCGGAGCGGGCGACGGCGCGGCACAGCGGGATCAGCTCATCGACGGTGACGGGCAGGGACGTTTCGTTGCCAAAAACGTTGTTGGACGCGGAGTCGCCCACCAGCAGCACCTCGATGCCGGCCTGGTCAAAGATCTCGGCGGTGTACTGGTCGTACGCGGTCAGCATGGCAAAGCGCTCCCCGCTGAGCTTGGCCTGGCGCAGGTGGTGGGTGCGGATCCTGGCCACCGGCTTGCGGGCACTGTCCGTGGCGGCACTGTCCGTGGCGGCACTGTCCGCGGCGGCGCCGTCCTGGGGCGCACCGCTCACGGGCGCACTGTTGCCCGGCGCACCGTTCTTGGCGGCGCCGGCTGCGGGGCCGGTGCCGTACGGGGCGGCGAGTTCTGCGGACGTGGTGGAATCGGAGCTGTTGGGGGCCATGCCACGAGCGTAGTGCGATACCGGGGGTCCTAGCTACCGGGCGGGCCGGGCGTCCTGGCTGACGCCGTTGCGGACGGGCCTCCGGGCACGCCTCCGGGCATGCGTCCGGGCGGGGCGGCGGCGACGTCCGGGCAGCCGCCCGGGGCCCGCCGTAACGCGCGGTTACGCGGCAGCACCGGTCCAGCAGTCGCCGGGAATGCTGGGTAGAGTGAGTCCTGAGCAGCTGCGGGCGCCAGCCAGGACGAGGAGTCGAGGCGGGTCCGGGGCACGGACGTAGACCCGGAAAGAGGCACCATGGACCGCCAGCAAGAGTTTGTCCTGCGGACGATCGAAGAGCGCGACGTGCGCTTCGTGCGCCTGTGGTTCACCGACGTCGTGGGCTCGCTGAAGTCGGTCGCCCTTGCCCCGGCCGAAGTCGAAGGTGCCTTTGAAGAGGGCCTGGGTTTTGACGGTTCCTCGATCGAGGGCCTGGCCCGTGTTTTCGAATCGGACATGCTGGCCCAGCCGGACCCTTCCACCTTCCAGATCCTGCCCTGGCGCGGTGAAACGGAAGCCACCTCGCGGATGTTCTGCGACATCCTGACGCCCGACGGCGAGCCGTCCGCCGCGGACCCGCGCAACGTGCTCAAGCGCAACCTGGCCAAGGCCGCGGACATGGGCTTCACCTGCTACACCCACCCAGAAATCGAGTTCTACCTGCTGAAGTCCCAGCAGCCCGGCCCCGACGGCGCGCCCGTCCCGGTGGACGAGGGCGGCTACTTCGACCACGTGCCCGGGGGCGTCGCCCAGGACTTCCGGCGCACCGCCGTGACGATGCTGGAATCCGTGGGCATCTCGGTGGAGTTCAGCCACCATGAGGCCGGACCGGGCCAGAACGAGATCGATCTGCGCTACGCGGACGCCCTGCAGACCGCGGATAACATCATGACCTTCCGCACCGTGATCAAGGAAGTCGCGCTGCAGCAGGGCACCTACGCCACGTTCATGCCCAAGCCGTTCACGGCGCACCCCGGGTCGGGCATGCACACCCACTTCTCGCTCTTCGAGGGCGACACCAACGCCTTTTACGAGGCGGGAGCGGAGTTCCAGCTCTCCGAGACCGCCCGGCAGTTCATTGCCGGCATCCTCAAGCACGCCCCCGAGTTCACCGCCGTGACCAACCAGTTCGTGAACTCCTACAAGCGGCTCTGGGGCGGGGGAGAAGCCCCCAGCTACCTCAGCTGGGGCCACAACAACCGCTCCGCGCTGGTCCGGGTGCCGCTCTACAAGCCCGGCAAGGGCCAGTCAGCCCGGGTCGAGTACCGCGGCATCGATGCCGCCGCCAACCCGTACCTGGCCTACGCCGTGCTGCTGGGCGCCGGGCTTAAGGGCATCGAGGAGGGCTACCAGCTGCCTGCGGCGGCCGAGGACGACATCTGGTCGCTGAGCTCGGCCGAGCGCCGCGCCATGGGCCACGACCCGCTGCCGGCCAGCCTGCACGACGCGATCCGCACCATGGAAGACTCCGAGCTCATGCCGCAGATTCTGGGCGAGCAGGTGTTCGAGCACTTCCTGCGCAACAAGCGGGCCGAGTGGCAGGATTACCGCCTGCAGGTGACGCCCTACGAGCTGCAGCGCAACCTGGCCATCCTGTAGGCGGCCGCGGTGAGCCTGGCACGGCGCCTGATCGCCGCAGGTTTTGACGACCTCGAGAAAGGCGAGCGGTTCCTCGCCGCCCCGGAACTGGAGGGACTGGACCAGGACGTCCTTTTTGCCGGGTTCCAGCTGGCCGCCAACCCAGACACGGCGCTGCAGTCCCTGGTCCGGTTGATCGAGAAGCACCCGGAGCTGCGGAAACTGGCCGCGGGTGACCCGGACCGCAGTGAACCGCTCTACCGGGTGCTCGGGGCGTCGGAGGCGCTCGGCGAGTTCCTCATCCGGCATCCCGAGCACCTCGACGCGTTCGACACCAGGGCCAGCCCCGAACCGGTGCCGGCCGAGGCTGCCGCGCTGCGCACCCGGCTGTTGCAGTCCGTGCGCGCCGACCCCAAGGCGGCCAGGCCGGTGGCCGGGCTGACCGGGCAGGAAGGGTACGCCGCCCTGCGCACCGCATACCGCCGCGGCCTGGTGGAGCTGGCCATCAAGGACCTGTGCGCTGCCGACCCGCTGGATTACCTGCCCGCCGTCGGGGCGGAGCTGGCCGACCTTGCCGGCGCCGCGATTGAGGCGGCGCTGGCGGTGTCCCGGGCCGAAGCCACGGAGCAGTTCAGCGCAGCGGAGGTGGCCGACGTCGGGCTGGCCGTGATCGGGATGGGCAAATGCGGCGCCCGCGAACTGAACTACATCTCCGACGTCGACGTCATCTACGTGATCGACGGCGGCGCGCTGGAGGATTCCCGGGCAATCACTGTCGGCACCGCCCTCGCCTCGGGCATTTCGCGGGCCGTGATGTCCACCAGCCGCGAACCGGGCCTGTGGGAGGTCGACGCGAACCTGCGGCCGGAGGGCAAGTCAGGACCCCTGGTCCGCACCCTGGCCTCACACGAGAGCTATTACGCGCGCTGGGCCGAAAGCTGGGAATTCCAGGCCCTGCTCAAAGCCCGTACCATCGCCGGGGACGCCGCCCTCGGCGCCCGGTACGAGACGGCGGTCGCACCGCTGATCTGGTCCTCGGCCGGCCGGGAAGGCTTCGTCGAGTCTGTCCGGTCGATGCGCCGCCGGGTCACCGAACACATCCCGGCCGAGGAGGAGCAACGGCAGATCAAGCTGGGCCGCGGCGGCCTGCGCGACGTCGAATTCACCGTCCAGCTGCTGCAGCTGGTGCACGGCAAGTCGGACGAGTCACTGCGCTGCCGGGACACCACCTCCGCGATCACGGCGCTCTCCGCCGGCGGCTACATCGGACGCTCCGACGCGACGGAGTTCGACCGCGCCTACCGCTACCTGCGTCTGCTCGAACACCGGATCCAGCTGTTCCAGCTGCGCCGCACCCACCTCATGCCGATCAAGGAAGCCTCGCTGCGGTCCCTGGCCAAGGCGGTGCTGGGCCCGTTCTCCACCGAACGCCCGAGCCCCGATGCCCTCCTCGGCGCGTGGCGGAAGACCAAACGCTCGGTGCGCGAACTGCACGAACGGATCTTCTACCGCCCGCTGCTCAACACGGCAGCCGCGCTCAGCACCGAGGACGCCAGGCTCACGCCGGAAGCCGCCCAGGGCCGGCTCGCCGCGCTTGGTTACCTCGACCCGCCGGGGGCCATGCGGCACATCGAGGCGCTCACCGCCGGGGTCAGCCGCCGCGCGGCGCTGCAGCGGCAGCTGCTGCCCATCCTGCTCGGCTGGCTCGCTGAAGGGGTGGACCCCGACGCCGGCCTGCTGGCCTTCCGCCGGATCAGCGAGGCGCTGGGCACCACGCACTGGTACCTTGGCCTGCTGCGGGATTCGACGGCGGCGGCCGAGCGGCTTTGCCACGTGCTCTCCAGCTCCCGGCTGATCTCGGACCTGCTGGAGGTCTCGCCCGAGTCGGTGGCCTGGCTGGGCTCGGACAAGGACCTCGTCCCGTTCAGTTTCGAGGCACAGTGGCTGGAGATCACCTCCAAAATGTCCCGGCATTCGAAACCGGAAAGCGCCATGCGGCTGATCCGGCTGATCCGGCGGCGCGAAATCCTGCGGATTGCGATTGCCGACAGCGCCGGGTTGCTTGACCAGGACCAAGTGGGCGCGGCGCTGGCCGACACCGACCGTGCCGCCGTGCTCGGTGCCCTCCGGGTAGCCGAAACGGTCGTCACGGCGTCGGAACCGCTCAAGACCCATGTGCTGGTGGTCGCGATGGGGCGCCAGGGTGGCCGGGAGATCGGCTACGGTTCCGACGCAGACGTCATGTACGTCCACCGCGGCCTGCCCGGGGTTCCGGACGACGAGGCGCAGGAACAGGCGGGCCGGATCGTCGGCAAGCTGTCAGCCCTGCTGACCCAGCCGCTGAAGCCCGCCATCCTCGCCGAGCGGGTGCTCATGGTGGACGCCGATCTGCGCCCTGAAGGCAAGAGCGGCCCAATGGTGCGCTCGCTCGATTCCTTCGCCGAGTATTACCGGCGCTGGTCCCTGGTCTGGGAGGCCCAGGCGCTGCTGCGGGCCCGGCCGATGGCCGGCGACGATCAGCTGGCGGCCGACTTCACCGCGCTGATCGATCCAATCCGCTACCCGGAGACGCTCTCGGAGCAGGACGTCCGGGAAGTCAGGCGGGTCAAGGCCCGGGTGGAAGCCGAACGGCTGCCGCGCGGCGCGGACCCGGCGCGGCACCTTAAACTGGGCCGCGGCGGCCTGAGCGACGTCGAATGGCTCGCCCAGCTGCTGCAGCTGTGCCACGCCGGGAAGCACCCGGAGCTGCGGACCACCTCCACCGTGCAGGCCCTTGAAGCCGCTGCCAGCCTGGACCTGCTGGAAGCCGGGGAAGTGGTGCTGTTGCTCCGGGCCTGGCGGCTCGCGAGCCGGATCCGCTCCGCCAACGTGATCTGGACCGGCCGGGCCTCGGACCTGCTGCCCTCCTCGCGGCGTGACCTGGAGGCTGTGGCCCGCTGGTGCGGCTACGGGCAGGGCAACGCGGCAACACTCGAAGAAGATTACCTGCGCCTCAGCCGGCGGACGCGTGCTGTCTTCGAACGGGTGTTTTACGGCCAGTAACCCGCCGGTTCAAACCCCCCGGGTGCAACGGACCGAGGCCCGCCGGGCGGGGGTGGTTGCGGTCCCGTGGCGGTGCCGGCGCTCAAATGCGGGTAGCCTCTAGGGGTACTTTGCCGGTCCCAGGGCCGGCTGCCGCACTTACCTAGGGGTTGTTAGATCTTGCCCAGACTTCAGCAGGCCGGGGCCGCAAAGCCGCGGACGGCCACCGTCGTCGGAGCGTTGTTGGCCTTCGCCGCGATGCTTCTCGGTGCGACCGGGGCCGCCGCCGCCCCGGCAGACGCGCCCGCAGGCCACGCCGCCGCCGTCGCGCCGGCCGCCGCGCCGTCGAGCCTTTCCGGAAAAACGTTTGTCATCGGCACGGACACCACGTTCGCCCCCTTCGAGTTCCGCGACGCCGGCGGTGAACTGACCGGCATCGACATGGACATCATCCGGCAGATCGCCAAGAGCCAGGGCTTCGCCGTCGAGATCAAGTCGCTGGGGTTCAACGCCGCACTGCAGGCGCTGTCCTCCAACCAGGTGGACGGCGTGATCGCCGGCATGTCCATCACCGAGCCGCGCAAACAGATCTACGACTTCTCCGACCCGTACTTTGAATCCGGCGTCCAGATGGCCGTGGCCAAATCCAACACGGAGATCAAGGGCTACGAGGACCTCAAGGGCAAGACCGTCACCGCCAAAACCGGCAGCGAAGGTGAAACCTTCGCCAAGTCGATCGCGGGCAAGTACGGTTTCACGGTCAAGTCCCTGGACCAGTCCGCGACCATGTACGAGCTCGTGAAGTCCGGCAACGCCGTCGCCGTCTTCGATGACTACCCGGTCCTGGCGTACGGCATCAGCCAGAACAACGGCCTCAAAGCCGTTTCCGAAAAGGAAAAGGGCGGCTCCTACGGGTTCGCCGTCAACAAGGGACAAAACGCCGAACTGCTCAAGGCCTTCAACACCGGCCTGGCGGAGCTGAAGTCCAGCGGTGAGTACCAGAAGATCCTCGACAAGTACCTCAAGGACCCCGCCCAGGCTGCCCAGTCCAGCTTCTGGGACCTGTTGGGGAACAGCTTCCCGGCCCTGATGAAGGGCCTGGGCAACACCGTCCTGGTCACCGCGATCTCCTTCGCGCTGGCCATGGTGATCGGTCTTTTCCTGGGCTTCTTCAAGATCTCCACGTCCGTCATCCTCCGCGGCATCGCGACCACCTTCGTCAACATCTTCCGCGGCACCCCGCTGCTGGTTTGGGCCTTCTTCTTCTACTTCGGCATCCCGCAGCTGACCGGCCAGCCGATCGACATCTGGGTGGCGGCAGTGCTGACCCTGAGCCTGAACGCGGCGGCGTACATCACGGAAATCGTCCGCGGCTCCATCCAGTCCGTGGACCCCGGCCAGCTCGAGGCCAGCCGCAGCCTGGGCCTGGGCTACAGCAAGTCCATGCAGAAGGTGGTGGTTCCCCAGGCCTTCAAGATCATGACGCCGTCGCTGATCAACCAGCTGATCATCATGCTCAAGGACAGCTCGCTGCTGCTCGCCATCGGCTTCGCCGAACTGCTCTACCAGGGCCAGCAGATCTACGCCGGAAACTTCCGGATCACCGAAACCCTGCTGATCGTCGCGGTGCTGTACTTCGTGGTGATCATGCTGCTGACCAAGCTGGCCAACTTCGCGGATAAGAGGTTCAACAAATGACCACGGCAGTTGCTGCACCCAACAAGATCTCTGTCCGGGAGCTGAAGAAGTCCTTCGGTTCCAATGAAGTCCTCAAGGGCATCAACGCAGAGGTGGCCGAAGGGGAGGTGGTCTGCGTGATCGGACCGTCCGGCTCCGGCAAGTCCACCTTCCTGCGCTGCCTGAACAAGCTTGAAGACATCACCGCCGGACACGTCACGGTGGACGGCTTCGACGTCAGCGACCCCAAGGTGGACATCAACGAGGTCCGCCGGCACATCGGCATGGTGTTCCAGCACTTCAACCTGTTCCCCCACATGACGGTGATCGAGAACATCATGCTGGCACCGGTGGAGTCGAAGAAGCAGGGCAAGGCCGAGGCCAGGGCCAACGCTCTGAAACTGCTGGACCGCGTCGGGCTCGCCGAGAAAGCCGACGCGCGGCCGGCGTCGCTGTCCGGCGGCCAGAAGCAGCGCGTGGCGATCGCCCGGGCGCTGGCGATGAACCCGGACATCATGCTCTTCGATGAGGCCACGTCGGCGCTGGACCCCGAAATGGTGGGCGAGGTGCTGCAGGTGATCAAGGACCTCGCCGCCGAAGGCATGACGATGGTGCTGGTCACCCACGAAATGGGCTTCGCCCGCGAAGTGGCCGACCGGGTGCTGTTCATGGCCGACGGCGTCATCTGCGAAGAGGGCGCCCCGGAGGAGCTGTTCGGCAACCCCCGGCAGCAGCGGACCCAGGACTTCCTGTCCAAGGTGCTCTAGGCCGCTTCCGCCGGGCTGCCCCGACGAAGGGGCAGCCCGGCTCCGGCTACGCTGCTGTCATGGCTGCACACGTCTGGCTGATTGCTTTGAAGGACCTCGACGGCGACGCCCGGGCCGTCAAGCTGGGGGAGGTCGCCGAACTGGAACTCGGCGAAGGGCAGGGCCGGTTCGTGGGGGATCCGCTTCGGATGGCCCTGGCTGGCCTTGAGGACGACTCCCGCTTCCCCTACGTGCTCGACGCGAACGGCTCCGCCGTCGGCGTTGCGACGCTGCAGAGCGGTGCCGCCCGCGCCGCCGGCTGGGCCGACAATGATTCCGCCTGGCTGCTCCGCGGCTTCCTCGTCGACCGGCGGCAACAGGGCAGGGGCTTCGGCGCCGCGGCCTCCGCCGCGGCCGTGCGCGAGGCGGGCCGGCTGACGCGGGTGCTGGGCGGCGGCCAGCGCGGCGTCGTGCTCTCCGTCAACGAGGCCAATCCCGCCGGCCAGGCCGCCTACCGCAAAGCCGGGTTCGAGGACTGCGGGCAGTACCTGGGCGGCGACGCCGGCGCGCAGCGGATCTTCTACCGGTCGTTTTGAGCTGCGGCCGGTCCGCCTTCCGGTGCCGGCTCCCCGGAGCAGAGCGCTCGTTGCCTGCACCCCGGGATCCTGACGCTTATAGACTGCGGGGACACGCAAGTCCCCGAGCCCCAAGGAGCAGTCAATGAACTACAGCGGAACCCACTCGGAAAAGGCCGTCCCGGCCGGCGAGCTTGACCGGCGCCATGTGGGCCAGACGGTGAGCTTTCAGTCCAACGAGTTCACTGTCGTCTTCGGCACCATTGCCGGCATCGCCCGGACGGAAGCGCGGGTCTACCTGGCTCTCCTCGGGGTCGCCGGAGGCATGCACCTGAAGGATGAGTACGACCTGCCGGCCGGCCAGACCGTCTACCTGCAGCCGGACCCGCTCTCGAACGCGGAAAAGAGCCTCTCCGATGCCGGAAAAGTGGTGAAGGACAAGTTCGAGGAGATCGCCAAGAACCTCCGCGACCGGCAACAGAACACCGATTCGCAGTAGCCCTCCGCCGGCGTCGCCGAACGCGAAAGAGCCCGCCCGGGCCGCCAGTTACTGGCAGCCCGGGCGGACTCTTTGGTGCTACACGGCTTTACGGCCGGCGTCGTGGATCTTCAGGGATCAGACGCCGTAGTAGAGCTCGAACTCGTACGGGTTCGGCC
Organism: Arthrobacter sp. B3I4; assembly: GCF_030816855.1. Classification (NCBI taxonomy): domain Bacteria; kingdom Bacillati; phylum Actinomycetota; class Actinomycetes; order Micrococcales; family Micrococcaceae; genus Arthrobacter; species Arthrobacter sp. B3I4. The sequence continues at coordinate 2,929,022 of NZ_JAUSYK010000001.1, read as the reverse complement.
GCAGCGAGAGCGGACGGATCTCGTTCTCGTACTTGTACTCGATCCAGGTGTCGATCAGGTCCTGGGTGAAGACGCCGCCCGCCTGCAGGAACTCGTTGTCCTCGGCCAGGGCCTCCAGGGCTTCCTCGAGCGTGCCCGGGGCCTTGGGGATGTCCTTGGCTTCCTCGGCGGGGAGCTCGTAGAGGTCCTTGTCGATCGGAGCCGGCGGCTCGATGCGGTTGCGGATGCCGTCAATGCCGGCCATCAGCTGGGCAGCGAACGCCAGGTACGGGTTGGATGAGGGATCCGGAGCGCGGAACTCAATGCGCTTGGCCTTCGGGTTCGACCCGGTGATCGGGATGCGGATGCCGGCGGAGCGGTTGCCCTGCGAGTAGACCATGTTGACCGGCGCCTCGAAGCCCTTGACCAGGCGGCGGTAGGAGTTCACCGTCGGGTTGGTGAAGGCCAGAACGGCGGAGGAGTGCTTCAGCAGCCCACCGATGTACCAGCGCGCGGTGTCGGACAGGCCGGCGTAGCCCTTCTCGTCGTAGAACAGCGGCTCGCCGCCGTTCCACAGCGACTGGTGGCAGTGCATGCCCGAACCGTTGTCGCCGAAGACCGGCTTCGGCATAAAGGTCACCGACTTGCCCCAAGCGTCAGCGGTGTTTTTGATGACGTACTTGAACTTCTGCAGGTCATCGGCGGCGTGGGTCAGCGTGGTGAACTTGTAGTTGATCTCGGCCTGGCCGGCGGAGCCAACTTCGTGGTGGCTGCGCTCGACCTCGAGTCCAACGTCATCCAGCGCGACGCACATGGCATCGCGCAGGTCCGCCTGCTTGTCGGTGGGTGAAACCGGGAAGTAGCCGCCCTTGACCGGGGTCTTGTAGCCGAGGTTGCCGCCCTCCTCTTTCCGGCCGGTGTTCCAGTGCGCTTCCTCAGAGTCGATCTTGTAGAAGCTGCCCTGCGGCGAGGACTCGTACTGGACGTTGTCGAAAACGAAGAACTCGGCCTCGGGGGCGAAGAACGCGGTGTCGGCAATGCCGGTCGAGGCCAGGTAGGCCTCGGCCTTCTCGGCCACGCCGCGCGGATCGCGGTGGTACGGGTCGCCCGTGCGCGGGTTCACGATGGAGAAGTTCAGCGCAAGGGTCTTCTCGATGCGGAAGGCGTCCACGAACGCCGTCGTGACGTCCGGGATGAGCTGCATGTCCGACTCGGCGATGCCCTGGAAGCCGCGGATCGACGATCCGTCGAAAAGCTGGCCGTTGACGAAGAAGTCCGCGTCAACGCTCTTGGCGGGCACGTTGAAGTGCTGCTGGACGCCCGGCAGGTCGGTGAAGCGGATATCGACGAATTTGATGTCTTCGTCTTTGATGAACTTGAGGACTTCGTCCGCAGTCTTGAACATCTATGCTCCTTACGCATATGAAAGATCAGGCCGTGAGGCCGTATGAGCCGGCGCGGGTCAGCAGGGGAACGACGAATGCGTCCCGCTGCGGATGGCGCCGGCAACTGTTACCACCCTAGGGACACGGGGTTTCCCTTCAGTGTCCGCTTTGTTTCGGGCAGGTTACAGAAATGAGCTACCCGTTAAAGCTAGCCGCTGTCCACAGTGTGGCCTATCCGGTACCGCTGGGCGGACCTCGAAAGTCCATATGCTGAACAACGCGCGGGCCTACCCGGGGCCGGTAGGCTTGGAGGGTGGTTGATCGCAAAGACATAGGCTCCTGGCTCAGCGGACCGGACACCTCCGGCATCTCCAAGTACCCGGGGGAGCGGCTGGGCCTCCCGGAGTCAGGCCCCGGTTCGATCGCCCGAGCAGGCCGGCGGATACTGGCCCTGTGCATCGACTGGGGGATTGCGCTGCTGATCAGCAACTTCGCCTTCGGCGGGGACCCGTGGGCCAACTTGGCGGTGTTCGCCGTTGAGCAGGCACTGCTGGTGGGAACGCTCGGCTACAGCATCGGCCACCGGATCGTCGGCATCCACGTCATCCGGCTCGGCGGCGGGCCGGCCGGCCCGCTCCCGGGCCTGGTCCGCAGCGTCCTGCTCTGCCTGGTGATCCCGGCGGTCATCTTCGACCCGGACCACCGCGGCCTGCACGACAAGGCTATGAACACGGTGCTTGTCCGGATGTAGGCCCGCTATGCTTTGGCTGCTTCGCCGGCCCTGCGTCCGGGGATGAGGTTGACCGGGCGCTGGCTTCGGCTGTAGCCGAATTCCCCGGACGCTTCCTGCCGTGGATGACAGTCCCCGGTTGGTCCAGGCGGCCGCTAGGCAGTCCTCCCGTGCCGGGGTGGGAGCCTCCGCCGGTTTGCCAGAGATGGCCGCTATCTGACCCCGCATGGCGGCCGTTTGTGCGTAATCGGCGGCAGTATTGACGGTGATGGCGCCGCGACTTCGGTAAATCAGAGCAGACTCAGGGCAGGGACTCGCTACGTCGGAACTGTTGATGCGGAACCTTCGTCGGTTTGCCAGAGATGGCCGCTATGCCGTGCTGCCGCTGGCGGAACTAGTGCCGGTTTTCCACCAAAGGCCGCAATCCGACCCGAATAGCGGCCGTTTGTGCCGGATCGGCGAGCTGAGGCAGCCACTCCGGCCGCAGCCAGCCAGGCCCCAGCTCCGGTCCGGCCACAGCCCGCCGCCACAGCCCCACCGCGCAGATTCGGGCAACCCCAGGGGAACTAGAATCTGGCCGTCTCGCCGGCCCGGTACGGGGCGGCTGCGCCATCCTGCCCCGACTGGTAGTCGTCCGGGCCGGCCCGGTCCGGGGCGGCTGCGCCGTCCTGCCCCGCCTGGTCCTGCCGCGACTGGTACTGCTCCGCGAGGTAACCGCGCCGGCCTGCCCAGCGTTCAAACCAGACAGTGGCGAACGGCAGGACCGCGGAGAGGCCGGCAAGAACTGCCACCCGGAACGGCCAGCGCTGCAGCCGCCAGAGGGCCAGCGCCGCGAGGCCGTAGCCGATGAAGAAAGCCCCGTGCACCGGCCCGGCGATTTCCACGCCCAGTTCGGTGGTCCGCAGCACCCACTTCAGGAACATGCCGACGAGCAGCGCGGCCCAGCTGAATCCTTCCGCGACGGCCAGGGCGCGGAAGGTCCGGATGACGGTGCTTTTCGGGGGCAGTTTCATGGGGCAATCTCCAGCTCCGGTTGTGGCCGCGCGGCGGCGTCGTGGCTAACGTGTCCGCACCGGCAGGCGGTACTCGTGCCGGATAGACGAGGGGTAACGCAAAACGCCCCGGTGGTCGGCTGGTGCCGGCGACCGGGGCGCTGCGGAAAGGGTGCCGGGTTAGCGGCCGCGGGCGGCCTTGCGGTCCGGGCGCGCCTTGTAGGGGTCGACGCCTTTGGGGATCGGCAGCCGGTTGCCCAGCGAGGAGATGCGCTTGGACACAGTGCTGACCTCGGTCTTGGTCAGTTCGTTCTTCATCTTCCCCATCTTCTTGGCGACCTGGCTGATCGGCACCTGGCCTTCGCCACGGCCGCTCTCGATCACGTGGATGGTGACGTTCGGCAGGATGCGAGCGAGACGCTTGCGTTCCCCATCGAGCAGGGGCTTGACCCGGTGGCTGGGGCCTTCACTGACGAGCACGACGCCGGGCCGGCCGATGGCGCGGAAGACCGCGTCCTGGGTACGCGGGTTCACGGCGACGGGCTGGTCTTCGGTGATCCAGCCGCGGCGGAGGGTCCCCAGCGCGGCACCCGAGGCGCCCGGCTGGTTCTCAATCTGGGCGAACGCGGCCCGCTCGGCCCGGCGGGACAGAATCAGGGTGGCGGCCAGGACGCCCAGCGGAATACCGATGATCAGGCCGGTGATCCAGTTATCCAGCAGGAAGCCGACCAGGAAGCTGATCGCAACGACGCCGAGGAACGCGAGCAGCATGAGCCACGGCACCATCGGGTCGTGGCGGCGCGTCATCTGGAAGACGTCGCGGATCTGCTTCAGCCGGCTGGGCTTCTTGGCCTTGGCTTCCTTGGGCTTGCGGGAGAAAAGGCCGCGCTTTGGCTCAACGGCCGAAGCGCCATGGGCTGAAGAACTGGACGTGCGGGGGTCAGGGGAATTCGCCATAGTGCCTTAATTCTACGTGATGCACAGCTCAGGGCCGGACGCCGGATGTCTCCGGCGCCGGCCCTGGGCGGCAGTGAGGTGGGGGACCGTCTAGGAGTGCGCCGCGAGAAGCGAGCTGGCTTCCTGCCGGGTGCTTCCGGAGCTTTCGATGTGCGCCAGCTCGGCCGGGATTTCCCAGCCTTTCTTGCGCATCGCGGTAGCCCACAGCCGGCCTGCGCGGTAGGAAGAACGGACTAGCGGTCCGGACATGACGCCGAGGAAACCGATCTCGTCCGCTTCCTGCTGCAGGTCAACGAATTCCTGTGGCTTGACCCAGCGGTCCACCGGGAGGTGCCGCTCGGAGGGCCGCAGGTACTGGGTGATGGTGATGAGGTCACAGCCGGCCTCGTGCAGGTCGCGCAGCGCCTCGGAGATCTCCTGCCGGGTTTCGCCCATGCCGAGGATCAGGTTGGACTTGGTGACCATGCCCAGGTTGCGGCCCTGCGTGATGACGTCCAGGGACCGCTCGTAGCGGAACGCCGGGCGGATCCGCTTGAAGATCCGTGGCACTGTCTCGACGTTGTGGGCGAATACCTCGGGTTTGGAGTCGCAGATCGCGGCGATGTGCTCGGGTTTGCCGGAGAAGTCCGGGATCAGGAGCTCGACGCCGGTGCCCGGGTTCAGTTCGTGGATCTTGCGGACCGTTTCGGCGTAAAGCCAGACACCCTCATCGGCGAGGTCGTCGCGGGCCACACCGGTGACGGTCGCGTAACGCAGCTGCATGGACTGCACCGAGCGGGCCACTTTGGTGGGTTCGAACAAGTCCACGGGGGAGGGCTTTCCGGTGTCGATCTGGCAGAAGTCGCAGCGCCGGGTGCACTCGGAGCCGCCGATCAGGAAGGTCGCTTCCTTGTCTTCCCAGCATTCGAAGATGTTGGGGCAGCCGGCCTCTTCACACACGGTGTGGAGGCCCTCTTTTTTCACGAGGTTTTTGAGTTGGACGAATTCCGGGCCCATCTGGACCTTGGCCTTAATCCACTCGGGCTTCCGTTCCACCGGGACGGCCGCGTTGCGCTGCTCGATCCGCAGCATCTTCCGGCCTTCTGGTGCCAGTGTCACAGTGGGGCTCCTTCATGGGTTGCAACTAGGGCTTCTTCATTGTTGCGCAGTTCTTCGATGATCCGCGACACGAGGTCCGCCGGGGTAACGTCCCGGCCGGTCTCCTGCGCGATCGTGGTGACCCCGGCGTCGGTGATGCCGCAGGCGATGATCTGGCCGTAAGGAGCCAGATCATTGTTGCAGTTGATAGCGAAACCATGCATGGTGACGCCTTCGTGGACCCGGATGCCGATGGCGGCGATCTTGCGGGCCGGGCCCTTCTCATCCTGGTCAATCCAGACGCCGGCGCGGCCCTGGATCCGTACGGCCTCGATGCCGTAGTCGGCCAGCACGGCGATCATGACCGCTTCGAGGCGCTCGACGTAGTCGCGGATGCCCGCCGGGTTCTTCAGCTTGATGATCGGGTAACCCACGAGCTGTCCCGGCCCGTGCCAGGTCAGCTTCCCGCCGCGGTCCACCGGCACCACCGGTGTCCCGTCGAAGGGGCGTTCATGGTCCTCGGTGCGTTTGCCGGCGGTATACACCGCGGCGTGTTCGAGCAGCAGGACAGTGCTGGGGGCGGTCCCGGCGACAACCTTCTCGTGCAGGTCGCGCTGGATGTCCCAGCCGCGGGTGTAGTCGACGAAGTCGGGAGCGAGACCCAGCTGGGAGAACTCAAGAGTCATGCCCAACAGCTTAGTCCTCGGCCGTCCCGCCCACCGATTCTGTGGTGAAACTCTCATGGCTGTGGATAACCTCTGCAGCGTTTCTCCGGATCGGCTATTCCTAACCCATGGACGATTTCGAGCTGCCTGCCCTAACGGAACCAGCCCCGCCGGACCCAGCACCACCGGACCCAGCCACGCCACCGCAGGTTGACGGGTACGACGTCGGGCGGCTGCTGGGACGCGGCAGCAGCGCCGCCGTCTGGCTCGCCACCGACCGCAGGACGCTGCGGCAGGTGGCGCTGAAGTACTTCACTGTCGATGAACCGGACGTTGTTCCGCCGTCGTCGTGGGGTGGAGAGGAAGCCGTGCGGCGAGAGGTTCGGATCCTCTCCGCCCTCGACCACGAGCACCTGGTCAAGGCGCACGCCGTGGTGCGGGCGCGCCAGGCAACCAGCGACGGGGAAGCCAGGGACGGGCTGGCGCTGGTGCTCGATTACGCCGCCGGGGGATCGCTGGCTGGGCTCGTCGCGGTGCGGGGGCGACTCAGCCCGGGGGAGGTCGTTACCGTGCTGACGCCCATTGCGCAGGTCCTGGCTTATTTGCACGGGCAGGGCTTCACGCATGGCGACGTGGCACCGGGCAACGTGGTGTTCACTGCGCAGGGCAAGCCGTTGCTGACCGACCTGGGGGTGGGCCGGATGCTGGCGGACCCGCAGGATCCGTTGTGCGCCGGGACGGAGGGGTTCCGTGACCCCGCCCCGGTGGATGCAGTGCGGGCAGGGCTGCAACCCGAAGCCGATGTTTACTCCGCAGCGGCGCTGGGATGGTTCTGCCTCACCGGCACGGCTCCGGAACCTGGACCTGAACGGCCGCCCCTGCCGCTGCTGGTGCCGGGGGTCCCGCCGGCGCTGGCCGAAGTTCTGGAGGCCGGACTGCGCACGGAGCGGCGGCAGCGGCCCTCAGCTGCGGAGCTGGCCGCCGCGGTGTTCCGCAGCGCACCGGCGGCCCCGCTGGACCTGTCGGTCTCGGTGCATCCGACTGTGCTGCCTGAACTGTTAACCCGCCGCTCGCTGCCCGTGACCGGCCGGGATCGCCGGTTGGCCCGCCTGCAGGACTGGCGGCGGCGACTGGCGTTCTCCGAGGCGCGGCTTCGCTCGCGCTTGTGGCTTCGCTCCGGATCGGCGGTTCCGGTCCGTCGAGCCGGGCCCGAATTTGCGGGTGGAGGGGTGGCCGGGGCGCGGCATGCGGCCCGGCGCCGCGCTTCCGGCCAAGGCCGCGCTTCCGGCCGGGGCCGTCACCGGACAGGCTGGCGCAGGGCGGCCGGAGTGCTGGTACTGGCCGTGCTCGCCACCGCGGCACTCCTCGAGGCGCCGCTGGTGTTCGGCCCCACCGGCGGACCGGCCGCCCGGCCCACAGCCGGTCCGGGCGGCGCGGAGACCTCGAACCCCGCGACCTCGACGCCGGGGTCCGTGGCACCAACCTCCGGTGCGGCGTCGGCCCTCCCGGCTGACCTGGAGTCCCTGCTGGCCTCGCCCCGGCCGGAAGACGCGGCCCGCGGGCTCGCCGCCCTCCGCTCCTATGCCCTCGGCACGGGAAAACTCGGCCTGTTAGCGGAGGTCACGGTCCCGGCCTCGCCGGCGGCGGCTGCCGACGCCGGGATTGCCGCGCGGCTGGCATCCACCGGCCACGTGCTGGAAGGTTTCGAAACCCGGGTGTCGGTGGGGGCGCCGCAGCCCGGGAGCACCCCCGACCGGGCTGTGCTTCCGGTCAGCGTGGTTTCCCCCTCATACCGGGAACGCGACGGGGTGGGAACCGTGGTCGCTGAGGCCGACGCCGTTGAGGAGCAGCGGCTCCGCCTGGTACTGGTGCCGGTGGACGGCAAATGGCGGCTTCAGGAGATCCTTCCAGGGACCGGCGGGTGACCGCCGCGGACAGCCGCCTAGCGGCCGGAAGCCAGCCAGCCTGCGGCGGCGGCCAGCGAGGGATGCTGCCACTGGAAACCAGCTCCCGCCAGCGCCGCAGGCTCCATCCGCTGGCTCGCCAGCAGCAATTCATTGGCCAGCTGGCCCATCACCAGGCGCAGGACCGGCGCGGGGACGGGCAGCAGGGCGGGCCGGTGGAGGGCTGCCGCCAGCCCGGTGATCAACGTTTTGACGTCCGCGCTTTCCGGGGCGCAAAGGTTGACCGGCCCGGCCAGAGGTGCGGTGAGCAGGAACTCGAAGGCGCCGGCCACGTCCGGCAGGGTGACCCACGGCCAGTACTGCCGCCCGTTGCCCAGCGGCCCGCCGACCCCCAGACGCAGCAGCGGGAGTAGCCTGCCCAGCGCGCCGCCGCTGCGGCTCAGGACCACGCCGGTGCGCGGCGTGACCACCCGGACGCCCGCCGGTGCCTGCTGCGCGGCAGCCTCCCAGTCCGTGCAGATCCGGGCCAGGATGCCGTCACCGGCGGGGGCGTCCTCCCGCAGGACCTGCTGTCCGGCGTCGCCGTAGTACCCCGAGGCGGACTGGCTCAGGAAGACCGGCGGCGGGCTGTCCATCCGGCCCATCGCCGCCACGAGGGTCGTGGTCGGGCCCAGCCGCGAAGTGCTCAGTTCCTTGATCCGGTCCTGTGTCCACGGCCGGTCGCCGATGCCGGCGCCGGAAAGGTTGATGACCGCGCCGGCGCCCCGGAGGGCGGCGTCGTCGATCCGGCCGGCGGCGGGATCCCACTGGAACTCTGCCGGCGAAGCGGGGGGCCGCCGGACCAGGCTGACGACGTCGTGGCCGCTGCCGCGCAGCGTGCTGGTAATGGCCGTTCCGATCAGCCCGGAGGCACCGGCTACAAGGATTCGCATGGTCCATCTCACCATGACCGGCACGGCGGGGGAACCTCCCCGGGGGCCGGTGTGCTTTTGACTATGATCGAACGATGACCTCTTCGAGTTACCTCCGTTTCCCCCATCTGCACGGCGATCTGGTCACCTTTGTGGCCGAGGACGACGTCTGGATCGCCCCTCTTGACGGCGGCCGCGCCTGGCGGGTCTCCTCGCTGCAGCTGCCCGCCCGCAACCCGCGCTTCAGCCCGGACGGACGGCGCCTGGTCTGGACGGTCGTGCAGGGAACGGCGCCGGAGGTCGTCACGGCGGACGTCGACGGCGGCGGGTACCGCCAGCTCAGCTACTTCGGCCACAGCTCCACCAAGGTCAAGGGGTTCACCCCTGACGGCGACATCGTGGTCACCAGCGCCTTCCGGCAGGCGGACAGCCGCCTGACGCACGCCTATACCCTCCCTGTCGACGGCGGCTGGGCCCAGGAGCTGCCGTTCGGCCCGGTGGAGTCCGTCGCCTACGGCACCGTCGTTGGCGACGAACGCCCCCTGGTGCTGGCCAGCGTACTGTCCCGCGAACCCGCCTGGTGGAAGCGTTACCGTGGCGGCACCGCCGGCAAACTGTGGATCGACGCGGACGGAAACGGCGAGTTCGAGCGGCTCGTGCCGGAACTCGACGGGAACCTCACCGACCCGATGTGGGTCCAGGGCCGGATCGCCTTCCTCTCGGACCACGAGGGCTACGGCAACCTCTACTCGGTGCTGCCCAACGGCAGTGACCTCCGCCGCCACACCGACCACGAGGACTTCTACGTCCGGCACGCGGCCACCGACGGCAACCGGGTGGTCTTCGAATCCGCCGGCGAACTCTGGCTGCTCACCGGCCTCGATGCCGACGCCGTCAGGCTCGACATCACCCTGGGTTCGGCATCGCAGGCGCGGCGCTCGTCGGCACTGAAGCCGTCACGGCATCTGGGCGATGTCATTCCTGACCGCACCGGTGATTCCAGCGCGGTGGAAGCCCACGGCACCCTGCACTGGCTGCGGCATAAGGACGGCCCCTCCCGCATTCTCGAAGCAACCCCGGGCGTCCGCGCCCGCCTGCCGCGTCCCTTCGGCGCGGGCCGGATCGCCTACATCGCAGACCATGGGGGAGCCGAAGCGCTCTACCTCAAGCCCATCGCGGCACCGGTCCAGGGCGGTTCCGCACCCGTGGGCGCAGGCTCAGCGGGCAAGGCAGCCCCGGAGCCTGCAGCCGGCCAGGATGCCGGCAAAGCGGCGCCGGAGGACGCTGCGACGCAACTGCCGCGCCCGGTTTCAGCCGCCGCGCTGACCCGGCCCGAGGGCGCCGCCGCCGCCGCGACCGCCCCCGTCCCTGCTCCGGCCTCAACCTCGTCCGCAGTCCTCGCCGGAGACGCCGCGCCGAACACGGCCGGTACCGAAGCAGCAGCGCGGGCCACTGCCGGCCAGGGGAGCGCAGCCGCCGGGTCGCCCACCAGGATCGACTTCCCGAAGCCCAGCCGGGCCAGCGCCATGGAGGCGAGCCCGGACGGAAACTGGATCGCCGTCGGCACCTCCTTCGGCGACATCTATCTTGCAGACACCCGCACCGGCGAGCTCACCCTGCTGGACAGCATCGGCGAAGGCAGCATCGAGGGCTTCAGCTGGTCACCGGACTCAGCCTGGCTGGGCTGGGCCGAACCGGTAACCTCCTTCGGTTCCCGCACCCGGCTCCGGCTCGCGAAAATCCCGCAGGCCACCGGCGCACCCGCGATCATCGACGTCACGGACGGCCGCTTCAGGGATGAATCACCCACGTTCACCCCGGACGGGAAGTTCCTCGCCTTCCTGTCCAACCGCAGCTTCGACCCGGTCTACGACGGCCACTCCTTCGACCTGTCCTTCCCCAGCCCGATCAAGCCCTACCTCGTTGCCCTCGCCGCGGACACTCCGTCCCCGTTCGGGCCGGACATCGCACTCTCTTCCAGCGCCGACGCCGACGCCGACGCCGCCGCCGACGCCGGTAGCACGGGCGAAGACAGCAGCAAGGACGCAGGCGCCGTTCCCGCAGTGAAGGTCGACGCCGAGGGGCTGGCGCACCGGGTTATCAGCGTCCCGGTCCCGCAGGGCAATTACTCGCACCTTTCCGCCACGGCGGGGGCCCTGCTCTGGCTCGACCACGAACTCGCCGGCGTGACCGGTGACGGCCGGGCCAGCCTGGAGGACAAGAACGCCGCCCCCAGCCTGGTCCGCTTCGACCTCGCCAAGCGGCGGAGCACCACGATCGTCGAGGCGCTGGACAGCTACCGGCTGACCGGCGACGGGGAGAAGGTCGTCCTTGTCCAGGATAAGCAGATCCGCGTCTCGCCGGCCGCGTCCAAGGCCGATGAGGATTCCGGGCAGTTGGTGAAGGTGGACCTGAACCGGATCCGGGTCCGGCTGGACCCGGTCAGCGTCTGGGGCCAGGCCTTCGACGAGGCCTGGCGCCTGCAGCGCGACTTCTTCTGGACCGAGGACATGGCCGGACAGGACTGGGACTCCGTCCACGCCCGCTACCGGCCGATCGTGGACCGGCTCGGCTCCCACGACGACCTGGTGGACCTGCTCTGGGAACTCCACGGCGAACTCGGGACCTCGCACGCCTACGTCCGGCCCGTCATGGTGACCGAGAACGGCAGCAACAGCCAGGGCCGCCTCGGCGCCGACCTTGCCTACACTCCGGAGGGGTGGGAAATCACCCGCATCCTCGCCGGTGAATCGTCCGATCCGCTGGCCACTTCGCCGCTGACCCGGCCCGGTGCGCACGCCAAAACCGGGGATGTGCTGCTGGCGATTGACGGCGTCGAACTCTCCGAAGCGCTGACCCCCGCCATGCAGCTGGCAGGCGCCGCGGGCCGCGCCGTCGAACTGACCCTGCGGAACGGTCCCGGGCACGGCGCCCGGGCAGGGGAGCAGCGCCGCGTCGCCGTCGTGCCGGTCAAGGATGAGGAGCGGCTGCGTTACCAGGAATGGGTCGCGTCCAACCGCCGCACCGTGCGGGACGCCTCGCAGGGGACCTTCGGGTACCTCCATATCCCGGACATGATGGCCAACGGCTGGGCGCAGCTGCACCGGGATCTGGACACCGAAACCTCCCTGGACGGCCTGATTGTGGACGTCCGCCGGAACCGCGGCGGGCACACTTCCCAGCTGGTGGCCGAGCTGATCGGCCGCAAGGTGACCGGCTGGAGCATGCCGCGCGGCGAACGCCCGCGCACTTACCCTCACCACGCCCCGCGCGGTCCTGTCATCATCCTGACCGATGAGTTTGCCGGTTCCGACGGCGACATCATCACCCAGGTGTCCAAGCTGCGGGGGATCGGGCCGGTTATCGGAACCCGGACCTGGGGCGGCGTGGTAGGTATCGACAACCGCTTCGCCCTGGCCGACGGCACGGGCGTCACCCAGCCGCGCTATGCCACCTGGTTCGGCGGCGGGGTGGGCTGGGGAGTGGAGAACCGCGGCGTTGAGCCGGACATCGAGGTCACTTTCCCGCCGCACGCCTATGCGGCGCAGGTGGACCCTCAGCTGGAATACGGCATCGGTGCGCTCAAGGAGATGATCCAGGAACTCCCCACCGACCGGCCGCCGCTGCGCGAGGGGTACCGCACGGTGCGCCCGGCGCCGCTGCCGCCCCGGCAACAGCCCAGCCAGCAGCCCGGCTAGGCCCGCTGAACGCAGCAGCCCGGCTAGGCCCCGCGAAGCCTGAACACGGCGAAGGCCCCCGCCCCGGAAAACTCCGGGACGGGGGCCTTCACTGTTGGCGCCGGAGCCTAGGCGGCCAGCGTGGCGTCCAGGCTGATCTTGATGCCGGTCAGGGCCGCGGAGACGGGGCAGCCGGTCTTGGCTTCCTCGGCGAGGCGCTGGAACTCCTCCTCGGAAATGCCGGGCACCCGCGCGCTCAGGGTGAGGTGGCTGCCGGTGATTCCGGTACCGGGCTCGAAGGTCACGTCCGCTTTGGTGTTGACTTCCTCCGGCGTGTGGCCGGCCTGCGCCAGGGCGTGGCTGAAGGCCATGGAGAAGCAGGCGGAGTGGGCGGCGGCGATCAGCTCTTCCGGGCTGGTCTTACCCTCGGCTGACTCGGCCCGGGCCTTCCAGGTGACATCGAAGTTGCCCAGTCCCGAACTGTCCAGGCTGGTGTTGCCCGTCCCGGACATCAGGTCGCCGTTCCATACAGTGTGTGCGGTGCGTGTCGTTGCCATCTTCACTCCTTAACGTCGTTGATCAGCGATCCGGCCAGATGAGCGGATACTGCCGTTTCCCATCCTAGGGTGAACGACGACGGCGACGCACCCGGGTGCGTCGCCGTCGTCGCGGGTGGTGCTGAGGATTACTGCCAGAGCGTGGCGATGGCCACGTTGAGCAGCGCCAGGCCGCCGACGCCGTGGGCGAGGCCCGTGCTTACCGGCTGGCCCTGCTTGACGCGGCGGGCTCCGATGACGGCCAGGACTGCGACCACGACGGCCACGACAAGCTTGATTCCCAGCTTGGCGTAGTTGGGATCCGAGTCAGGCAGGAAGGGAAGGACGCCCATCATGGCAATGCCGGTGAGGAGCTGCAGGAAGGCGCCGTCGCGCTGGCGCGGGTGCACGGTAGGGGTCCGCATGGTGGCGATCCAGTAGCCCACGATCATGGCGGCTCCCACCACGTGCAGGAAGACCAGGATGTTGAAGAGAATAGTCATGGTCCTAGCTTAGCCAGTCAGTTCTACAGCCCGTAGCAAAGCCACGCGGTGAACGTCTTCTGCGGGGGTGCTTCAGTTAAACCGCGACGGCGGTGCCGGCCGCGGGAGGTTTGCTCCCGTGCCGGCACCGCCGTCGTCGGTGCTGCGAAGGCTAGAGGCCGAGGTCGGCTTCGAACGCTCCTTCTTCAAGGCGTGCCTTGAGCGTCTGCAGGAAGCGTCCCGCATCGGCGCCGTCCACCAGACGGTGGTCGTACGTCAGGGAGAGGTACATCATCGAGCGGATCGCGATCGAGTCGTCACCGTTCTCATCCGACACCACCACGGCGCGCTTGACGATGGCGCCGGTGCCGAGGATGGCGACCTGCGGCTGGTTGATGATCGGGGTGTCGAACAATGCACCCACGGAACCGATGTTGGTGATGCTGAAGGTTCCGCCGGAGAGCTCGTCCGGGCCGATCTTGCCGCTGCGGGTGCGGTCGGCGACGTCGGCGATCTTGCCGGCCAGGCCGGCCAGGTTCAGGTTGCCAGCATCGGCGATAACCGGAACCAGCAGACCCTTGTCGGTGTCCACCGCAATCGCCAGGTGCTCGGCGTTGTGGTAGGTGATCTCCTGCTTGTCCTCGTCGTAGGAGGCGTTGACCTTGGGGTGCTGCTTCAGCGCCTCGGCGACAGCCTTGGCGATGAAGGGCAGGAAGGTCAGCTTGGAGCCGTTCTGCGCCTGGAAGGAGTTCTTGGCCCGCGCGCGCAGCTTGGCGACCTTGGTCATGTCGACTTCGTGCACCTGGGTCAGCTGGGTGGAGATATCCAGTGACTCACGCATGCGGCGGGCAATGACCTGGCGGATGCGCGGGGCCTTCTGCGTGGTGCCGCGCAGCGAGGACGCTGCAGCGGATGCCGCCGGTGCCGCGGAGGACGACGCCGGTGCGGACGCGGCCGGGGCGGCGGCTGCGGGGGCAGCCTTTGCCTCGGCAGCGGCGAGCACGTCCTGCTTGCGGATGCGGCCGCCGACGCCGGTGCCGGTCAGCGAGGAGATGTCCACGCCCTGCTGGTTGGCGAGCTTGCGGACCAGGGGAGTGACGTAGCCGGACTCGGCCGACGCGGCGGCCTCCTGCTTCGGGGCGGCGGCAGACGCCGGAGCCGCAGCAGGTGCCTCCTGCTTCGGGGCTTCCTGCTTCGGGGCTTCCTGCTTCGGGGCCTCCTGCTTCGGGGCCTCGGCAGCGGGAGCTTCGGCAGCCGGAGCGGCAGGTGCTTCCTGCTTGGGGGCTTCCTGCTTGGGGGCTTCGGGAGCCGGGGCGGCGGCCGGTGCCGCAGCGCCGGAGCCGATCACGGCGAGGACGGACCCGACCTCGGCGGTCTCGTCCTCGGCGACGCGGATTTCCTGCAGCGTGCCGGCCACCGGGGACGGAATCTCGGTGTCGACCTTGTCGGTGGAAACTTCCAGCAGCGGCTCGTCAACCTCGACGCTGTCGCCGACGCTCTTGAGCCACCGGGTGACGGTTCCTTCGGTGACGCTCTCGCCCAGGGCGGGGAGGGTGACTTCGTGGCCTTCGCCGGCCGGGGCGGCTTCGGCGGCAGGAGCCGGAGCGGCTTCCTCGGCGGCCGGTGCGGGCGTTTCAGCAGCGGGGGCCGGCGCTTCGGAAGCGGACGGGGACTCGGCGGGAGCTTCCTGGGCGGGCGCCTCTTCGGCGGCCGGGGCGGCTGCCCCGGAACCCGAACCGTCGCCGATGCGCACCAGCGGGGCTCCGACTTCAGCGGTCTCGTCTTCGGCGACGAGGATTTCCTCGATCACACCGGCGATCGGAGAGGGGATTTCGGTGTCTACTTTGTCGGTGGAAACTTCGAGCAGGGGCTCGTCCACCTCCACCCGGTCACCTACCTGCTTGAGCCAGCGGGTGACGGTTCCTTCGGTGACACTCTCACCGAGGGCGGGCAAGTTAACGGATTCAGACATGTCGTCCCCGTTCTCCTTATTGATCTTTAGTGCGGATGGTTGCTGCCTGGTTCGAGCTTAGTGCACCCGGCTTTTACGGCCGGATGCACTAAGCCCAGAGGTCTTGCGGTGCTGCGGAGGGAACGGTCAGCCGTGCAGGGGCTTGCCGGCGAGGGCGAGGTGGGCTTCGCCCAGGGCCTCGTTCTGCGTCGGGTGCGCGTGGACCAGCTGGGCCACGTCCTCCGGGTAGGCTTCCCAGTTCACGATCAGCTGCGCTTCGCCGATCTGTTCGCCCATGCGGGCGCCGATCATGTGGACGCCGACGACGGGGCCGTCCTTCTGGCGGACCAGCTTCACCAGGCCGGACGTGCCCAGGATGGAGCTCTTGCCGTTGCCGGCAAGGTTGTATTCCTGGGTTTCGATCTGGTCGTCCCCGAACTTGGCCTTGGCGGCCTTCTCCGTGTAGCCCACGGTTGCGATCTCGGGATCGGAGTAGGTGACCTTGGGGATGTTGACGTCTTCCACCACGACCGGCTTGAGGCCGGCGATCTCCTCGGCCACAAAGATGCCCTGCTGGTAGCCGCGGTGCGCGAGCTGGACGCCCGGGACGATGTCGCCCACGGCGTAGATGGTCCCCACGCCGGTGTGCAGGCGCTCGTTGGTGATAACGAAGCCGCGGTCGATCGTCACGCCTGCTTCCTCATAGCCGAGGTTGGCGGTGACCGGGCCGCGGCCAACTGCGACGAGCATGAGGTCCGCTTCGAAGGTCTGTCCGTCGACGAGGGTGACCTTGACGCCGTCGTCGTTCTGCTCGACGCCCTGGAAGAAAACGCCGGTGGAGAACTTGATGCCGCGCTTCTTGAAAGCACGCTCGAAGTTCTTGACGATGGCGGCATCCTCATTCGGGACCAGTGACGGCAGGCCCTCGACGATAGTGACGTCGACGCCGAAGGACTTCCACACGGACGCGAATTCGACGCCGATGACGCCGCCGCCGAGGATGATGGCGCTCTTGGGAATGAAGTCCATCGTGAGGGCTTCGTCCGAGGTGATGACCTTGCCGCCGATTTCCAGGCCCGGCAGGGTGCGGGAGTACGAACCTGTGGCCAGGACGATGTTCTTGCCCTTGTACGCGGTCCCGTTCACGACGACGGTGTCGGTGCCCTTGAGCTTGCCCTCACCTTCGATGACGGTGATGGCCTTCTTGGACTTGATCAGACCCTGCAGGCCCTTGTACTTGCCGGCGATGATGCCGTCCTTGTACGCATTGACGGTGGTGATGTCGATGCTGTCCAGGGTTACATTGACGCCGTACTTGGCGGAGTCCCGGGCGTGGTCGGCCAGTTCGGCGGAGTGCAGCAGGGCCTTGGTGGGGATGCAGCCGTTGTGCAGGCAGGTGCCGCCGAGCTTTCCCTTTTCAATGAGGCCGACGGTAAGGCCGAGCTGGACGGCGCGGAGCGCAGTTGCGTAGCCGCCGCTGCCGCCGCCGAGTACCAGGATGTCGAATTCTTGCGCAGTTGCCTGATCGGCCACTAAAACGCTCCCTCGCGTGAACGATGACACGAGAGTACGCATCATCTGGTCTTGGAACCTGTCTGCCGTGATTATGCCAGCAGGACGGCTCCCTTTCGTGTGGAATTGCTTCCGTGAAGCTTTTGCTTTGAAACTACGGTTCACCTTAGCGAACCACTAATACATGCTCCACCTTGCCATGGCGTTTGTGGAGCGCTTGTGTCCAGTCTCACGCGGCCCTGTGCCGGGGCTATCAGCCCCGGCACAGGGCCGCACCTATTTAGGCAGGCGGCCGGACCGGTGGCGCCGCCGGGGCTCAGGCAGTCCGGGCGAGGATGTCCTCGACGTAGGCCACCAGGGTGCGCACCGTGCAGCCAGTGCCCTGCTTGTGGTTGTAGCCGTACGGGCTGCCGTTGTTGAAGGACGGGCCGGCGATATCGATGTGGGCCCACGGGATCTGCTCGCCGTCCTTGCCCTTGCCCACAAACTCGCGCAGGAAGACCGCGGCGGTCATCATGCCGCCGTGGCGTTCGCCGATGTTGGCGATGTCCGCCACCTGTGAGTCCAGGCTCGGTCGCAGTTCCTCGGGCAGCGGCATCGGCCAAACGAGCTCACCCGCGCGGTCCGCCGCGGCCTTAAGCGCGCCGGTGACGGAGTCGGAGCCCATCACGCCGGCGGTGCGGTCGCCGAGGGCGATCAGCTGGGCGCCGGTGAGGGTGGCGACGTCGATGATGGCGTCCGGGTATTCCTGGCTGGCGGCGACGATGCCGTCGGCCATGACCAGACGGCCCTCGGCGTCGGTGTTCAGGACCTCGACGGTCTTGCCACCGAAGATCGTCAGGACATCGGCGGGACGCTGCGCGGCACCGGAGGGCATGTTCTCCGCGATGCACAGCCATGCGGTCGCCTTGACCGGCAGGCCGAGTTCGGCGACGGCAAGGACGGTGTTAAGCACGACGGCGGCGCCGGCCATGTCCGACTTCATGTCGCCCATGCCCAGGTGCGGCTTAAGTGAAATTCCGCCGGTGTCGAAGGTGATGCCCTTGCCGACCAGTGCCACCTTGGCGGTCGCCTTCGCCGGGGCGTACTCGACCTTCACCAGGCGCGGCTGCCGGGCGGAGCCTTTGCCGACGCCGAGGATGCCGCCGAAGCCGTCCTTTTCCAGGCGCTTCTCGTCCCAGACCGTCACCTTGACCGGCAGTCCCTTCGCCAGGTCGCGAGCAGCCTCGGCGAACGTTTCCGGGTACAGGTGGCTCGGCGGCGTGTTGACCAAAGAGCGGGTGGCGTTCACGGCCTTGCCGATCAGGGCCGCGCGCTCCAGCGCCGACTGCAGTTCCTTGTCCGCAGCGACGTCGGTGAGGATCCGGACGTTCTTGACCGGATCCTTGAGACCATCGCTGGAAGAGCGGTACTCGTTGAAGGAGTAGGCACCCATCGCGGCACCTTCGGCGACGGCGGCTACGGCAGCAAGGTCCGGCGTCGGCAGGGCGAGGGTGACGGTGGTGACGCCGGCCAGCTGGCGGACGGCCGAGCCGGCAGCGCGGCGCAGTGCTTCCTCGGAGAGGGGAGTCCCGGGGGCCACCTTGCCAACGCCGGCGAGGACGAGGACGGATGCCCCTGCTTCCGGCAGCCCCGGGAGGCGGTGCGTCTGGTCGGCGGCACCGGTGAGGCCAAGAACGGCCAGGGACTCCGCCAGCGCCTCCGCCGCCTTCGCGGTCAGGGGGTTATCCAGCAGGACGGGACCATCGGCGCCCTGCCCCACTCCCACGACGAGGGCGTCGGACGGGTACTTCTTCAAGTCACCGGCGACAGCACTCAGTTTGACTTCGGTATTCTTAACCACGAGGTCAGTCCTCAATTCTCTGGAATTCTTCGGCAGGAACTGCATGTTCGGCGCCCTGCCACGGGTACCTGCGCACCGTCGGCAGTAGTACGCACCGGGTGTCTGCACGGCCAGCTATCAGGCCAGTTCTGATCGTAGTCTCTCCTCGGCGCCGGAACTGAAATTAATGAGAGCTGGCCCACAGTTAAGCCCGGAATTACCCCGGGAGGCGGTGCGTTGTAGTGGATAACGACAGGCCTGCAGGCCCGCGCGCAGTCCGTCCGCCGGTCGGACGCTGCGGCCCCGCTCCGTCGGTCACCACGAAAGGAAATGCCGTGATGGAACGGATTTCCGGCTCGCTGCTGGATCCCGAAACGCTTTACGTCCGTAACGACGCGCTGTTCCGCAGCCCCGAGCTGCGCGGGCTGAACCTGGTCATGGGCTTCACCGGATTCGCCGATGCCGGCCACGTGGTCAAACAGATCACCGCGGAACTGCTCGACACCCTCGACGCCGACCTGGTCGTCGAATTCGACGCAGACCAGCTGATGGACTACCGCTCCCGGCGGCCGCAGGTGAGCTTCGTCGAGGACCACCTGCAGGACTACCAGGCCCCGCGGCTCTCGCTGTACCGGCTGCTGGACGGGCTCGGGAAGCCGTTCCTGCTGCTGGCGGGCTTCGAACCGGACCTGCAATGGGAGCGGTTCGCGCGGGCCGTGGTCGGTCTCGTGGAAGAGCTCGACGTCAATCTGGCCGCCTGGATTCATTCCATTCCGATGCCGGTACCGCACACCCGCCCGGTCGGAGTCACCGTCCACGGCAACCGGCCGGAACTGATCGAAGGAATCTCCGTCTGGAAGCCCACCGTCGAGGTGCCGGCCGCCGTCGGCCACGTCCTGGAACTCCGCCTCGCCGAGGCCGGCCGCAACATCACCGGGTACGTCATCCACGTGCCGCATTATCTGGCCGAAGCCGAATACCCGACCGCCGCCGTCGCGGGCCTCGAATACCTGGGCGCGGCGACCTCCCTGATGCTGCCCACGGACCGCCTCCGCGAGGCCGGCCGGGAAGTGAGCCGGCAGATCGCCGAGCAGATCGCGGCGTCCGAGGAAGTCCAGCAGGTCGTGGCCCGGCTTGAGACAAGGTACGACGAAAAGGCCGAGGGGACCGTGCGTCGGTCCCTGCTGGCGGATGAGAACGACCAGCTGCCCAATGCCGATACCCTGGGGGCCGCAGTGGAGGCCTACCTCGCCCGTAACGAACCCGGCGAATAAATACTCTTTATGATCGCGCAGGCATAATGGGGGAGTGACCTCCCCCCGCGCCTGGCTGATCTGGATCGTCGGGGTCTTTGCGTATCTGGTAGCCGTCAGCCAGCGCACGTCCTTCGGCGTGGTCGGGCTGGAAGCCACAGCCCGCTTCCATGCCAGCGCCGCCGAAATCTCCTTCTTCACCGTGCTCCAACTGCTGGTCTACGCGGCCCTGCAAATCCCGGTCGGGGTGCTGGTGGACCGCTTCGGCTCCCGCGCCATGATTGCCGGCGGCGCCCTGCTGATGGGCCTCGGGCAGCTCCAGCTGGCCTTCGCTGACAGTATCCCCGGTGGCGTCCTGGGCCGGGTGCTTGTGGGCGCCGGTGACGCCATGACGTTCATTTCCGTGATCCGCCTAATCCCGCTGTGGTTCGCGCCCGGCCGCGTGCCGCTGCTGACCCAACTGACGGGCATGTCCGGCCAACTCGGCCAGCTGTTCAGCGTGGTGCCGTTCGCCATGATCCTGCACGCTGCCGGCTGGACCCCCGCCTTCCTGACCCTGGCCGGCATGTCGGGGCTCGCCGTCGTCCTGGTTGTGGTGCTGCTGCAGGACCTCCCGCCAAGCCACGCCGCGCCGAAACCAGCCCAGGGGCTGCGCGCCACGGGCGCCTCGCTGTCCCGCGCCTGGCGGCAGCCCGGCACCCGGCTGGGGCTTTGGAGCCACTTCACGGTGCAGTTCAGCGGCACCGTCTTCGCCATGACCTGGGGCTATCCGTTCCTGATCTCCGCCCAGGGGCTCGACGCCGGAACAGTGTCCGCCCTAATGGCCCTCTACGTGGCTGCAGCGATCGCCGCAGGCCCCTTGATGGGCAGCTTCGTGGCCCGGCACCCGCTGCGCCGCTCGACCATGGTGCTGCTGATTTCGGGTGCGACGGCGGCAGCCTGGGCCGCGGTGCTGCTGCAGCCGGCACGGTCGCCGCTGTGGCTGCTTGCCGCCCTGGTGGTGGTTCTGGCCATCGGCGGGCCCGGCTCGATGATCGGCTTCGACTTCGCCCGGACATTCAACCCGGCGCACCGGATCGGGACCGCCACCGGGATCGTCAACGTGGGCGGCTTCATCGCAGCGCTGTTGTCCATCTTCCTGATCGGGCTGGTGCTGGACGCACTGCATCTGGCCGGCGCCTCGCCGGAGGGGCTGTACAGCCTCGGGGCCTTCCGGGTTGCGTTGAGCGTGCAATTTCTGGTCCTCGCGGTGGGCGCCGCGGCCATGCTGATGGCCAGGCGGAAGGTGCGCCGGCAAATGGCCGCGCAGGGTGTGGTGGTGCCGCCGCTGCTGCAGGCGCTGGCCCGTCAGCGCATGGACATCAGCGAACGCCGCCGCAACCGCTGAGGGTTATCCACATAACGACTCTTCGGGGCTGACCGCGGCTGCCGGGCCGGGCGACGCTGATCGTATGACAACTCCCGATCATCTGAGAATCACCGGTCCTGAAGACATCCTTGGATTCATTCCGCATTCGCTCGGCTACTGGCCCGCCAACAGCCTGGTGGCCATGACGGTGCAGGGCAACCGGCTGGGCGCCACGCTGCGCGTTGACCTTCCCGCCCCGTCCCGCTGCCGGGGCCAGGCACTGGCCGCCTTCGCGCGGACCGTCCGCGGCTACCTCAAAGCAGACGACGCCGCGGACGGCAGCCTGCTCGCCATCTTCGGCAAGCCGCCCCGGGGCGGTGGCCGCGGACACGGGCCGGAGGGCGGTCCGGCATCCGCTCACCCAGCCGTTCGCGTGCCGGACCCGCCCGCGGTGGACAGACTGCTGGCCAAACTCGAGCTCACCCTCGACGAAGCCGGGCTGCCGGTGCGGGACGCATGGATAGTTGGTGAACGGTACTGGCGCAACGCCCACTGCGTGGACCCCTCCTGCTGCCCGCTGCCCGGCCGTCCGGTCGAAGAAATCACCAACAGCCGGCTTAACGCCGAGCTCGTCTACCGCGGCAGCAGCGTCGGTGCGGCCCCCGGAACTCCTGCACCCCGCGGGCTAAAGGATCAGTGCCGGCCCGCGGCCCTCGAGGCTGAAGCACGGTGGGCGCGGGAGTTCGCCGGCCGGTGGCGCGTCCGGGCACAATTCGACGACGTGCTGGACGTGTGGGAGCGTGTGCTCCACGCCGCTGCGCCGGGTTCTGATGCGCCACGCGCAGGTGCCGGTGCCACGGAGCCTGACCCACCGGGGCCGGATGCACCGGGCTTTCCTTCGCCGGGTGCCGGTGCGCTGGCTGACGGTCTAAGCGGATACCTGCGGGCCACGCTGTGCGTGGCCGCCTGGCGCGACGGGGTCCTCGTGATGGCCGCCGCGGGACGCCGGGCCGCACTTGCAGGCGCCGAGGAGTTCGGGATGTTCGACGGCGGGGGGCACGCCGCCCCGTTGCCCGAGCTTGACGGTTTGCCCCTTGTTCCCGCACCGGCTCCGGTTCCAGCGGCCCCGACGGTGCCGGTGCCCGCCGAGCGGTCGGGCCGGCTGGCTGCAGCAGACAGCGAAGCGGACGCCCGCACCGCAGCAAATACTGCAGCTGACTCCGCAGTAGACACCGGAACAGCCGACGGTGCTGCAGCTGACACCGCAGCGGCTCCCGGTTACGGCGATGTCCTCCTGGGACTGGAGCCGCCGGCGCCGGACTGGGCCCTGCTGGCCGGCCTCGATCGGATCCTGCTGCGGCTCAACGACTGCGGAGGCGGCGAAGCGAGGGCAGCCGGCCTGACGGCCCGAGGCTGGATCGAATGGTGCCGCGGCCGCGGGTCGTATGCCGACGCGCTGTTCACCGCGGCCGCCGAAGAACAACCCGGCTACCGGCTTGCGGAACTGCTGGGCGAACTGGTCCGGCGCGGTACGCTCTGCGGCTGGGCGGGCCGCAGGGACTCGGCATGGCAAAAGTTCGATCCGGACGCGGCCTGAGCCCCGGCTGCCGGGGCGGACTTATAGCGTCCCGGTCCCGGCAGGGAGGGCCCGGCCGGGAAAATCGTGAGACAATGGTTGGCGAGACCCGGTTGGGTCCGTGTATCGAGTGCGTGTAGGGAACCTTGGAAACAGGGAACATTACGGTCGCCCCGGCAGTTCTACTTAGTGGCTCTGCTGGTCGTGATTGCGCCTGATGGAAAACACGGACTTGACAGGGTCATAGTGGTGTTGCCCGTATGGTGATTCCACAGACCGCCGCTAGAAAGGTTTTCTGTGACCCCGTCTTCCGCGAAGAAGGAACCCGCCGACCAGGCCGTACTGTCCCCCGAGGACAAGAAGGCTGCGGCCAACGCCAAGCGTGCCGCCACGCGTGCGGCCAACAAGGCTGTAAAAGATGCCGCTGCTGCCGCCGGCGAGGATGCCGGTTCGGCGGTTGCCAAGCCCGAGCCCAAGAAGCGCGGGCCCAAGCCCGGCGCCAAAGCCGCGGCCGAAGCCGCCAGCAAGTCCCAGGACGCCGACTCCGAGGCCGAAGCTGATGAAGACCTCGACGAGGTGGCGCCCGACGCCGCCGACCTCGGCGAGGATGGCGAAGAAGGAGCCGGCAAGGCTGCTGCCGCCACCACCGGCTCCGGTTTTGTCTACTCGGACGCCGACGACGACGACGCCCCTGTCCAGCAGGTCATGTCCGCCGGCGCCACTGCCGACCCGGTCAAGGATTACCTGAAGCAGATCGGCAAGGTCGCCCTGCTGAATGCCGAGCAGGAAGTTGACCTCGCCCTGCGGATCGAGGCCGGACTGTTCGCCGAGGAGAAGATCGCGGCGGATGACGGCTCCATGGACCCCAAGCTCAAGCGCGAGCTTGAGTTCGTCATCCACGACGGCAAGCGTGCCAAGAACCACCTGCTGGAGGCCAACCTCCGCCTCGTGGTGTCACTGGCCAAGCGCTACACCGGCCGCGGCATGCTCTTCCTGGACCTCATCCAGGAAGGCAACCTGGGCCTGATCCGTGCGGTCGAGAAGTTCGACTACACCAAGGGCTTCAAGTTCTCCACCTACGCCACCTGGTGGATCCGGCAGGCCATCACCCGTGCCATGGCCGACCAGGCCCGCACCATCCGCATCCCGGTGCACATGGTCGAAGTCATCAACAAACTGGCCCGCGTCCAGCGCCAGATGCTCCAGGACCTTGGCCGCGAACCCACGCCGGAGGAGCTGGCTCTTGAGCTGGACATGACTCCGGAAAAGGTCGTCGAGGTCCAGAAGTACGGCCGCGAACCGATCTCGCTGCACACGCCGCTGGGCGAGGACGGCGACTCCGAGTTCGGCGACCTGATCGAGGACTCCGAGGCAGTCGTTCCGGCTGACGCGGTGAGCTTCACGCTGCTGCAAGAACAGCTGCACTCAGTACTGGACACGCTCTCCGAGCGCGAGGCCGGCGTCGTCGCCATGCGCTTCGGCCTCACCGACGGGCAGCCGAAGACTTTAGACGAAATCGGAAAGGTCTACGGCGTTACGCGTGAGCGGATCCGGCAGATCGAATCGAAGACCATGTCCAAGCTGCGCCACCCGTCCCGTTCCCAGGTGCTGCGCGACTACCTGGACTAAATCCGCCGCAAGCAGCGCGGGGCCGCTTGCCGCCCATCATCTTCGGATCAATGGGCGGAAGTGACCCCGCGTTGCTGTGTTTGAACTGTTGCTGTTATTGGGCCCCTGCTTCTGAACTGCTCCCCGAAAGTTGGACTGAGAAAACAGTTCTGACTTTCGGGGAGCAGTTTTATGCATACGTCGCCGAACCTGGAGCTGGCCAATGCCTCGCTGCGCGGTGCCTTGGCCACGCTGGAGAACGGGCAGACACCCCTCGTGCATTCCGACCAAGGGTTCCAGTATCAGCACAATTCTTGGCGCACACTCTTGGCAGACGCCGGCGCGGTCCAATCTATGTCCCGCAAAGCCAACTGCTACGACAACGCGGTCATGGAGAGCTTCTTTGGACACCTGAAGGAAGAGCTCTTCCACCGTGTCCGGTTCCTCAGCATCGAAGCGCTTGAAACTGCGCTGCGCGAGTACATGCGCTGGTACAACACCGAAGAATTTCCACCAGACTCAAGGGATTGAGCCCCGTAGAGTACCGCGTGCGAATGCTTGCGGCGTAAGTCCCAGTCAGTCAGCACAGCTGGACTATGGCCCTCCCAGAAGGCCACAGCCGAACGCGCCCTTACCTGTCTGCACGACGATAAACACCCGGGCTTCAGCAGAAGGCTCCTGAGCAAATATCTCGCCCCCTCCGGCTGTCCTGCCCCGTGAGGATAGGGCGGACACATCGTGTTGAGTGGGTTGCGGGTGGGGACCGCAATTATATTCGCGGTCGGCAAACTGCACCTTGGAAGGAACCTCCTTGGGCGACCAGACCCAGTCCGATGTCTGTTGATGGACGTTCCATACCCGTATGCCGGCAAAAATTCCTGCCAGCACCACGACGGAAACCATCAATGACAAAGCGATTCGCATCCCCCGGCTCATAAGACCAAACGATCCACGAACCCGGCATGAAGGTCAATGAACGGGCTGAACCAGGTGCAAATCTCGCACCCCCTGGCATGGGAGGTGGTTCAACACGCAGAAGTCCCCGTCCCATGTGGGACGGGGACTTCTGGGAAGAGCCGGTCATTGGCCCCTATCGAGAGATCTCGTATATTGAGAGTCCAACTTTCGGGAACCACTTCATTCGCGGAGGGGCCCTTCTTAAGTAGGGGTCTAGTCGACCGAAACCGGTTCCTTCTCGTGGAGACGGCCTGTCTCGTCGTGCCAGTCGGAACTCAGCGGGCGAAGGTTCGTTTCTACGGCGCGTGCGTGGTGTCCGCAGAAAAGCAGTTCACCGCCGGAAGCCCCGAGAACAACCCGGACGTACGCCTGAGCTCCGCAACGGTCGCACCGGTCAGCGGTGGTGAGTGTACGGTCCGCAACTGCTGTTGTCATGGTGGGCCTCCTTGGTAGATCGATACATCTATATAACCAGCATTCGCCGCAGTTCCATGGCAAGGATGGGACACTTTCGCTGTCCGCGTATCACGGCCCCGTAACGGCCGCTCCGGGTCCCGCACCCAATTGCCGGTGCGGGGGAGTGGCTACCCGGAGAGCGGCCGTAGGCGGACTAGGCTGGGAAGAGCGCGATTTGTGGCGTTTCACCCCTGAAGGAGTTTCCAACCCGTGGCACCAAGTTCTGATTACACCGCCCGGCATCTTTCCGTGCTGGAGGGCCTGGAGGCCGTCCGCAAGCGGCCGGGCATGTACATCGGCTCGACCGACTCCCGCGGGCTAATGCACTGCCTGTGGGAGATCATCGATAACTCGGTTGACGAGGCGCTGGCTGGCTTCGGCCACGACATCAAGGTCATCCTGCACGCGGACAACTCCGTGGAAATTCACGACGACGGCCGCGGCATCCCGATCGACGTCGAACCCAAGACCGGGCTCACCGGCGTCGAAGTGGTCTTTACCAAGCTGCACGCCGGCGGCAAGTTCGGCGGCGGTTCCTACACCGCATCCGGCGGCCTTCACGGCGTGGGCGCGTCAGTCGTCAACGCCCTGTCCTCGCGGCTCGACGTCGAGGTGGACCGCGGCAGCAAGACCTACAAGATGTCCTTCCGCCGGGGCGAACCGGGCCGGTTCAAAGACCCCGGCACCAGGCCGGACCCCTCAGCAGTGTTTGAACCCTTCGTCGACGGCTCCGTTCTCGACGTCGTGGGCAAGGCCAAGCGCGGTGTCACCGGCACCCGGATCCGCTATTGGGCCGACCGTCAGATCTTCACCCCGGACGCTAAATTCTCCTACGACGAACTCGCCTCGCGTGCCCGCCAGACGTCCTTCCTGGTCCCGGGCCTGAAGCTCACGGTGCGCGACGAGCGCAAGGTAGCCGGCACTCCGGGCGAATTCGGTCCGCACGAGGAGGTCTTCCACCACGACGGCGGCATCTCCGAGTTCGTCGAATTCCTTGCCGCGGATCCGGCGGTCACTGACGTCTGGCGCCTGCACGGTGCCGGCAAGTTCAAGGAGACCGTTCCGGTCCTGGACGAGCGGGGCCACAGCCAGCTGGCCGAAGTGGAGCGCGACTGCGAGGTGGATGTGGCCCTGCGCTGGGGCATCGGGTACGACAGCACGGTGCGCAGCTTCGTCAACATCATCTCCACGCCCAAGGGCGGAACGCACCAGTCCGGTTTCGAGCAGGCCCTCGTCAAGACCTTCCGCAAGGCCGTGGAAGCCAACGCCCGCAAGCTGAAGGCCGGAAACGACAAGATCGAAAAGGACGACATCTTCGCCGGCCTGACGGCGGTGCTGACGGTCCGTCTCGCCGAGCCCCAGTTCGAAGGCCAGACCAAGGAGATCCTGGGTACTTCCGCCGTACGCGCCATCGTGGCCAAGGTGGTCGAGCAGGAAATCAACGCCAAGCTCACGTCCTCCAACCGGAACGACAAGGCGCAGTCGGCGCTGCTGCTGGAAAAAGTCGTCAGCGAGATGAAGTCCCGCATCTCGGCCCGCGTCCACAAAGAGACCCAGCGCCGCAAAAACGCCCTCGAGACCTCTTCGATGCCCACGAAGCTGGCGGACTGCCGTACCGACGACGTCGCCCGCTCCGAACTGTTCATCGTGGAAGGCGACTCGGCCCTCGGCACCGCCAAGCTGGCGCGCTCCTCCGACTTCCAGGCATTGCTGCCCATCCGCGGGAAGATCCTGAACGTGCAGAAGGCCTCGGTGGGCGACATGCTCTCCAACGCCGAGTGCGCCGCGCTGATTCAGGTGGTCGGAGCCGGCTCCGGCCGCAGCTTCGACATCGACGCAGCCCGGTACGGCAAGGTGATCCTGATGACCGACGCCGACGTCGACGGCGCCCACATCCGGACCCTGCTGTTGACGCTGTTCTTCCGCTATATGCGGCCCATGATCGATGAGGGCCGCGTCTTCGCCGCCGTCCCGCCGCTGCACCGGGTGGAAGTGATCAACGCCGGCCAGAAGGCCAACGAGATGATTTACACCTACTCGGAGGCCGAACTGCATCAGCTGCTGGCGCGCCTGGAGAAAGAGGGCAAACGGTATAAGGAGCCGATCCAGCGCTACAAGGGGCTGGGCGAAATGGACGCGGAGCAGCTCGCAGAAACCACGATGGACCCGCGGCACCGTACCCTCCGGAAAGTCGGAATCGACAACGCCAAGCAGGCCGAGGAGACCTTCGACCTGCTGATGGGCTCCGACGTCGCGCCGCGTAAGGACTTCATCATTGCCGGCGCCGCGAGCCTGGACCGGGAGCGGATCGACGCCTGAGCCGCCGGTTTTGCGGTAGCCTCCGCCGCCCGTTTTGCGGCAGCCACCGCCGCCGGTTGTGCGGTAGCGTCCGCCGCCGGCGCGGCCGGCTCAGCCGAGCAGGCCGGGGACGATCAAGAGTGCCGTCGGCACTGCCAGCAGCAGCAGGCAAGCAGCCAGCACGGCGTAGCGCAACGCCTCCGGCAGCGGCGGTCGCGGGGACAGCAGACGGCTGACCCGCGAGGCCGTCGTCACCAGCGCTCCGGCACCGCCGGTGGCTCCGGGCTGGTTGGCGTCCGGCTCCGCGGTGCCGAAAGCCATCCGGGCCGCCGGTGCGCCGGGGGCACCTGGGGAGCCGTTGGCCACAATCGCGATCGCCTTGATCAGCGTGGCCTTGCTTTCGGTCTTGAGCGCCACGTCGTCGGCCAGCATCTCGATCAGCGAGTTGACTGCTTCCTGCGCCAGGCGGGTGGTCGGCAGCCACGGCAGGGCCTGCCGCCACGCTGCGAACGCCCAGAGCAGCAGGTGGTGGCGCTGGCTCAGGTGTGCGTTCTCGTGACTGAGCACCGCCCGCAGTTCGTCCGGCTCCAGGGCCGCCATCAGCCCGTCCGAAAGGACCGTCACCGACCGGGCGCCGCCGGGCAGGCAGTAGGCCACCGGGGAGTCATGGCTGATCACCATGGTCCTGGGGCCGTCGGGCGAGGGGGAGGCAAGCAGGGCCAGCAACTCCCGGTGCCGCCGGCGCTGGCGCTGGATCCGGTAGTACGTGAGCAGCAGGGTAAAGACCAGGTGGGCACTCAGCAGTGCCGCCGCCGAGAGCGCGAAGATGTGCCAGAAGCCCAGCGCCGTGGTGGGTTCGTTCCGCAACACCATGCCGGCCAGCGACCGGAGGCCGGCCAGCAGGTTGTCGCCGATCGGCTCGAGGCCGTAGACCAGCATGGCGCCGATCATCGACAGCCCGCCGGCGAGGGCGATCGCCTGCCAGAGCAGCATCGCGGTGGACGGGGAGCGGGCCGGCCACTGGGCGCGGGAAAGCAGGATAGGCACCGGCCAGGCCAGTACGATCGCCAGGACCGCCAGAAGATATGAGGTCCAGAACATCCGGTGTTAGCTGTGCTCCAGCAGCTTGCGCAGCGTTTCCGCTTCGGTGGCGGAGACCGATCCGATGAACCTCGCTAGGACGGCCTCGCGGTCTGGGGCGGAGCCCAGCACTTCGTGCATCAGTTCGGCGGTGTGGTCGGCGCGGCTGGAGACGGCCTGGTAGCGGTGCGGTCGGGTGCCGCGTTCGCGCTCCACGAGGCCCTTGCGTTCGAGCCGGGAAAGCACTGTCAGCACGGTGGTGACCGCAAGGTCCTTGCCGTCGTGGCCCTCCGTGCCGCCGGGTACCCGCGTGCTCTGCGCCAGCAGGTCCCGCAGCGTGTTGGCCGTGGCGGCCTCCTGGCCTGCCCAGAGCAGGTCCATCACTGCCCGTTCCAGTTCGCCGAGACTCGCCATTCCGTACGTCCTTCTTGAGAACCCCCGGGCATTGCGTGTGCCCCCGGGAGAGGTGGATACTTCAGCTCTAAATTTACCGCGTTTTGCGGCTACTTTCTACATGCGGTAGAACGGGCCGCCCGCGGCGTGTCGCCTGGGCCGGCGCGCGCCGTCGTAATGGCCGGCGCAGCGGCGGGCACGACGGGGCTGCGGAGGTGCGCCAGGCCAAGCCAATGTTCTACACTCTGTAGAAGTAGAAGTTCTACGCAACGTAGAAAACTCTTGGGAACCTAGCCAAAGGGACTGCCTTGGACGCCTTGGAAATTGCACGCTGGCAATTCGGCATCACCACCGTCTACCACTTCATGATGGTGCCGCTGACAATCGGCCTTGGACTGGTGGTCGCGGTGATCCAGACGCTCTGGTACCGCACCGGCAGGCCTGAATACCTCCGGATGACGAAGTTCTGGGGCAAGCTCTTCCTGATCAACTTCATCATGGGCGTGGCCACCGGCATCGTGCAGGAATTCCAGTTCGGCATGGCCTGGAGCGAGTACAGCCGCTTCGTCGGGGATGTCTTCGGCGCACCGCTGGCCATGGAGGCGCTGCTGGCGTTCTTCGTGGAGTCCACCTTCCTGGGCCTGTGGATCTTCGGCTGGAAACAACTCAAGCGCGGCATCCACCTGGCCTGCCTCTGGATCGCGGTAATCGGTTCGGTCTTCTCCGCCTACTTCATCATTGTGGCCAACAGCTGGATGCAGCACCCTGTGGGCGTCGAGATGATCGACGGACGGCCGGTGATGACCGACGCCTGGGCGGTCTTTACCAACAACACCGCCCTCGTCGCTGTGCCGCACACCCTGTTCGGCGCCCTCGCCGTCGCCGGTGCCTTCCTCCTCGGCATCGCCTGGTACCACCTGTGGCGCCGGCGCCACGACGGGATCGACACCATCGACGCCGACGGCAAGGTGGTTCCCGGCGACTCCGACATCCCCGGCCGCGACCGCGCGGACCACAGCGTCTGGATCCGCTCGCTGCGGATCGGCGCCGTCGTCGCGATGATCTCCTTCGCCGGGACCGCCGTCACCGGAGACCTCCAGGGCAAGCTGATGTTCGTCCAGCAGCCGATGAAGATGGCCGCCGCCGAAGCCGCCTGCCACGACGGCACCGGCTTCTCCATCCTCAGTGTCGGCAACGTCGGCTCCAAGAACTGCGACGACGTCGTCGCCGTCATCGAAGTCCCCGGTATCCTCTCCTTCCTGGCCAAGGGGGACTTCACGACCGAAGTGAAAGGCGTCAACAGCCTGCTGGAGCAGTACAAGGCCGACTACGGGACACACCTGCCGGACAACCCCATCTACGGCGACCGCGCCGGCAAGGAAATCCAGTACGTCCCGGTCATGGAAGTCACCTACTGGGGCTTCCGGATGATGATCGGCTTCGGCGGGGTCGCGGCCCTGGCCGCCGCAGTGGCCCTCTGGCTCACCCGCAAGGGCACCGTCCCGGCCTCCCGCGGGCTGATGCGCCTCGCCGTCGTCGGCATCCTGGCACCGTTCGGTGCCAACGCCGCCGGCTGGATCTTCACCGAAATGGGCCGGCAGCCCTTCGTCGTGGCCCCCAACCCGGACCCCAGCGGCATCGATCAGGTCTTCATGTTCACCGCCGCGGCTGTCTCCCCGGGCGTCTCAGCCGGCGAACTGCTGACCTCCCTGGTCGTGCTCACCGCCGTCTACGCCGTGCTGCTGGTAGTGGAGGTGAAGCTGCTGGTGAAGTACGTCCGCGGCGGCGTGGTCTCTGCGATGCCCGAACTCGTGCACGCCGCGGCGGACGAGAACGAGGACCAGACCCCGCCGGGCGGAAGCACCGGCAAGTCCGCAGCCGACGACGTCCTGGCCTTCGCCTACTAACGGCACCCGAACTAGCGACAGAGGATACTCAGCATGGAACTGCTTCCCACTATCTGGTTTATTGCCATCGCCGTGCTCTGGACGGGCTACCTCTTCCTCGAGGGCTTCGACCTTGGCGTCGGCATGCTCATGAAGGGCTTCGCCCGGAACAACACCGAACGCCGGGTGCTGCTGAACACGATCGGCCCAGTCTGGGACGGCAACGAGGTGTGGCTGCTCACCGCCGGCGGCGCCACGTTCGCTGCCTTCCCGCTCTGGTACGCCTCGCTGTTCTCCGCGCTCTACCTGCCGCTGCTGCTGGTCCTGGTGGCCTTGATCTTCCGGGCCGTGGCGTTCGAGTACCGCGGCAAGGTCGACACCCCGCAGTGGCGCGCCCGCTGGGACTGGGCCATCGTGCTGGGCTCCCTGGTGGCCGCGTTCGGCGTCGGCGCCGCCCTGGCGCTGACCACCACCGGGTTGCCGCTCAACGCCAACGGCGACCGCGAGGGCGGCCCCTTCGCCTGGTTCAGCGCCTACGCCGTGCTGGGC
Organism: Arthrobacter sp. B3I4; assembly: GCF_030816855.1. NCBI lineage: Bacteria > Bacillati > Actinomycetota > Actinomycetes > Micrococcales > Micrococcaceae > Arthrobacter > Arthrobacter sp. B3I4. The sequence continues at coordinate 2,897,038 of NZ_JAUSYK010000001.1, read as the reverse complement.
GGCCTCGCCGTCGTCGGCTTCTCCCTGCTGCACGCGCTGGCGTTCCTGGCGTTGAAGACCGACGGCGAAGTCCGGCACCGGGCACGGCAGTGGTTCGTGCGCCTGCTGCCGGTGCTGCTCCTGCCCATCGCCGGCTGGGCGGTCGTGCTGCAGCTGCACAGCGGCAAGGCCTGGACCATAGCGGCGGTGCTCGCTGCCGTCGTGGCGGCCGTCCTGGCCTGGAACTTCGCCCGCGGCGGAGCGGAAGGACGGGCGTTTTTGTCGCTGGGTGTCTTCCTGCTGCTGGGCAGCGCGTCGATCTTCGGTGCCGCCTTCCCGGTGGTCCTGCCCTCGACCCTTAACCCGGACTTCAGCCTGACGGTCGCCAACGCCTCCTCCTCGGACTACACCCTGGGCCTGATGACCGTGGTGGCTTGCATCGGACTGCCGCTGGTGCTGGCGTACCAGGCGTGGACCTACTGGGTCTTCCGGCGCCGGGTGAGCGACGCGCACATTCCCGAAGCGCACAGCTTCCTGCCCGCCATTGCTGCCAGGGCACTGGCGCCGAAAGACTAGGACCTGATGAAACCGCAGTTCCCCGCCGGGCAATTCCCCACCGGTACGGCGACCCGCTCCGCGCTCTACCTGCTGGGGCTGCTGGCCGCCCTGAAAGCGCTGTCCCTGGTCCTCATGGCGCAGGCGGTCGCGGCCGTGCTCGCCGGCCTGATGGCGCACAACCCGGCCTGGGCGGATCAGCTCGGTTGGGGGCTGGCCGGGGTGGTGCTGCGCTCGCTCACCGTGTGGGCGCAGGCGGTGGCCTCCCGCCGCGCCGCGCTCGGCGTGAAGGAAGAGCTGCGCTCGGAGCTGCTCGACGCCGCCCTGCGCACCGGCAACCGCACCGCAGGGCCGGCCGACGGCGGACTCGCCGTGCTGGCTACCCGCGGTCTGGACGCCCTGGACAACTACTACACCCAGTTCCTGCCGGCCCTGGTGAACTGCGCCGCCGTTCCGCTGCTGCTCGGGGCGCGGATCCTGTTCGCGGACTGGATCAGCGCCGTGGTGATCGTCCTGACCGTCCCGCTCGTGCCGGTCTTCATGGTCCTGATTGGCCGCTACACCGAGGACCGGGTCCGGGACGCCCAGGCTGCGCTGTCCCGGCTCTCCGGCCACATGCTGGAGCTCGCCAAGGGCCTGCCCGTGCTGGTCGGGTTGGGCCGTGCCACTGCCCAGCGCAAAGCCCTGGAAGACATCTCCGAGGAGTACCGGGCCAAGACCATGGGAACGCTGCGCACCGCGTTCCTCTCGGCCCTGGCGCTGGAACTTATCGCCACGATCTCGGTGGCGGTGGTGGCCGTCTTCATTGGCGTCCGGCTGGTTAACGGCGACATGGCACTGGAAGCGGGACTGCTGGCGCTGATCCTTGCCCCGGACTGCTACCTGCCGCTGCGCGAGCTCGGGACCGCGCACCACGCCAGTGATGAAGGCCGTGCCGCGCTCGCCGACAGCACCGAGGTTCTCAACGCCGAGCAGGCAGTCCCGCTGGTTCCGGTGGCAGGCGTCCGCGCGGGCGGGCGGGCCGGTTCCGGGCCGGCTGCTTCTGCTGCTTCCGCTTCGACTGGTTCCGGGCCTGCTGCCGGGCCGCCCGCAGTGACCGTGCGCGGGCTCACCGTCCGCTATGCCGGACGCGCGGACGCCGCCGTCGGGCCGCTGAGCTTCACCGCCGCGCCCGGCAGCATCACCGCGCTGGACGGCCACAGTGGTGCCGGCAAGAGCACTGTGCTGGGCGTGCTCGCCGGCACTATCGGCGCCGGCGCCGGCACCGACATCAGCGGAACGCTGGAAGGGTTCACGACGGCGGACCTGGCCTGGGTGCCGCAACACCCGGTGATGGTCGAACCCACCGTGCTGGCAGAAGTCCTGCTGTACCTTGGCGCCAACCCGGCCCGGTCCGGGGACGCCGCAGCCCGCGACGCCGCTGCCCGCGACGACGTTGCCCGCGACGACGTTGCCACGGCCCGGCGCTGCCTGGCTGCCTGCGCCGCCGAACACCTCGCCGCCAAGCACCCCGCCGAGCTCAGTCCGGGGGAGCTGCGCCGGGTGGCGGTAGCGCGCGGGCTGGCCCGGGTCGCGGCCGGCGCCACCGTGCTGCTGCTCGACGAGCCCACCGCCCACCTGGACCGCGCCTCCGCCGACGCGGTCAGCCGCACCATTGTGGGCCTGCGCGGCAGGGTCACCGTGCTGCTGGTCGCGCACGACCGGCAAACCCGCGAGCTTGCGGACCAGCTGGTGAGCGTCGGCGAGCCCTCGGGCACTGTTCGATCCGGCTCCACCGCCGCCGCCCGCGGAACGGTCCCGCAGCAGCAGCTCTCAGCGCCCGCCGTTCCGGCCGGGACCGTTGCCACTGAGGCAGCCGCTGAGGCAGCCGGCGACGGCCAGCCGCCGGAGACCCCTGTCGGGGGGGACCACGCCGCTGCGGGGGACGCCGCTGCCGCGGGGGACCACGCCGCCGTCCCTGCCGTCCCCGCCGGGAGCGCCGCGGCCCACGTGTACCGCCTGCTCGCCCCGGTGTCCGGCAAGTTCGCCGCTGCCGGAGCGGTCGGGGTGCTGGCCGCGCTGTTCGCCGTCGCGCTGTCCGGGCTCTCCGGCTGGCTCATCATCCGCGCCAGCGAGCAGCCGCCCATCCTGTACCTGCTCACCGCGATCGTGGGGGTGCGCTTCTTCGGCGTCGGCCGCGCCGCCCTGCGCTACACCGAACGCCTGCTCCTGCACGACGCCGTCTTCACCGCCCTGACCCGGCTCCGCGGCCGGCTGTGGGAGTCCCTGAGCCGGCGGGCACTGTCGCTGCGGCGGCTTCTGCAAGGCGGCAATGTGCTCGGTGCTGTGGTGGACGACGTCGACACGGTCCGCGACCTGCTCCCGCGCGTTGTCCTGCCGCCGGTGACTGCCGTTGCCGTCGGTGTTGCCGCCGTCGCCGGGGTCGGGCTGTTGCTCCCGGTGGCCCTGCCGGCCGTCATCGCCGCCGCCCTCGTCAGCCTCGCCGTCGCGCCGGCGCTGGCGCTGTTCGCGGACCGGATGTCCGCCGGCGCCGAACAGCAATTGCGCTCCGGCGTGCTGCGCCGGGTCGCGGCTGCCTTGGACGCCCGTGCCGAACTGCACGCCAACGGCGTCGCTTCGCCGGTCCTGGCCGGCATCCGCCTCGCCGACCGCGCCGCGACGGCGGCATCACAGCGTTCGGCCCTGGCCGAGGGCCTCGGCCAGGGCCTCACCGTGCTGGCCTGCGGAACCGCTGCCCTGGCCAGCGCCGTCCTCGCCGGGCCACTGGCCCTCACCGGGGCGGCGGAACCGGCGACCGTCGCCGTCGTCGTGCTGCTGCAACTGGCCCTCGTCGAACCGTACGCGGCCATCACGACGGCGGTCCGGCAGTACCCGGCGCTGCGTTTGGTACTGCGCCGGATCGGCGCCTCGGGCGTGCTCGCGGGGCAGGAACCCCCGGAAGCCGCCGCCGGCCCGGCGCCGGTGGCCGCGCGGCCGGGCGGACTGCCCGGCCTCGAACTCCGCGGGCTGGCCGCTGCGTGGCCGGGCGGGCCAGCGGTCTTCACCGGACTGTCCGCCCGTGCGGAACCGGGCCGCTGGCTGGCCGTGACCGGCGCCTCCGGGTCAGGCAAATCGACGCTGCTGGCCGTGCTGCTGGGCTTCCTGCCGCCGGCGGACGGCCAGCTCTTCCTCACCGGCCGCGCCGCCTGGTGCCCCCAGGAAGCGCACCTGTTCGACTCCACCATCCGCGGAAACCTTCTGCTCGGACTGCCCGAAGGGAAGCCCCCGGCGGACGCGGCCGGCGCGGCCGCACGCGACCGCGAGCTGGCAGCCGCGCTGGCCGCCGTCGGACTCGACCCGCTGCTGGAGCGGCTGGAATGCGGCCTGGGCACCCCTATCGGACCGGGCGGTGCCTTCCTCAGCGGCGGGGAGCGGCAGCGCCTGGCGGTGGCGCGCACGCTGCTGACCGGCGCGGATGTGATCCTGCTGGATGAACCCACCGCCCACCTGGACGCCGAAGCCGGCCGGACCATGCTGGCCGAACTGCGACGCGGCTTGTCCGGGCGCACGGTGGTGCTGGTGACGCACAACCCGGACGACGTCGCCCCGGAGGATGCGCGGCTGGATCTCGACGCCGCCGCCGCCTTCCGGCGGGCGCCGGTGCTGGCGCGGGCGTAGGGGCCGCACTAGCCTGTTGCCATGAACGGACGCCCGGACTCGCTCGAGCCGTCGGACCACCTTGACCCCCGCTTGACCTGGCGGCCTGCCGGACCGGCCGAGCTGGACGGGTGGGCTGCCCTGATCGCCCGCACAGCCGCGGTGGAACGACCGGTCTGGTTTGAGCGCCGCGAGGACCTGGCCCAGCTGCTGGAGTCCCGGAACAACCCCGTCGCGGGGAACAGCATCCTCGGCTTCGATGGTGAAGGCATCCCGCGGGCCTACAGCAGGATCACGAAAAACCCGACCGGGGACAAAGCTATCGGCTTCGGCTGCGTGGATCCCGCCTGGCAGGGCAGCGGGATCGGGACCGGGCTGCTGGGCTGGCTGGAGGCACGCACCCGGCAGCGGTTTGCCGAAGACGGCCTGGCCGCGCCGAGGCTGCGCCTCTACATGGAAGAACAGCACACCCACCAAGCAGCACTCTTCCGGGGACGCGGCTACCGGATTGTCCGCTACTACAACGAGATGCACCGGCCGCTAAGCCACGCCTTCCCGGAGCCCGTGCTCGACGACGGGCTGGAACTCGTGTGCTTTGAGCCGGGCCTGCACGAGGCTGTGCGGCTGGCGCACAACGAGGCCTTCCGGAACCACTGGGGCAGCGAGCCCCGCGATGAGGAGGCATGGGGTTTTGTGGTCAACGATCCGCTGGCCCGGCCGGACCTGAGCGCGGTAGTCATCGAAAAGGCTGGCGGCCGGGTCGCCGGCTACCAGCTCGCCAGCCACGACGCCGAAAGCGCCGCGGACCGCGGTTTCAAAGAAGGCTACACGGACCTGCTCGGAGTGCGCCGGGAGTTCCGCGGCCGGGGGATAGCCCAGGCACTGCTCGCCGACGCCATGCGCCGCTTCGCCGCCGCCGGAATGGACAAGGCTTCGCTCGACGTCGACTCGGAGAACCCGACGGGAGCCCTGGCGCTCTACACCAAGCTGGGGTACGTGACGGTCAATCGCAGCATGGCCTGGGACAAGGAACTCTAGGCCCCCCGCGCTGCCGTTCGTGCGGGGAACGCCCGGGGCACCAGCACCTTTCGAGGCTGGGACCGTCAGCCGTCCACGTCGTGGAGGTGATGCACGACGTCGTGCAGGAAGTATTGTGCGAGGGTCAGCACGGTGAACTGCGAGCCATTGCTCCGCACCCCGGTACGCCCCCAGTCCTGCTCCGGGACGCGGCCAAAGGACTCGGCCGCCTGTTCGCCTTCGGCCGCCAGGGCGGCGCTGACCTCGGCAGGGTCGGCCCCGGCGTAGTCCTGCTCGATGGCGGTCCGGTCCTGGTCCCAGTCAGCAAACCGGGCGCCGTCCTCGCTGAGCATGAGGTTCAAGCGGTGGTCGAACAAGCTGAACACATCCCGGACGTGGCAGGCGTACTCCAGCGCCGACCAGGCGTCCTCGTCCGGCCGGATCACAGCGTCCGGGCGGCGCAGCACCGCGCGCCAGCGGGGGAGCAGGTTGGCCAGCTGGCCCGGCGTCGTCGCGGGGGTACTGGAGGAGGCGTCAAAACCGCACTCCGGGCACGGCCGCGACAGCACCCAGGTCCAGTCCTTTTGATCGGGAACGATAGGCATGTCAGCAGTCTAGGCCGAGGAGTAGGATGCATGGCGGGGGAAGGGCCTGGAAAGGGACATGACCATGCTCAAAGACCAGCCGGTCGGCGCTGTTTTGCCGGCCGCCGACATCGCCCGCGCCCGTGATTTCTACCGCGACAAGCTCGGACTGGAACCGGACAACATCGGTGACGAGGACAACGTGCGGTACACCTGCGGCTCCGGCAGCCAGTTCATGGTGTACCAGACACCCAACGCCGGATCTGCCAAGAACACCCAATTGGGCTGGATGGTCCCGGACGTGCGCGCCGCCGTCGAGGAACTCCGGGCAGCCGGCGTCGTGTTCGAGGAGTACGACTTCCCGGGCCTGAAGACCGAAAACGGCATCGCCACCCTGCCGGACGGAGGCTCGGCCGCCTGGTTCCTGGACAGCGAGGGCAACATCCTGAACATCAACTCGGGGATGTAACCCGGCGCCGGGCATGGTTGACCGATTGCCACAGATGGCCGGAAAGGCATCCGTCATAGCGGCCGTCTCTGGCGAATGGTCGGGCCTGGCACTTTACGCCCGGAGCGATTCCTTGCGGTCCGATTCAGTGCCGGTTATGGTTTCGGCAAGTGGAATGTCAGGGATGTCAGCCTTGAGTTCCAGTCGCGGGCCGAGCATCGATAGAGGTGCGTTACCCTCGAGCGGGGCACGACTAAGAGCGTGCCGAGTTCGCCGCAATTCAGGACCTACGCGAATGTCCGTTTGCTCGAAAATCCCCTATCGAACACTCCTGTCGGCGGAGCTGGCCCTGCGTGCCATCCAAAGGAACGCTTCGGCGAGGGGGCGAACGTCACCAACCGGAGCATATTTCTGCAGCCCATGCCGGCAGTGGCACCTCACCTCCAAGTCGAAAACCCAGGTTCCACGGTGGTCTCACCGCCCGCGAGCCTTGTAGTTGCGTGGTGCCAAGCCAGCTGCTGCCCACCGCTTGCCGCAGATGGCCGGAAAGGCAGCCGCCTGCCGGCTGCCTGTGGCAAACGGCCGGGCGTAGCACCCTCCTGCGCCTAAAGGACGAACGCCTCCGGCGCGGGTTCGGCAGACCAGGCCATGCTCGGCCCGATGGCGTCGACAGCCTGGGAGAGCGGGACGCCGGAACCGTCGCGGCGGCCGTGCTCACCGGGCAGCGAACGGGCCACTCCGGCCAGCGAGGATGCTTTCGCCGGGCCGTGGCCGGCCCAGGCCAGCAGCAGGGTGTCCTCGCCCTTGAGGAAGCGGTGTGCCCGCACGCCGCCCGTGCCTCGTCCCTTGGCCGGGTACTCCGCAAGTGCGGTCACCTTCGCTGTCCCGGGGGCCGTGCCCGGGAGGGCGCCTTCGGTGCCGGCGATGGTGACCACCACGGCGGCGTCGTCGTCTGCCCGCGCCGTGCCGAAGTGCAGCACCGCATCGCCGGCGGCCAGTTTGATTCCCGCCATGCCTCCCGCGGTGCGGCCCTGCGGCCGGACCGCAGAGGCGCTGAAACGCAGCAGCTGGGCCTGGCGTGTCACGAAGACCAGCTCGACGTCGTCGCCGGCGGCCTCGACGCCGACCACCGTGTCCTTGTCCTTGAGCGCGATCACTTCCCAATCCTCGCGGTTCAGCGGGTAGTCGGGCTGGACGCGCTTCACCACGCCCTGCGCGGTACCGATGGCAAGGACCGTATCCAACGGGGCGAACGCCACCAGCGACTCGTTCTTGAGCAGGGTGATGAAGTCCTTCGCCGGCACGCCGCCGGCCATGTTGGGGGTTCCGGACGTGGGCGGAAGCATGGGCATGTCCACCACCTGCAACCGCAGCATCCGGCCCTGGGAGGTAATAGCCGCGATCTCACCCCGGGCGGAAGTCTTCACCACCGAGCGGAACACATCGTGTTTGGCCCGCGGCCCGGACTCGGCGAGGCTGTCCTGGTTGGCCGTGCGGGCGATCTGCCCGGACGCCGTCAGGATGGCCCAGCAGGGGTCGTCCGGAATCTCCAGGGCCAGCGGGGCGGCTTTGCCCTTCACGGGAGCGGCGAGGGCGGCGGCGACGGTGGGGGAGACGGCCTCTGATTCCAGCAGCACCGTCCGGCGCGGAGTGCCGTACTTGTCCGCGAGTTCGCCGAGTTCGTCGGAGACCAGGCCGCGCAGCAGCTCGGGGGAGTCCAGGATGGCCTGGAGTTCGGCGATCTCCCTGCGGAGTTCATCCTGTTCCTTCTCCAGTTCAATCCGGGAGTACTTCGTCAGCTGCCGGAGCCGCAGTTCCAGAATGTAGTTGGCCTGGATTTCGGTCAGGTCGTAGATCGACATCAGCCGGGTGCGGGCCGCAGCCGACTCATCCGAGGAGCGGATGATCTGGATGACCTCGTCGATGTCCACGATCGCGATGAGCATGCCCTCGACCAGGTGCAGGCGGTCCTTCTTCTTGCCCAAGCGGAAGGCGGTGCGGCGGCGGACCACGTTGACGCGGTGGTTGACGTACACCGAGAGCAGTTCGAGCAGGCCGAGCGTCTGCGGCTGGCCGTCCACGAGCGTGACGTTGTTGATGCCGAAGGAATCCTCCATCGGCGTGAAGCGGTAGAGCTGCTGGAGCACCGCGTTGGGGTTGAAACCGTTCTTCAGTTCAATGACCAGCCGCAGGCCGTGCTTGCGGTCGGTCAGGTCCACGATGTCGCTAATGCCGGTCAGCTTCTTGCCGTTGACCGCGTCCTTGATCTTCTCGATCACCTTTTCCGGGCCCACCATGTACGGCAGCTCGGTGACCACCAGACCGGTGCGGCGCGCGGAGAGTTGTTCGACGTCGACCTTGGCCCGGGTTTTGAACGAGCCGCGCCCGGTGGCGTAGGCGTCGCGGATGCCGTCCAGTCCCACAATCCGGCCGCCGGTGGGCAGATCCGGGCCGGGGACGAACTTCATGATGTCCTCGAGCGTGGCGTCCGGGTGCTCAATCAGGTGCCGGGCTGCGGCGATCACCTCGCCCAGGTTGTGCGGGGCCATGTTCGTGGCCATGCCGACGGCGATGCCGGTGGCGCCGTTGACCAAAAGGTTCGGGAAGGCGGCCGGCAGCACGTCCGGCTGGGTCAGCTGGTTGTCGTAGTTGGGGACGAAGTCGACGACGTCCTCGTCGAGGTGGTCCGTCAGGGTCAGCGCCGCGGCCGCCAGCCGCGCCTCCGTGTACCGCGGCGCGGCCGGGCCGTCGTCGAGCGAGCCGAAGTTGCCGTGGCCGTCAATCAGGGGCAGCCGCAGCGAGAAGTCCTGCGCCATCCGGACCATCGCGTCGTAGATCGCGGTGTCCCCGTGCGGGTGCAGCTTGCCCATCACTTCGCCCACCACACGGGCGCTCTTGACGTGCCCGCGGTCCGGGCGCAGGCCCATCTCGCTCATCATGTACAGGATGCGCCGCTGCACCGGCTTGAGCCCGTCGCGGGCGTCGGGGAGCGCGCGGGAGTAGATGACCGAGTAGGCATACTCCAGGAACGAGCCTTCCATCTCGGACGTGACGTCGATGTCGACGATGTTCTCGACGTAGGCTCCTGCGGAGTCCGGGCTGGCTCCCCCTGCCGGGGGCGTTGTTTGGCGGCGTGCCATGGGGCTGGTGCGTCCTTCTGGGGGATACGGGGAAATGCTGGGCAAAGCGGGCTGCGCAGTAACGGCGGCAATAACGGTGGCACTTACGGCGGCCCGCTCCAGTTTATGGCTAGGCTAACCCTATGGTGGATCAGCCCGCGGACGGCGTATATCCGGAACATTGGGAAGCCGATGTCGTGCTGCGCGACGGCGGTACTGCGCACCTGCGGCCCATCCACCCCTCCGACTCGGACGCCGTGCAGGCCTTCCATGTCGGGCAGTCGCAGAAGTCCATCTACATGCGCTTCTTCGCGTTTAAGTCCAAGCTCTCCGCCAAGGAACTCAAGCGCTTCACCGAGGTCGATTACAAGGACCGGGTGGCCCTCGTCATCACCATCGGCGGCGACATCATCGGCATCGGTCGCTACGACCGGCTCGATGACCCGGAAGAAGCCGAGGTCGCCTTCAACATCGCCGACGCCCATCAGGGCCGCGGCATCGGCTCCATCCTGCTCGAACACCTCGGCGCCGCCGCCCGTGAGAACGGCATCCGCAAGTTCAGCGCCGAAGTGCTCCCGGAGAACCGCAAGATGCTGATGGTCTTCTCCGACGCCGGGTACGACGTCAAACGGCACTTCGACGACGGCGTCGTGAGCCTGGAGTTCAATATCGACCCCACGGACAAGTCCCGGGCGGTGATGGAATCCCGCGAACACCGCGCCGAGGCCCGCAGCATCCAGGAACTGCTCGCGCCGTCCTCCGTGGCCGTGATCGGGGCCAGCCGCAAATGGGGCACCGTGGGCTACCAGCTGCTGGAACACATCATTGAGGGCGGCTTCACCGGCCCGGTCTACGCCATCAACCCCGAAGCCCTGGAACTGGCCGGCATGCTGTCTTTCGCCAAACTCTCCGACGTGCCCGGGCCGGTTAAACTCGCCATCATCGCCGTCCCGTACGACGAGGTCCCCGGTGTGGTCCGGGAATGCGGCGAAGCCGGAGTCAAGGGGATCGTGGTGGCGACCGCCGGGTACGCGGACGACGGCGAACGCGGCCTCGCCCGGCAACGGGACCTGGTCCGCCAGGCCCGCGCCAACGGCATGCGCGTGATCGGCCCGGCCTCGCTTGGGATCGTCAACACCAATCCGGCCGTGTCCCTCAACGCCTCGATGGCGCCGTCGCTGGCCCGCCGCGGGGGACTGGGCCTCTTCAGCCAGTCCGCGGCGATCGGCGTCTCCCTGTACGCCGCCTCGAGCCGCCGCCGGGTCGGCATCTCAACGTTCCTTTCAGCCGGCAACCGCGCGGACGTCTCCGGCAACGACATGATGCAGTTCTGGGAGGACGACGCCGACACCACCGCCGTCGGGCTGTACCTGGAATCGATCGGCAACCCGCGCAAATTCTCCCGGCTGGCCCGGCGGCTGGCCCGCACTAAGCCGGTCATCGTGGCCAAAACGAACGCCATGGGCCTTGACCTGCCGCCGGGCCATGCGGTGCGCACCACGCAGGCGCCGGCCGAGGCGCTGGACGCCATGATGCGCCAGGCCGGGGTGATCCGGGTGGAGACCATCGAAGAGCTGATGGACGTCGCCCAGATCGTCGCCAGCCAGCCGCTGCCGCAGGGGCCCGGCGTGGCTGTCTTCAGCAACTCCCGGGCGCTGGGCAAGGTGGTAGCGGACAGCGCGGCCGCCGCCGGGCTCGGCGTCGAGCGCATCGTCACCGACGTCGACCTGGACGCCGGCATGTCCCGGGCCCTGCCGGCGCTGCGGCGCAGCCTGCAGGAGACGCTGACCCTTGAGTCGGTGCACGCCGTCGTCGTGTCCCTGCTGCCGGCCCGCGGGCTGACCGTCGAGAAGATCGGCGCTGTGCTGGCCGAATGCTCCGCGGCCACCGGGAAACCGGTGGTGGCCGCGTTCACCGGCATCCTGGATCCGTCGGTCTACGTCGAGGGCATGGTTGGGGCTGCGGCCGACGACGCCGGGCACGCCGCCGCGGTGCCCTGCTACTCCAACCCCGGTGCCGCCGTCGCGGCCCTCGCCGCCGTGGTCCGCTACGCCCAGTGGGTGGTCCGGGACCAGGGCCTCTTCGTGGAACCCGAAGGCTGCGACCCAGAAGCTGCGCATGAGGACCTCGAGGAGCTGCTCCGGCCGGTGGGCGGCGAACAGCTGGTCCGGCTGGACCCCGAGGCGGCGGCGAAGCTGCTGGGCCGCTACGGCATCCGGGTGCTGCCCTCCGCAGGCTTCCGCAGCGACGAGGAAGCCGTCGCGGCCGCCGACCGGTTCGGCTGGCCGGTCGCCCTGAAGACCACCGACCCCGCACTGCGACACCGGCTGGACCTGGGCGGGGTGCGCCTGGACATCCAGGACGCCGACTCGCTGCGGCGCAATATCACACAGATGCGCAAGTCCCTGCAGCGCTATGGATCGCCGTCGCTCGAAGTGCAGTCGATGGCCCCGGTGGGCCAGGCCTGCACCTTCCGGGCCATCGAGGACCCGCTGCTGGGGCCGGTGGTGTCCTTCGGGCTCGCCGGGGACGCCGTGAACCTGCTCGATGACTGGGCCCACCGGGTCCCGCCGCTCTCCGGCTCCGACGTCCATGACTTCATCCGGGCTCCCCGGGCCTCGCGCAAACTCTTCGGCTACCAGGGCCTGCCCGCCGTCGACGCCGCAGCCCTCGAGGACCTGGCGGCCCGGCTCACCCGGCTCAAGGACAACCACCCGGAGATCGCCCTGGTCGAATTCAACCCGGTGCTGGCAGGACCCGAAGGTGCGGTGATCCTGGCCGCCGATGTCCGGATCGCCAACGCCGCCCAGCGCACGGACACGGCGCGGCGTGCGATGCGCAGCTAGCCGCGAACGCCCGCGCCGGGCGGCGGACGCGGACGCGCAGGTTAGCAAGTCCACTGCCGATCTGTGAAAATGGAACCCATGAGCTCCCAGCCTCCAGCATCCAAGCCCCAGACGCCCGCCGCCGGCCGCCACGGCTCGCAGCACCCCGGTCCGCACGACCACAGCGTGCAGGGCCACAGCCTGGAGGAAGCACTGCAGCAGGCCGGCTTCTATCCCCGCCTGGTGGCCGACGTCGTCGCCGACGCTCTGGACGGCCGCGATTGCGTGGCCCACCTGGTCCACCTCGAAACGCACTTCGACCGGGCCGAGGTGCGTCGGCACATCACCGTGCTGGTGCTCACCGAGGACATGCTCGTCATCACCCACGTCGATGACCAGCAGCTTGATGACGCCGGTGAGCAGATCGTCGCCCAGGTCTCCACCGAGTCCGTCCCGGTGACGCAGATCCGCTCCGTGGTCCTCAGCTACGTCTACGCCCAGCCGCAGGACTACAAGCCCTCCGACCCGGTCCGCGAACTGACCCTCTCGATCGCCTGGTCCGGCGGACAGCGCCTGGACATGGGCCCCGCCAGCTGCGGCGACCCGCAGTGCGAGGCGGACCACGGGTACAGCGGAACGATCGCCCAGGAGGACATCGTCCTGCGGATCAGCGCCGAAGCGGACGGCCTGCAAGCAGTCCAGGACGCCAAACTTTTCGCCCGGGCCCTCCGCGCGGTGAACACCGGTTCCACGGCACTGGCCCCGCACGGCGTCTCGTCGCTGCCACAGCGCCCGCGCCCCGGTGTTTTCGGCACCCGCCTCAGCCGCGGCCACCAGCGCTGAGATGGGGCCGGAGCACGCCGTCGAGTCCCCCGAATCCACCGTGCCGGCGCCCGGAGGGCATCCCGGCCAGCCGTCAGCCCCGGTTCCGGGCGGGATGCCCGCGCCCCCGGCCTACGGGCACCGTTCCATCGCCGAGGTGCTCAGCAGCGCCGCCGCGAGCCTGGGCGTCCCGGGCCTTGAGAACCGGCTGAAGCTGCCCGCCGCCAAGCACGTGTGCGTGGTCCTGGCCGACGGGCTGGGCCGGCAACTGCTCAAGCAAAAGTCCGCCCACACTCCTTTCCTGCGGTCAGTGCTGCAGTCGGGCCAGGGCGCCGTACCGGCCGGACTCGATGCGGCGTTCCCGTCCACCACGGCCGCCTCGCTGGCGAGCCTGGGCACCGGGCTGCCTGCCGGGCAGCACGGGATGGTGGGCTACGACGTCCTCGACCCGGACCAGGACCGCGTGGTCAACATGCTCAACAACTGGGACGACGGCGTCGACCCGCACCAGTGGCAGCCGCTGCCCACTGTCTTTGAACGGGCGGCCGGGTACGTCGACGTCAGCACCGTCGGCCTGCCGCGGTTCAGTGATTCCGCCTTGACCCAGGCCGCGCTGCGCGGCGGACGCTTTGTCGCCGGAACCACCTCGCACGCGCGGACCGCCGCAGCGGCAGAGACGATGGCCGGTGCGGAGAGCTCCCTGATGTACTTTTACGTCCACGAACTGGACAAGGCCGGCCACCGCTACGGCTGCCAGTCGCCGCAGTGGGAACACCAGCTCGAAGAGCTCGACGCTACGGTGCGCCGGCTCAACGCCACCTTGCCGGCCGGCACGACCGTGCTGGTCACGGGCGACCACGGCATGCTGGACGTGCCCGAATCGCAGCGCATCGACTACTCCGCTGAACCGGAGCTCATCGCAGGCGTCCGGCACACGGCCGGGGAACCCCGCATGGTCCACCTCTACCTGGAAGACGGCGCAGACGACGCCGGCCGGCGGTACCTGCTGGACGCGTGGCGGACCCGTTTCGGCGACCGGATCTGGTCCTTCACCCGGGAAGAGGCCGTGGCCGCTGGGCTGTTTGGCGAAGTCCGCGGCCCGGTTGGACCGCGGATCGGCGATGTGATGATCGCCGCCCGCGACGCGCTGGCCTTCTATGACACCCGCCGGGTCCCGGCCAGGGCGCTTGAGGTGGTGGGGCAGCACGGGTCGCTGACCAAGGCCGAGCGGGAGGTTCCGCTGCTCTGCTTCCAAGCGGAAGGAAAAACCGGGAAGAAGGCCCAGCGCCGCTGACCGGTGCTGCTAACCGGGGTTAGTCGCCGCGGGTACCGAAGACGATCTCGTCCCAGCTCGGCACGCTCGAGCGCTTCGGCTTGGCGGGCTGGCGTTCCGGCGTCTCCGGTTCCCGCTCAGCACGGGACGGGTCGGTACGGGACGGGTCCTGCTGGGAATCGTCGCCGCGGGAGCCCTCGCCGGACTCGTGCCGCGACCGCCGCGGCTGCCCGCCGCCCAGCAGTTCGTCCAGCCCGGCGCCCGCTCCGGGCCCGGGCGCGGAACCCGCCGGCGGACCGGTACGGACCGGCCGCAGCTGCGAAGCGGCGATGGTGATTTCCCGGGTCTCCGTGCTGACCCCTTCATGGAGCGTCAGCGCGTCGTCGCCCTCCGAGGGCTGCTGGTGCCGGGGCGCCATGCTTAGGCGGGACAGCATGGAAGGACGGGCATCCCGGCGACGGCTCAGGGCGTCTGCGTCCGGAATGGCGTGCGGTTCAACCGTCGCCGCGGCTGCAGGCTCCCCGGCTTCGCCGAGGGCCGGCGCGGGCTGGCCCGAATCGCCGGCGGCGCTCTCGTCCGTGCTTTCCGCGGCGGGCGGAACCTCGGACGGGCGCGGGTGGGCGGCCGGCACACCGTTGGTGAGCAGCAGCGCCAGGGCGTCGTCTGCGTCCTCATCCAGGCCGAGGCGCTGGCCGCGCCGCGACCGGAGCATATCCAGCAGGCCGTCGGCATCCTTGTCCGGCTGGCCGGTGGCCTGGACGCCGTGGGACTGGGCGCTGTTGGAATGGATGACGCTCAGCTGGGCGGTCGCCGTGCGCGCCGCCGCCTCTGCATCGGTCTCAAAATCGAAGGGGCGGTCCGAAACCGCCGAGAGCCGGCGGGACGGAACCGGGCCGTCCATCGGCTCGAGTTCACTGAGTTGCTGGGCCCAGCGGTTGGCGTTCTGCAGCGACTTGCGCGGCGGGCTGAACGTCCACATCGCCGGCGGTTCTTCGCCGATTGCGGCGTGCGCGCCGGGCTGCGTTGCGAAGCGGGCCACCACGTTCCAGCTGCCGTCCTGGCGCCGCCAGGAGTCCCACTCAACGCTGGAGGGCTCAACCCCGTACGCCCGGAGCCGGTGCATCACCATCTCCTCAAGCGTCGCGGGCTGGTCGCCGAAGAAGGAACGGTAGCTGTCGTGCCCCGCAGTAGGGGAAGCGACCTCGATCTTGCGGGCCTGCTGGGCAACATACTCCCGCTCCGCGAGGACCGGCCCTTCATAGCGCTGCACTTTCGCCAGCGGAATGCCGGAAAGTTCGGCCACCTCCGCCGCGGTGGCGCCGCCGCGGATCCTCGCTTGGATGTCCCGCGGGGACATCGAAATGGGCTCCGCGCCTGCGCCCGGAGGAGCCTTCGCGGGCGTCCGGCTCGCAGCCGCCCGCAGAGCCTCATCGATCGGCAGCTGGAACATCTCGCCGCCGGTGCCACTCAACAGGAAATGCTTCCCGTCGTCGTGGACGCCTACAAGCCGTAGATCCTGCATCCAAATCCTCCACCCTGGCATTACTAACACCCAAAACTCTGCCACCGATGGGCCGCAATTCGGGTTAGGAGGGAGGGCGCGCCGTGATATTCCGTGACTTTCCGGCCGCTCCCGGCCGGCCGGCGCCGCCGGTGGCACGCTCAAACCACTGGCCTCTGGCATTCGGGGCGGGTTTGCGTAAAAATGACCCGACATCGGGCACAAAAAGCGCTTGTCCGGCGTTGTCATCGGTGAACCAAACCCGACCGGCTCCTGGGTTACCAGCCCCGGCCGGCCCGGAGGCGGCGAACCACCACAACAAGCGGAGTGTGAGCGACAACTAATGGCAACAGACTACGACGCGCCACGCAAGACCGAAGAAGACCTCAACGAGGATTCCATTGAGGAGCTGAAGTCGCGGCGTACGGATAAGCCGTCGGCGGTGGTCGATGAAGACGAAACCGACCTCGCCGAAGGCTACGAGCTCCCGGGCGCCGACCTGTCCGGTGAGGAGCTGCTGGTCCGGGTGATGCCTGCCCAGGCCGACGAATTCACCTGCGCCTCCTGCTTTCTCGTCCGCCACCGGTCGCAGATCGCCCGCGAAAAAGACGGCCTTAAGTACTGCAAGGACTGCGAAGGCTAAAGCAACCCGGGAGCCAAGGTCATCCGTTCCTGGGCCGTCCCCCCGCTAGCGGGAAAGTGCGGCGACCAGCTGCTCGGGGCGCCGGGTGGAGGCCAGCCAGTAGGGGGTGCGGTCCGAGGGATCCGTAATCTCCATCCGAACCACCGGGTCGATCCAGCCGCGGATGCACAGAAAGGCCAGGCCGTTTAGCCGGACGCCGCGTTCCGCCGTCGCTTCCGCACCGCGGTAGGAGACAGCAGCGCCGACGAAACGGCGTTCGATGGTCGCCCGCCCGACCCGCAGGGTTCCGGCCGTTACCTGGATGGTGGGGGTGGACAGCACCAGCAGGACCACCAGAATCACGAAAAGCACCACAGCGGCGGTGATGCCGGCGGCCATGCTAATCGGCGCGAAGACCAGGATCCCTGCCCCGGACAGCCCGGCCGCCACCAGCCAGATCCAGAAGCTCGGCCAGAGCTTTTCGCTGAACAGGACTGTGGTGTCACCGGGGGTGCTGTTAGGGGCAGGCGCGGCTGGGCTGGATTCGGGCATGAGCCCAGCTTTCCACTTTTCCCGGGCTATTTCACCTTGGCCGAGCTGGCCGGGACCGGCCCCGCTGGGCAGCGGGGGCGGTAGGCCGATCGTTCCCGCGGGCGTTACAGTGGGGGACTGTGACTGAAGAAACTACTGCCGTAAATCCCGCCCCGGCAGCCCAAGCAGCCGGCGACGTGCCGGCGGGCGGGCGCCCCGCTTACGGAGCGCCGACGCTGGCCGTGCAGCTCAGGATGCTCGACGACGGCCTGGAGCCGCCGTCGTATGCCCACCCGGGCGACGCTGGCGCGGACCTGCGGGCCCGTGAGGACGTTGTCCTCCAGCCGGGGGAGCGGCGGCTCGTCCCCACCGGTGTGTCTATCGCCCTGCCCGACGGTTTTGTCGCGCTGATCCACCCCCGCTCGGGCCTGGCGACGAAGCATGGTCTGACCGTCGTGAACGCCCCCGGCACCGTTGACGCAGGCTACCGCGGAGAGATCGCCGTGACGCTGCTTAATACCGACCGCGACGAGGCGATTGAGCTCCGCCGCGGCGATAGAATTGCACAAATGGTCATCCAGCGCGTGGAATACGCGGAGTTCGTGCCAGTGCGGGAACTCAGCGACTCGGTCCGCGGCGGCGGAGGTTTCGGCTCCACCGGCGGATTCGGCGCCCCCGGGGCCTGAGCCCGGCCCTTTTGACCCAGCTGAACCCGGTGCAGCGGCCAGGCGCCCCGCACCGGATCACAACTAAGGAGACAACACCATGGTTTTTGGGCGTGGCAGGAAAGCCAAGCAGGAGCAGCCAGTGGATGCCGGCGAAAGCCAGGAGCCGGGGGCTGCCGAGACCGGCGCCGCAGGGACTCCGGACGCTGCGGTCCGCGGCGCCGGGCCCTACGACGTCTCCGAAATCGACAGCCAGGACGGCTACGTCGACCTCGGCGCACTGCTGATTGCACCGCGCGAAGGGCTGCAGCTGCGGCTTGAGGTCGAGGAGGCGACGCAGCGGGTCGTGGCTGTGACCATGGACCTGGAGGGCTCCAGCCTGCAGCTGCAGGCATTCGCTGCGCCCCGGTCCGAGGGCCTCTGGGATGAAATCCGCGAACAGATCGGCCAGTCGGTCGGAAGCCAGGGCGGCCAGGTCGATGAGATCGAGGGCCACTTCGGCATCGAACTCGTGGCCAAGCTGCCGGCCGGTGACGGCAGCGAAGGCTACCGCGTGGCCCGCTTCATCGGTGTCGACGGTCCGCGCTGGTTCCTGCGCGGCGTCCTGGGCGGCGAAGCCGCGCTCGACCGTGCCGCCGCCGCGGGGCTGGAGGAACTGTTCCGCCAGATCGTCGTGGTGCGGGGGGAGAACCCCATGCCACCGCGGGACCTGCTGCAGCTCCGGCTGCCCCGCGACACCGCGGCGGCGGCGCCCCAGGGCGCCCCGGAGTTCGAGCAACCAGAGCGCGGGCCGGAGATAACCCAGATTGGCTGATGCCCCCGCCAGCAAACCCGGCGCTGCCGTCCCGGTGCGCGGACTGCCGGAACGCGGACGCGTGCTTTGCCGCGGCTTCATCGAATCGGTGACTTACGCCCCGGCCGGCAAAGTAGCCGCTTTCACCGCCATGGTCACCGACCACGACGCCCCGCCGACCAGAGCCCGGGCCGGCCATTCGACAGCCGTACCCGGCGCCCAGTCGGGCGTCCAGTCCACCGCGCAGGCCGGTGCCCGCCGGAAAGGCACGCCCGTGGCCGCGGACCGGCTCCGGGTGATCTGGCTGGGACGACGCCGCATTCCCGGTGTCAACGCCGGCCTGGAGCTCCGGCTCGAGGGAATGGTCACCGTCCGCGACGGCCTGCCCACGATGTTCAATCCGCGCTACGAGATACTCTCCCGCCAGGAGGAGCAATGAGCACGCCCGAAGACCCGCAGCCCACGGCGGCCCAGCTGGCCGAGAGCTATGCCGCCAAGGCAGGCCTGCACCGCTCCAGCAACGGCAACATTGATGTGCTCAAGAGCGCCGGCGGGGTCCAGGGCCTGGCCGAAAGCATCCTCCCGGGACTGGTCTTCCTGGTCGCGTTCACCGTGACCCGGGAGCTTACGCCGGCCCTGGCCGGCGCGCTGGCGGTGGCCGCCGCGTTCACCGTCGCACGGCTGATCCAGCGCAAACCGCTGACGCAGGCGCTGGCGGGCATCCTCGGTGTCGGGCTTTCAGCCTGGCTCGCGAACTCAACCGGCAAGGCCGAGGACTTCTACGTGCTCGGGTTCTTCACCAACCTCGGGTACATCGTCGCGATGAGCATCTCCATCGCGGTGCGTTGGCCGTTCGCCGGGCTGCTGTTCGGTTTCATCCGGAACGAAGGGCTGGACTGGCGCAAGCACCCGGCACGGGTGAAGGCCTACCGGATCGGGACGTGGGTGATCATCTCGGTCCTTGCCCTGCGGCTGCTGGTGCAGGTGCCGCTCTACTTCATGGGGGAGCAGGGCCTCGCGGGCCTGGCGACTACGCGGCTGATCATGGGCGCGCCGCTGTACATCCTGGGCATGTGGGTCGCGTGGCTGCTCACCCGCCCTGCGCCGGCTCCGGCCGAGTCTGTCGACCCGGCCTGACCCGCCTCAGCTGCGGGCTGCATGGCTTAGCCGTCGAAGCCGTCGTCCGCGGCTAGAGCGCCGGAGGCCTGGGTGGAGGACTCTATTGTGGAGGGCTCGACGGCGGAGTCCGGCGCCGAGAGCAACGCGCGCAGCCCGTCTTCGGCCGCGATGGTGGTGACAAAGAACAGTTCGTCGCCGCCGTCGATCACATCATCCCGGCTCGGCGTGATCGGCGCCTGGTCCCGCAGGATCGCCACCAGAGTGGCGTCCTCGGGCCAGTCGATGCTGCCCACCGTCAGCCCGATCACATGCGAATCGTGCGGGACGGTGAACTCAACGAGCGAGGACACCCCGGTCTGGAGCGTCAGCAGCCGGACCAGGTCACCGATTTCCACGGCCTCTTCGACCAGCGCCGTCATCAGCTGAGGGGTGTTGACAGCGACGTCGACGCCCCAGGAATCATCGAACATCCAGTCGTTCTTCGGGTTGTTGACCCGTCCGACGGTGCGCCCGACGCCGAACTCGGTCTTGGCCAGCAGGGAAACCACCAGGTTGACCTTGTCGTCGCCGGTGGCTGAGACGACGACGTCAGCGTCCTCCAGCCGGGCGTCCTTCAGCGTGCTCAGCTCGCACGCGTCCCCCACCAGCCAGTGCGCGCCGCGCAGCCCGCTGCGGCCGATCACCTCCGGCTTAAGGTCGATCAGCAGGATTTCGTGTTTGTGAGCCAGCAGTTCGCGGGCGATCGAGGAACCGACGCTGCCCGCCCCGACGATGACGACTTTCACTTAGGACTCCTTGACGGGGGGCTTGGCAAGAATGTGGGCGACCTCCGACGTACGGTCCACCGGCAGCATGGCGTGGATGGTATCGCCGTCCTGGAACGCCGTGCCCGGCCCGGGGAGAATGCCCTCGCCGAACCGGGTGAGGTAAGCGATCCGGATGTCCGCTGTTTTTTCAATCGCGGACAGCGGCTGGCCGACCCAGGCGGCGTCCAGGTCCACCTCGGCCAGCACCAGCCGGCCGGAGGGGTCGCGGAAATCGCCCGCGAGGTGCTGCTCCGGCAGGATCCGGCGCAACACCTGGTCCGCACTCCAACGCACCGCGGCGACCGTGGGGATTCCCAGCCGCTGATAGATCTCGGCGCGGCCCGGGTCATAGATCCGCGCCACAACGTGGGGTACGTGGAAGGTTTCGCGCGCCACCCGGGTGGCGAGGATGTTGGAGTTATCGCCGCTGGACACCGCGGCGAAAGCGTAGGCCTCCTCGACGCCGGCCTGCTTGAGGGTTTCTCGGTCGAAACCGACGCCGGTGACCTTGCGGCCGGAGAACCCGGTGCGGAGCCGGCGAAAGGCACGGTCGTCCTGGTCGATGATGGCGACCGAATGGCCGGCGTCCTCCAACGTGTGCGCCAAGGTTGCACCCACCCGGCCACAACCCATGATCACGAAGTGCGCCACACGTGCCTCCTCAAGCGTCTGCGTCTACTACTGCTGGGTAAAACTCTACCGGCCACCCGCCCGGGCGACGGCGGTGCGGCCAGCGGGGTGGCGGTGAGCCCGGCCAGGCCTCCGGCCGCCGGGCTTCGCCGTCATGACATCGCGTCCGAATCAGACTAGCTTTGTCTGGTGCTGACAATTTTCAATGCCGTGAAGCGGGTGCTGGTCGGCAAGCCCTTCCGGAACGACAGCCTGGCCCACACCCTGCTGCCCAAGCGGATCGCGCTCCCCATTTTCGCTTCCGACGCACTCTCCTCCGTGGCCTACGCCCCGGACGAAATCCTGCTCACGCTGGCGCTGGCCGGCGTCAGCGCCGTCGCCTTCTCGCCCTGGGTGGGGCTGGCCGTCATGGTGGTGCTGCTGACCGTCGTCGCGTCCTACCGCCAGAACGTTCATGCCTACCCCTCCGGCGGCGGCGACTACGAGATCGCCAATGAAAACCTCGGCAAGTACGCCGGCCTCACCGTAGCCTCGGCGCTGCTGGTGGACTACGTGCTCACCGTCGCCGTATCGATGTCCTCGGCTGCCGCCTACCTCACCACTGCCGTCCCGTCGCTGCACGGCCAGCAGGCGGCGATCGCCACGATCGGCGTCATCATCCTGGCCCTGGTCAACCTGCGCGGCATCCGCGAAGCCGGCAGCGTCTTCGCGGTCCCCACGTACATTTTCATGTTCTCCATCCTCGGCATGACCGCCGTCGGCATCTTCCAGGCCGCCACCGGCCAGCTGGGCCAGGCGCCGTCCGCTGAGTTCCAGATCATCCCGGCCGCAGGCTTCGACGACGGGCTGGTGGGGCTGACCGGTGCGTTCCTGCTGCTGCGGGCGTTCTCCTCCGGCGCCGCTGCGCTGACCGGCGTCGAGGCCATCAGCAACGGCGTGCCGAACTTCCAGAAACCCAAGAGCAAAAACGCCGCCACCACGCTGCTGCTGCTGGGCGTCATCGCCGCCAGCATGCTCGCCGGCATCATCTACCTGGCCAACGCCACCAAGGTGCACATTGTGCTGGACCCGGCGAAGGAGTTCCTGCTCAACGGCAAACCCTTGGCCGAGGACTACATTCAGAACCCGGCCATCAGCCAGATCGCGCAGACGGTCTTCGGCGCCGGCTCCATTCCGTTCTACGTCGTCGTGGCCGCCACCGGCGTGATCCTGGTGTTCGCCTCGAACACGGCGTTCAACGGCTTCCCCGTCCTGGGTTCGATCCTCGCCCAGGACGGCTACCTGCCGCGCCAGCTGCGCACCCGCGGCGACCGGCTCGCGTTCAGCAACGGCGTGCTGGCGCTGGCCGCCGGCGCGCTGGTGCTGATCATCTCCTTCGACGCCGACGTCACCAAGCTCATCCAGCTGTACATCGTCGGCGTCTTCATTTCGTTCACGCTGAGCCAGCTGGGCATGATCCGGCACTGGGGCCGCGAGCTGAAACTTGCCAAGGACCCGGCCGCGAAGCTGCGGATGGTGAAATCCCGCACCATCAACACCATAGGGTTCGGCATGACCGGGCTGGTCCTGGTGATCGTGCTGATCACCAAATTCGAGCAGGGCGCGTGGATCGCCCTGCTGGCGATGTTCATCCTGTTCCTGATCATGTGGAGCATCCGGGCGCACTACGACAACGTGGCCAAGGAACTCGCCGTGGATGAAGACTCCTCGCCCCGGGCCCTGCCCACCCGGGTGCACGCGGTGCTGCTCGTCTCGCACGTCCGCAAGCCGGTGCTCCGGGCGCTGGCCTACGCGCGCGCGTCACGGCCCTCCCAACTCGACGCCATCACGGTGGACATCAGCCCGGAAGAGACAGAGCAGACGCTGGCGGACTGGGAGAAACTGGACATCCCGGTCCCGATCACGGTGCTCGCCAGCCCGTTCCGGGAGACCATCACGCCAATCATGGAATACATCAAGAACATGCGGCGCGATTCACCGCGCGACCTGATCGTCGTGTACATCCCCGAGTACGTCGTCGGCAAGTGGTGGGAGCAGCTGGTCCACAACCAGACCGCGCTGCGGATCAAAACGCGGCTGCACTTTGAGCCCGGGGTCATGGTCGCCAGCGTGCCCTGGCAGCTTAAATCCTCCGAAGAAGCAAAGAGACTGCAGGACATCCAATGAGCGCCGACACCCGGACACCCGCCCGCACCGAGCTCGTCGTCGACGTCGGTCCGGTCGCCCACGGCGGACACTGCGTGGCCCGGCACGAGGGCCGGGTGATCTTCGTCCGCCACGGCATTCCCGGTGAAAAGGTACGCGTCAGGCTCACCGAGGACGGCGAGAGCGCCAAATTCTGGCGCGCCGACGTCGTGGAGGTGCTGGAGGCCTCCCCGGACCGGATGGAGCACTTCTGGCACGCCGCCGACGCCCAGCGCGCCTGGTCGCATGGCCATCCGCCCGTCGGCGGCGCCGAACTGGGCCACATTAAGCTGCGCCGGCAGCGCCGGCTCAAGGCCGAGGTCCTGGCCGAACAGCTGCGCAGGCTCGCCGGGGTGGACGTGGCAAGCCTGCAGGTGGATCCAGGGGAGTCGATCGTCGAGGCCGTCGGGGAGGCGGCAGGGTCTGCCGGCACCGGGCTGGCCTGGCGCACCCGGGCCGGTTTCGCCATGACGGCCGGCGGCAAACTCGGCATGCACGCCCACCGCTCCGACGCGGTGTTCCCTGTCCGCGAGATGCCGCTGGCAGTCGACGGCATCAACGCCCTGAAGCTCTGGGACCTCGACCTGCAAGGCATTGAGCGCCTTGAGGTGGCGGCGCCGGCCAACGGGTCCCGGCCGCTGGTGCTACTGGTCCCGTCCGCCGACACCCGGGCCAAGCGGCTCAACGCCGTCGTCGCCCAGCTCCCGGACGACGTGTCGGTGGCCCGGCTGGACCCCGGCACTGGCGCGGTGACCCAGCTGCGCGGCCGCACCTGGGTGCAGGAAACCGCGGTCGGGCACGACTACCGGGTGACCGGGGACGGCTTCTGGCAGATCCACCGCGCCGCCCCCGAAACCCTGGTCGGAGCAGTCACGAGCTTCCTGCACGACGGCGGCTACCTCGGCCCCGGCTCTGTTGTGGCGGATCTCTATGCCGGCGCCGGGCTCTTTACCGCGTCCCTGGCCGACGCTGTCGGTGTCACCGGCTCCGTGCTGTCGGTGGAAGGCGCGCCGGGCACCAGCCGGGACGCCCGCAAAAACCTGCACGGTGCGCCGCAGGTCGAAATCATCCAGGGCAAGGTGGAACGGGTGCTGCGGCAGAAGCCACGCAACTTCGACGCGCTGATCCTGGACCCGCCGCGCGCCGGCGCCGGCAAGGCCGTTGTGAACCAGCTGGTGGCCGCCGGTCCGCGGGCGGTTGCCTATGCTTCCTGTGATCCGGCATCGTTCGCGCGGGACGTGGCCTACTTCCAGCAGGCCGGCTGGAGCCTGCAGGGATTGCGCGGCTTCGACCTGTACCCGCACACCCACCACCTGGAGACTGTGGCGTTACTGACTCCCCGGGGCTGAGGCCACTAGGATGGGCGGAGTAGTCCGACATCGTGCACTGCAGTCCCTGACATGGTTTGAATCTTCCCCGCTTGGTTAGGATGGCCTAACTAGCTAGGGGTCTGCGGCGCGACAAAGATGAAACTGTTGCGAGAGGAGTCCTGCGATGAGCATTGTGGACAGCTTCGGTTCAAAAGGCAAACTTAATGTAGCCGGTACCGAATACGAAATTTTCCGGTTGAACTCCGTTGAAGGTGCAGAAAACCTTCCGTTCAGCCTCAAGGTATTGCTTGAAAACCTGTTGCGGACCGAGGACGGCGCCAACATTACCGCCGACCACGTCCGCGCCCTAGCCGGTTGGGATCCCAACGCAGAGCCCGACACTGAAATCCAGTTCACGCCGGCGCGCGTGATCATGCAGGATTTCACCGGCGTTCCCTGCGTTGTCGACCTTGCCACCATGCGCGAGGCCGTCAAGGAACTGGGCGGTGACCCCAAGCGGGTCAACCCGCTAGCACCGGCGGAAATGGTCATCGACCACTCCGTGCAGATCGACGCCTTCGGCAACTCCGGCGCACTGGAGCGCAACATGGAGATCGAGTACCAGCGCAACGGTGAGCGGTACCAGTTCCTGCGGTGGGGCCAGACCGCGTTCGACGACTTCAAAGTCGTCCCGCCGGGAACCGGCATCGTGCACCAGGTCAACATCGAGTACCTGGCCCGCACCGTGATGACCCGCGAAATCGACGGCGTCCTCCGCGCCTACCCGGACACCTGCGTCGGCACCGACTCGCACACCACCATGGTCAACGGCCTGGGCGTGCTCGGCTGGGGCGTCGGCGGTATCGAAGCCGAGGCTGCCATGCTCGGCCAGCCCGTCTCCATGCTGATCCCGCGCGTCGTGGGCTTCAAGCTGACCGGCTCCATCCCGGCCGGTGCCACCGCCACCGACGTCGTCCTCACCATCACCGAGCAGCTGCGTAAGCACGGTGTGGTGGGCAAGTTCGTGGAGTTCTACGGCGAAGGCGTCGCGGCCGTGCCGCTGGCCAACCGCGCCACCATCGGCAACATGAGCCCCGAATTCGGTTCCACCGCCGCCATGTTCCCGATCGACGACGTGACCCTCGAGTACCTGCGCCTTACGGGCCGATCCGAGGAAAACGTCGCCCTCGTGGAGGCGTACGCCAAGGAACAGGGCCTGTGGCACGATCCCGCCAAGGAGATCAAGTTCTCCGAGTACCTTGAGCTGGACCTGTCGACGGTTGTTCCGTCGATCTCCGGACCGAAGCGCCCGCAGGACCGCATCATCCTCACCGAGGCCAAGGACGAGTTCCGCCACGATCTGCTCAACTACGTCAAGCACAACGCCGACGCCGGCACGCTGGACGAGTCGCTCGAGGAGTCCTTCCCGGCTTCGGACCCGCCCTCCTTCACCCAGTCGGAGACTCACGTCACCGACACGGACCGCGAGCCGCCGCTCTATTCGGCAGCACACGGTGCGGCTGGCCGGACCTCCAACGCGGTCAAGGTGACCGCCGAGGACGGACGCGAATTCGAACTGGACCACGGCGCCGTGGCGATCGCCTCGATCACCTCCTGCACCAACACTTCCAACCCGTCTGTGATGCTGGCCGCCGCGCTGCTGGCCCGCAACGCCGTGGAGAAGGGACTCACCTCGAAGCCCTGGGTCAAGACCTCCGTCGCCCCCGGCTCCAAGGTCGTCACCGACTACTACAACAAGTCGGGCCTGACGCCGTACCTGGAGAAGCTGGGCTTCTACATCGTCGGCTACGGCTGCGCGACCTGCATCGGCAACTCCGGACCGCTCGACACCGAAATCTCCGAGGCCATCCAGGCCAACGACCTTTCGGTCACCGCTGTCCTGTCCGGCAACCGCAACTTCGAA
Source organism: Arthrobacter sp. B3I4 (assembly GCF_030816855.1). Taxonomy (NCBI): domain Bacteria; kingdom Bacillati; phylum Actinomycetota; class Actinomycetes; order Micrococcales; family Micrococcaceae; genus Arthrobacter; species Arthrobacter sp. B3I4. Next base: position 2,870,695 of record NZ_JAUSYK010000001.1, on the reverse strand, counting down.
GGCCGGATCAACCCGGACGTCAAGATGAACTACCTGGCGTCCCCGCCGCTGGTCATCGCGTACGCCCTGGCCGGCACCATGGACTTCGACTTCGAAGCCGACGCCCTGGGCCAGGACGAAGCGGGCAACGACATCTTCCTCAAGGACATCTGGCCGAACCCCACAGAGGTCCAGCAGGTCATCGATTCCTCGATTGACAAGGAAATGTTCGCCCGCGGTTACGAAGGCGTCTTCGAAGGTGACGACCGCTGGAAGGCGCTCGACACCCCTGCCGGTGACACGTTCGCCTGGGACGAGAAGTCCACCTACGTCCGCAAGCCCCCGTACTTCGAGGGCATGCAGGCCAAGCCGGAGCCCGTCCAGGACATCACCGGAGCGCGTGTGCTGCTCAAGCTCGGCGACTCGGTCACCACCGACCACATCTCCCCGGCCGGCTCGTTCAAGTCCGACACCCCGGCGGGCCAGTACCTGCTGGCCAACGGTGTGGAGCGCAAGGACTTCAACTCCTACGGCTCGCGCCGTGGCAACCACGAAGTCATGATCCGCGGCACCTTCGCCAACATCCGGATCAAGAACCAGCTGCTCGACGGCGTGGAGGGCGGCTTCACCCGCGACTTCAGCCAGGCTGACGGTCCGCAGGCCTACGTCTACGACGCCGCGCAGAACTACCAGGCCGCCGGCACCCCGCTGGTCGTCCTGGCCGGCAAGGAGTACGGCTCCGGCTCGTCCCGTGACTGGGCGGCCAAGGGCACCGCACTGCTGGGTGTCAAGGCTGTCCTCGCGGAGAGCTACGAGCGCATCCACCGCTCCAACCTGATCGGCATGGGCGTCCTGCCGCTGCAGTACCCGGCCGGCGAGAACGCCGAAAGCCTGGGCCTGACCGGCACGGAAACCTTCGCCGTTGAGGGCGTCACCGCCCTCAACGAAGGCACCACGCCCAAGACGCTCAAGGTCACTGCAACGGCCGAAGACGGCACCACCACGAGCTTCGATGCGGTCCTGCGCATCGATACCCCGGGTGAAGCCGACTACTACCGCAACGGCGGCATCCTGCAGTACGTGCTGCGCCAGATCTCCGCGTAGGGACCCGGGGTAAGCCCGGCAACGCCTTTCCGTCGGGTTTACCCCGGGGGTGCGGAGATCGTCTCCGCCAGCTAAGTCAAGGCAGATTAACCCAGCAACACCACGTGAAAGCCCCGGCCCGTTACCGACGGACCGGGGCTTTCCCGTTAGGCGTTACAGTTAGAAGGCATGTCTACTACCCCGCAAGGAGGGCCGTTGGGAATCTTGGAGACCATCCGGAGTCCGCAGGACCTGAGCAAGTTGTCCGAGGCGCAGCTCGCCCAGCTGGCTGCCGAGGTCAGGGAGTTCCTGATCGGCAACGTCTCGCAGACGGGAGGCCACCTCGGGCCGAACCTCGGCGTCGTTGAACTGACCATCGCGCTGCACCGGATCTTCGATTCCCCCCGCGACAGCATCGTCTTCGACACGGGCCACCAGTCCTATGTGCACAAGCTCCTTACCGGCCGCCAGGATTTCAGCACGCTGCGCCAGCAGGGCGGCCTCTCCGGTTACCCCGACCGCGGCGAATCCGAGCACGACATCGTCGAAAGCTCCCACGCCTCCTCCTCGCTGTCCTGGGCCGACGGCATCTCGCGTGCCCGCCGCCTGACCGGCGACGGTGACCGCTACGTGATTGCCGTCGTCGGTGACGGCGCCCTCACCGGCGGCATGGCCTGGGAAGCCATCAACAACATCGCTGCGGACAAGAAGCGCCGCGTCGTGATCGTCGTGAACGACAACGGCCGATCCTACGCCCCCACCGTGGGCGGCGTCGCCGACTATCTCGCCTCGCTGCGCCCCACCATCGACTCGCTCCGTGCCGCCCCTGCCTACGAGCGCGCCCTCGACTCCTGGAAGAAGCGGCTGCAGAGCGGCGGCCCGGCCGGCCAGTTCACCTACAAGAGCCTGCATGCCATGAAGAAGGGCATCAAAGACTGGTGGGCGCCGCAGGGCATGTTCGAGGACCTTGGCATGAAGTACATCGGACCGGTGGACGGCCACAACCTCCAGGCGATGGAAAACGCCCTCGCAACGGCCAAGAACTACGCCGGTCCCGTCATCGTGCATGCCATGACCGAAAAGGGGCACGGCTACGCGCCGGCCCGCGCGCACGAAGCGGACCAGTTCCACGCCGTCGGCATCATCGACCCGGAAACCGGGGAACCCACGGAAGCCGGCGGTGCCAAGTCCTGGACCTCCGTCTTCGCCGATGAGATCGCGGACATCGCCGACGAACGTAAAGACATCGTCGGGATCACCGGTGCCATGCTGATCCCGGTCGGGTTGCACAAGTTCGCCGCGCGGCATCCGGAGCGGGTATTCGACGTCGGCATCGCCGAGCAGCACGCCCTCACCTCCGCAGCGGGCATGGCGTTCGGCGGACTGCACCCCGTGGTCGCCCTCTACGCCACCTTCCTGAACCGTGCCTTCGACCAGTTGCTGATGGACGTAGCGCTGCACAAAGCCGGTGTCACGATCGTGCTGGACCGCGCCGGCGTCACCGGTCCCGACGGCGCCAGCCACCACGGAATGTGGGACATGGCGATGGTGCAGATCGTCCCCGGCCTGCACCTGGCCGCGCCGCGCGACGCTAGCCGGCTGCGCGAAGAACTCCGCGAGGCCGTCGCTGTCGAAGACGCACCCACCGTGATCCGTTACTCCAAGGGAACGGTTGGCGCCGAAGTCGAGGCGCTCGAGCGGCTCAGCGACGGCGTCGACGTGCTGGCCCGCAGGCCTTCAGGCTCAAGCGACAACGACGTGCTGATCGTCAGCGTCGGCGCGATGGCCGAACTGGCGCTCGACGTCTCCAACCGGCTCGGTGCCCAGGGGATCAGCTCCACCGTGATCGACCCCCGCTGGGTCCTTCCCGTTCCTCGGTCCGTCATCGCCCTCGCCTCACACCACCGCCTCGTCATCTGCATTGAGGACGGTGTGCGGGCCGGCGGTGTCGGCTCGCGGATCCGGCAGGAAATGCGGGCTGCCGGCGTGGACACCGCGCTGAACGAGGTGGGCCTGCCGGTGGAGTTCCTGGACCACGGGAGCCGCAGCCAGGTGCTGGAACGTGTCGGACTGACCGCGCAACAGATCACGCACGACGTCGTCGCGCAGGTCCTCGGGACCAAGGTGCCGTTCGCGCGGCCCCTGCCCGGCCAGGAACACCCCAGCACCGGCAGCCTGCCGATTTTGTGACTGACAACGAAGGGACGTCCATGAGCGGCATCATCCGGGTCTATAAGCGCGATGACGAGGGAGTCCTGCACTTCCGGGAGGCCTGGATCGACGAGGAGTACTCCGAGTTCGTGATGAACCACGGCGTCGTCGGCCACCAGAGCAGCACCGAGGAGACCGAGGCGCCGGACGCGGCGGCGGGAGAGGGTCTCATGGCGGCGTTCGCGGCGCAGTGTGCGGAGGACGGCTACGCGGAGATCCTGGAGCAGGATCAGTTCTGGGTGGTGGCGCAGTACGCGCTCAAGACCAAGGGCGGCACCAGCCGCGACCGGTACCTCGAGGAAAAGGCCAAGGACGCGCTGATCAGCCACCTCGCCTGGCGCGGCCTCGGCGTCGTGGACCGCTCCGAGTTTTCCGAGTCCAAGCTCAACATTTTCTGCCTCACCCCGGACGTCAACAAGACGGTCAATGCCATCAAGGTCTGCATCCGCGGCGAGGACTTGGACTTCACCAAGCTGAGCATCGGTGCCGCGCCGTTCGACGGGAAGGACTTCAAACTCAAGCACTCGGCCCGGCCGGCCGGCAGCTTCACGCTCTGAGGCGCCGGCCCGAAGCCGGACCTGGATTCACATCAGTTTGGGGGCAAGCCAACGGAAGGCACCGCAATGACGCGAAAATTCCCACAACCCGGCAGCACCCCGCTTCCCGCAGGCCTGGCGGCGCCGGCACGCCGTTCACTCGCCCACGCCGGGGTCGAGACCCTCGAACACCTCGTACCCCTGGGTCAGCGCAGGCTGGCCGCGATGCCCGGAATCTGCCCCCGGACCCTCGCCCAGCTCCAGGAAGCGATGGACGAACGCGGGCTGGAACTCCCCGCCGGTTAGGCTGGCCAGAACATCGGTGCAGCCGTTATAGGCTGACTCCCATGACTGATTACCGCCGTGTAGGACATTCCGGACTGACCGTATCTGCCGTGGGACTCGGGTGTAACAACCTGGGCCGGGCCAACACCGCCACCGAGTCGCAGGAAGGAACCGACGCCGTCGTGCATGCGGCGCTGGACGCCGGGATCACCTTCTTCGATGTCGCCGACGCCTACGGCCGCGAGCCGGGGCTGAGCGAAACCATGCTCGGCAAGGCCCTCGGCAACCGCCGGGATGACGCGGTGATCGGCACCAAGTTCGGCCTGGACATGGGCGGTGCCAACGGCAACGACTTCGGGGCCCGCGGTTCGCGTAGCTACATCATCCGCGCGGCGGAGGCGTCCCTGCGGCGGCTTGGCACGGACTGGATCGATCTCTATCAGTTCCACACTCCGGACCCGCTCACGCCCATCGATGAGACGCTCGCGGCCCTCGATGAGCTCGTCACCAGCGGCAAGGTCCGCTACATCGGCCACTCCAACCGTGCCGGCTGGCAGATCGCGGAAGCCGAGTTCGTCGCCCGCGCCCGCGGCGGCGCCCGCTTCATCTCCAGCCAGAACCACTACAACCTGCTGGACCGCCGGGCCGAGCTTGAGGTGACCCCGGCCGCCGAGGCCTACGGCCTGGGCGTGCTGCCCTACTTCCCGCTGGCCAACGGCCTGCTCACCGGCAAGTACTCCCCAGGGCAGGCGCCGGAAGGGTCCCGCCTGAGCCACACCCGCACCAACCTGGTGCACGACGCCGACTGGGACCAGCTGGAGAAGTTCTCCGCTTTCGCCGCTGAACGGGGCCTGAGCGAAATCCAGGTCGCGTTCTCCTGGCTCGCTGCGCAGCCGTCCGTCAGCAGCGTGATCGCCGGCGCCACCCGGCCCGAGCAGGTCCGGCAAAACGCAGCCGCCATCGCCTGGGTACCCGACGCCGCCGAACTGGCCGAACTCGACGAGATCTTCCCCCGCACGCCCAAGGTCGCCCTGTTCTGATCGGCACAGACGGAAGCCCGACGGAGGGGAGCGGCGGAGGCGTGACCGGCATGTCCTCCGCCGCGCATACGATCCTGATCGACGTCGACACCGGCATCGACGACGCCCTGGCGATCGTCTACCTGCTGTCCCGGCCGGAGGTGCGGCTGGCTGCCATCACCTGCACCGCCGGCAACGTCGGGGCCAGGCAGGTCGCGCTTAACAGCCTGTCCCTGCTGGAGCTGTGCGGGCGCGAAGGCATCGAGGTCGCCGTCGGGGCCGAGGTCCCGCTGGAGATCCCCCTTGTCACCACCGAGGAGACCCACGGGCCGCAGGGGATTGGCTACGCCAGGCTGCCGGACCCCGCCCAGGCCATCTCACCCCGGCACGCCGTCGACGTCTGGGTGGAGGAAGTCCGGGCGCACCCGGGGGAGATCACCGGGCTGATCACCGGACCGCTGACCAACTTCGCCCTCGCGCTGCGCCGGGAACCGGAGCTGCCGCGCCTGCTCAAGGGCCTCGTCATCATGGGCGGCAGCTTCTACTACCAGGGCAACACGACGCCGACGGCGGAGTGGAACACCTCAGTGGACCCGCACGCGGCCAAGGAGGTCTACGCCGCCTACCGCGGGATGCCCGAGGACAAACTGCCGGTCGTCTGCGCGCTGGAGACCACGGAACGGATCGAAATGCAGCCGGAGCATCTGCGTCGGCTCGGCGACGCCGCCGGGGCCGCGGAACCCGAACTGGTGCTCCCGGAGCAGCCCGAAGGCCTGCGGAGCACGTCCAGCAATCCGCTGGTGGCCTGCCTCTCCGACGCGATCCGGTTCTACCTGGAGTTCCACCGGCTCTACGACCAGGGGTACGTGGCGCACATGCACGACGCATTCGCCGCCTGTGCCGCCGTCGGCCGGACTCCCTTCAGCACCCGGGCGGCCACCGTCGACGTCGAGACGGACTCGCCGCTGCTGGCCGGCACTACGGTGGCCGACTTCCGCGGCCTGTGGGGGCTGCCGCCAAACGCCAGGATCGTGACCGGCAACCACCCGGAGGCCTGCTTCGACGAGTTAATTTCCTCGGTGGGGGCACTGGCCCGTTCCCTGCCCGGCGGGCAGCCGCGGCCACCGGCCCAGCGCCGGGAACCGGGAACCACTGCGGACGGCTAAGATGGTACCCGCGCCGAGGTGACATGAGGCGGATGTCTGTACACCCCTGCCGAAGGACCATCCCATGTCATCCCCGTCCCTGACCCTTCCCGACGCCGGCTCCCGCAGCGGCGGCCCGCGCCGCCGGCTGCTCGAAATCGCCGGTGCCGCCGCGATTGCCGCGACTTACGTATTCCTCGTCCTCACCCAGCCGGTGGAGCTCGCCGATGGTCCGGCCAGCTTCTCGGCCCTCGTCGCCCTCGGCGGCTTCCTGCTGGGTGCGGTGCTGCTGCTCGTCGCGGTGCTGCCGGTGCTGCCCACGTCCACCCTCGTGCTGATGCCGGTCGCGATCGCGCTCAACGTGGTCCTCGGCCAGCTGATGGGCACCACCGGGCTGCCGTTCTACCTCGACGCCGTCGGAACGGTCCTGATCGCCGTGCTCGCCGGCCCGGCCGCGGGCGCCGCCACGGGCGTGCTCGGCAGCATCGTCTGGTCCTTCTTCAACCCCACCGTCCTGCCGTTCGCCGCCGGTGCGGCGCTGATCGGCTGCCTCGCCGGCCTCGCCGCGCGTAGCGGCTTGTTCCGCCGGTTCTACCTCGCCCCGGTGGCGGGCTTCGTCACCGGCATCCTCGCCGGCGTCGTCTCCGCGCCGATCGCCGCGTTCGTGTACGGCGGGACCGCCGGCCTGGGCACCGGCGCGGTAGTTAGTGCCTTCCGGGCCATGGGTGACACCCTGCTGGCAGCCATCACCAAGCAGGCCCTCATCTCGGACCCGATGGACAAGGCGATCGTCTTCACCATCGCCGCCCTGCTGGCTTATGCCCTGCCGCGGCGCACCACGTTCCAGTTCGCCTTCGTCCGCCGCTTCCGGGTGCTCGCCGGCAAGGCACCGGCCACCGCCGAAGCGTAGGCCGTGCGCCTGCACCCGCTCACGGCGCTCACGGCGGCCTGCTGTGCCGCTGTCATCACGACGGCGGCCGCCAGTTGGCCGCTGTCCGTTACCGTGGCCCTGGCTGCCGTGCTGCTTGCCGCGCGCGCGGGCGTAGCGCGGCGGATGCTGGGGGCGGCGGCGGTCATCCTTGCGCCGTTGTTCCTGTCCCTGCTGGTGCTGCACGGCCTGTTCTTCCCGGAAGGCCGCACAGTGCTGGCGCAGTGGGGCCCGGCGCGGGTCACTGCCGAGGGGCTCGGTTTCGCCCTGGAGCTTGCCTCCCGGACCGGCGCCTCTGTCCTGGTGTTCCTGCTGTTCTCCCTGACCGTCAGCGTGCCGGATCTGCTGACCGCCCTGGTGGCACGGCGGATCCCGCCGCAGTTCAGTTTCGTCCTCGCCTCCACCCTGACCCTGGTCCCGGAGATCGCCCGCCGGCTGGAGCGGATCCGGCACGCCCAGGAGGCGCGCGGTCTGGTCGTCGGCGGCGGGCTGCTGTCCCGGGTCGCTGCGGTGCGGTTGCAGTCGGTCCCGCTGGTCCTGGGCCTGGTGGAGGACGCCGGAGTGCGCGCCCAGGCCCTCGACGCGCGCGGCTTCAGCAACAAGGGGCCGCGGACCAGCTACCGGCAAGTCGCTGACCCGCCCGGGCAGCGGCTGTTCCGCGCCGCAGCGCTCCTGCTCGCCGCGTCCGCCGTCGTGCTGCGGCTTAGCTCCAGCTGGCCCGTGCGGGGATGAGCGCACCGGAACCTTGGCGGCGCGGCGCATGGGCCTCGGACGCCAACCCGCCGCCACCGGCCGCGGCTGCGCGGATCGACAGTTTCCGTTACCACGGCGAATCCGTGGCTGTGCTGCGCGACGTGCAGCTGTCTGTCCGGCCGGGCACCCTCACGGCCGTGCTCGGCGGGTCGGGCAGCGGCAAGACTACGCTCGGCAAACTGCTCGCCGGCTGGCTCCGCGCCGGCCATTCCGGGACCCTGCAGGGATCCCTTGCCCTGGGCGCGGACGTCCTGACGTTCCTCGGCCGCAGCGCGGACCCCCGAATCGACCCGGCTGCCTGGTCCGGCCGGGTCGGCTACGTACCGCAGGACGCCGCGGCGATCCTGTCAACGGTGCGCACCACCGTGGCGGAGGAACTGGCCTTCGGTTTGGAGAACCGGGCCGTGCCCCGCGCGGACATGATCCGGCAGGTGGCGCGGACCGCCGAGCGGACAGGCCTGGGCGCACTGCTGGAACGGAACCCCGCCGAGCTCTCCGGTGGGGAGCTGCGCCGGCTGGCGGTCGCCTGCGCGGTGATTTGCGGACCCGAAGTACTCATCCTGGACGACCCACTGGCGTCCCTGGACGCTGCAGGGGCCGGCCAACTGGAGGAGCTGGTGAGGGGCCTGCTCGACGCCGGAACCGCCGTCGTGCTGCTGAGCCAGACGGCCGACGCTCTGGCCCGCAGCGCCCGACACTGGCTCGTGCTGGACGGCGGCACCGCGACCGCGGCCGGGGCTCCGGCCGGGCTGGCCGGCGGCGCCGCTCTCCGGGACGCCGGTGTCGTGACGGAGGCCGCCCCCTGGGCCTTAGACCGAACACACGTGCCCGCCCCTGCCACCACCGCGGCTGCCACCACCGCGGCTGCAAGCGCCGCGGCTGCAAGCGCCGCGGCCCCGCTCCTCGAACTGCGGGGCGTCAGCTTTGGGTACGGGCCCACCGCTCTGCTGCGGGACCTTGACCTGACCGTCCGGCCGGGGGAAATCGTCGCCATCACCGGCCCCAACGGCACCGGCAAATCCACGCTGCTGCGTCACTTCAACGGGCTGTTGCGACCGCAGGCGGGCGAGGTGCTCGTGCACGGCACAAGCATTGAGGGCATTCCGACCGGCCGCACCGCCGCCTCGGTGGGGCTGCTTTTCCAGCAGCCGCGTGACCAGCTCTTCGAACGGACGGTATTGCGGGAGGTCAGCTTCGGGCTGCGCCGGCTTCCCGGCGCGGAGGCACCGGAGGCGGCTGCCGGCCGTGCCCGGGGGGCGCTGGCCGCCGTCGGCCTCGCCGCCGCCGCGCACGCACACCCGGCGGAGCTGCCCTCCTCCAGCCAGCGGCTGCTGGCGCTGGCGACAGTCCTGGCCCGCCAGCCCGCCGTCATCGCGCTGGATGAGCCCACAGTAGGACTGGACCGGCACGGGCTTGAACTGCTGCACGAGGCGGTGGCCGCCGCCGCGGCCCGGGGGGCGGCCGTCGTTCTGGTCAGCCACGACCGTGAGTACGCCCGGGCCTTGGCGCACCGCGTCCTTGAGCTCGACGGGGGGAAACTGCGGAACGCCTGACGGGTCTTGGGACCCTACCCGGAACGGCGCCCGCAACGAACCATGGCGGCATGGGGAACGATGAAAGCCGGCCGGTCGATGTTCCGGTAGTCCTGAGAATTTCCGCCGCCGTCTGGCTGTTTCTCGGCATTCTTGGAACGCTCTGGTCCCTCATGGGGCTGCTGATCGTCCTCGCCTTCGGCGGGACGATACCCGTGGCGACGTACCTCCCGGCCCTTGCGCTCAGCCTTGGCAGCGAGGCCGTCTTCGTCGCAGCCGGCGTCCTGTCGGTCCTCCTCGGGCGCGGGGTGCGGCCGGCGCGGCTTGTCCTGACTCTATTCGCGTTGATCCTTCCGGCAGTCATCTTCTTTCGGGGCGGTCCGCCCGTCGGTGAAGTGCCGTGGGCGCAGGTGTTGCTGTCGCCCGTCGGGGCGGTCTGTGCCGGTGCGTTGGCCGCAACGGTGCTCATGTGGCTGCCCCCTGCCCACCGGTACCTTGCCCGGCGCAGGGCGGGTCTGCCGGAGCCGCCGGCCTCTTCCGGCGCCGGGAGCGGCCGCTTGCCGTGGCCGCTGGCTGGTGCAGTCTGGCTCCTGGTTGTTTCCGGTGTCATCGCCGCACTCCAGGCCGTGCTGGGCATGACCCTCCTGGCGGGAACCCTGGGTTCCGGTGCGAACCCAGCCCCGGCGCTGCTGTTGTGGCTGACGCTCGCCGCGGCGGCCGCAGCCGACCTTGTCTGCGCGAGGGCGGTCCGGCGGGCGAAGCCGTTCAGCCGCTACATCGTTACGGTGATCCCGCTGGCCGGCCTTGGGCTTATGGTGCTCGCCACACTCGCCGGCGTTTCCTCCATGAGCCCCGGCAGCACGCCTCCGGGCGGGCTGCCGGGGGCGGTCCTTCTCACCGTTCTCTCGCAGGGGCTTCCGCTGCTCGGCGGTGCGGCCGCCGCCGTCCTGGTCTGGCTTCCCGCGTCACGCCTGCACTTCCGCAACAGCAGCCTTCCGTCCGACCCGTCGATTACCGACCGGTCACCGCTGCCGCCTGCGTGGGGATAGTATCCGGCTCGCCGGACGAACAAAGGCGCCGCCGTCCCCGCGTCGTCGCTGGGAACGGCGGCGCCTGCTGCGTCTTCGCTACGGCTAGGCAGCGGGCCCTAAACAGCCGGCGCCGAAGCAACCCCCGGTGCCAGGAACTTCTTGCCGGTGACCCGCTCGGAGGCGCCCACCCGGTCCAGGTACGGGGTGATGCCGCCGAGGAACATCGGCCAGCCCGCGCCGAGGATCATGCAAAGGTCGATGTCCTCCGGTCCGGCAACGACGCCCTCATCCAGCATCAGGCCGATCTCCTCCGCGAGGGCGTCCTGCGTCCGGCGCAACACTTCCTCGGCGGTGGAGGGCGAGTTGCCAAAGGACATCAGGGCCAGGGTTTCGGCGGGAATGACGGGCTTGCCGGCCTTCACCGAGGCCGGATCCCAGACGGACTTAATGCCGTTGTCGATCAGCGCCTGCAGGTTCTTCGAGACCGTGAAGCGGTCTCCGAAGGCGGTGTGCAGGGATTCCTGGACGTGCTGGGCGACCGGCAGTCCCACCATGGCGCCGAGGGTGAAGGGCGTCATCGGCAGCCCCATCGGGCGCAGCGCGTTGTCCGCCACCTCGGCCGGGGTGCCCTCGTCGAAGGCGGCGGTCACCTCGCCCATCAGCCGCAGCAGCAGCCGGTTGACGACGAACGCGGCGGCGTCCTTGACCAGCACCGCGGATTTCTTGAGGCCCTTGGCGAGCTCGAACGCGGTGGCCAGCACGGCGTCGTCGGTCTTCGGCGCCCGGACGATCTCCAGCAGCGGCATCACGGCCACCGGGTTGAAGAAGTGGAAGCCGACCAGCCGTTCGGGGTGCTCCAGGTCTTCCGCCATCGCGGTGACCGAAAGTGAGGACGTGTTGGTGGCCAGGATGCACTCGGGCGAGACGATCGCCTCGACCTCCTTGAACACCTGCTTCTTGACGTTGAGCTCTTCGAAGACGGCCTCGATGACGAGATCGGCGTCGGCGAAGGCCTCCTTGGAGACCGAACCGCTGACCAGGGCCTTGGTCCGGTTGGCGGCGTCCGCGCTGATCCGCTTCTTTGCCAGCAGCTTGTCCACCTCGGCGTGCACGTAGTCCACGCCCTTGTCCACGCGTGCCTGGTCGATGTCCGTCATCACCACCGGCACCTTGAGCTGGCGGGCGAAGAGCAGCGCGAGCTGGCTGGCCATCAGGCCGGCGCCCACGACGCCGATCTTCGTCACCGGCCGGGCGAGCTTGCGGTCCGGGGCGCCCGCGGGGCGTTTGGAACGGCGCTGGACCAGGTCCAGGAAGGCGTACACCGTGGAGCGGAACTCGTCGGTTTGCATCAGGTCGGCGAGGGTTTCGCATTCGAGCTCCGCGGACTGCTGCTGGGTCATGGTGCGGTTGGCTTCGAGCACCTCAAGCACCTTGGCCGGCGCGGGGGAGGCGTTGGAGGTCTTGGCTTCCACGAAGGCACGTCCTGCGGCAACCGCAGCGTCCCAGCGCTCTGCCACCTCCGGCGCGGCCGGGTCGACGGCGTTGGCACGTTCGGGAGCAACGTCCCCGGCGATCACCCGGGCGGCCCAGGCAACGGACTGCTCGACGAAGTCCGCCGGCTCGAAGAGTGCGTCGGCGACGCCAAGTTCGTAAGCCTGCGGGCCGGTGAGCGTGCGGTTGTTACTCAGCGGGTTCTCGATCATCACCTTGACGGCGTTCTCGGGGCCGATCAGCCGGGGCAGGATGTAGACGCCGCCCCAGCCCGGAACCAGCCCGATGAAGGCCTCCGGCAGTGCCAGTGCGCCGGCGCCGGTGGACACGGTGCGGTAGGTGGACTGCAGCGCGATCTCCAGCCCGCCGCCCAGAGCCAGACCGTTGATGAACGCGAAGCTGGGCACGCCGAGGTTGGCCAGGGTCGCGTAGACGTCGTGGCCCAGCTGGGCCATCCACAGCCCCTGCTCGCGGCCGCTGACCGACTTGACCGTGGACAGATCGGCACCGGCGACCAGGAAGTACGGTTTGCCGGTGACGCCGACGCCGGCGATCTCGCCGCGGGCGGCGCGGTCCCGCAGCCCCTCAAGCACGGAGCCGAGCTCGATCAGGGTGTTCGGGCCCAAGGTGGTCGGCTTGGAGTGGTCCAGGCCGTTGTCCAGCGTCACCAAGGCGAAGGTGCCCGGGCTTTTCCCGTTCACGGCGGGGAGCTGGATGTCCTGGACGTAGGAGTGCGTCACCGTTTCGTTTGGGAACAGGTCGGCAAGTTTGCGGAAATCGGCGGCGCTCATGCTGCGGCTCCAGTCTCGGTGGTGTAATCGGTGCCGTAATCGGCGTGGTGCGGGTTCTCCCAAATGACGGTGGCCCCCATGCCGAGGCCGATGCACATGGTGGTCATGCCGAAGCGGACGGCAGGGTCTTCCTCGAACTGGCGGGCCAGCTGGTTCATCAGCCGGACGCCCGAGGAGGCGAGCGGGTGCCCAACGGCGATCGCGCCGCCGTAGCGGTTGACCCGGGGGTCGTCGTCGGCGATGCCGAAGTGGTCCAGGAAGCTGAGGACCTGCACGGCGAAGGCTTCGTTGATTTCGAACAGGCCGATGTCGTCGATGCCGAGGCCGGCGTTCTTGAGGGCCTTTTCGGTGGCCGGGACCGGGCCGATGCCCATCACTTCCGGTTCGACGCCGGCGAAGGCGTAGCTGACCAGTCGCATCTTGACCGGCAGGCCGAGTTCTTCGGCCGCGTCGGCGGAGGCCAGCAGCGCCGCGGTGGCGCCGTCGTTGAGGCCGGCGGCGTTGCCGGCGGTGACGCGGCCATGTGCGCGGAACGGGGTCCGGAGCGCGGCCAGGTCCTCGACGGACGTTCCCGGGCGGGGAGGTTCGTCCACGGTGTTCACGGTCCAGCCCTGGCCCGGCTTCATCGTGGCCACCGGCACCAGGTCCGGCTGGATCTGGTCTTTGGCGTAGGCCGCGGCGAGCTTGTCCTGGGAGGCGACCGCGTAGGCGTCGGTGCGGTCCTTGGTGATGGCGGGGAAGCGGTCGTGCAGGTTCTCCGCGGTGTTGCCCATGTTGAGGGCGGCCGGGTCCACGATCCGTTCGGACATGAACCGCGGGTTGGGGTCCGCGCCTGCGCCCATCGGGTGGTTGCCCATGTGTTCGACGCCGCCGGCGATCACGACGTCGTACGCGCCGAAACCGATGCCGCTGGCCGTGGTGGTTACGGCGGTCATGGCACCGGCGCACATCCGGTCAATCGCGAAACCCGGGACGGTCCGCGGCAGCCCGGCCAGCAGGGCGGCGGTGCGGCCGATAGTCAGGCCCTGGTCGCCGGTCTGGGTGGTGGCGGCAATGGCCACCTCATCGACGCGGGCGGCCGGCAGGGACGGATTGCGGCGCAGGAGTTCACGGATGCACTTGACCACGAGGTCATCGGCGCGGGTTCCGGCGTAGATCCCCTTCTCGCCGGCGCGGCCGAACGGGGTGCGGACGCCGTCAACAAAAACGACGTCGCGGACTGTGCGTGCGTTTCCGCGGCTGGATGTTCCGCTTGGGCGGGCTTGGCTCACGTGTTACTCCTCATTGAGACAGGGGTGCCGGACCGCGGCCCGCAGCCGGTAACGGCTGGAATGGGACGGCGCGCGATCCTGGCGGCATCCCTAGCCATGTTACTCGCCGGTAACATGGCTGGCAAGGAGGCGGTGAGGCTCAGGAAGCGGCGGCGGCCGGAGCTTCGGGCGTGCCGGACGGGGCTGCCGTTCCGGGCCCCGCGGTCGTGGGCGCCTTGGCTTCCTTGGGCGGCAGGGGCTGCGGATTGAGGAACGCCTCAGCGATCAGCGGCGCGGTGAGCTTAACCTGCCACTGCCGGGCCCCAAGGTTCTGGAGCTCCTCGGCGATGCCTTCTTCGCTAACCTCCACCGGGGGACGCCACGCCACACGGCGCAGATAATCAGGGGTCAGCAGGTTCTCGACCGGCAGGTTCAGCTGCTCGGCCAGCGCCTGGAGCTTCGGCCGGGCGGTGGCGAGCCGGGCCGCGGCCTCGGGATCCCGGTCGGCCCAGACGCGCGGCGGCGGGGGAGCGTTGGTGGCAAGATGCAGCGGCGGCAGTTCCTCGAGGTTGCGGGCCGCGGTGATGCAGCGCAGCCAGCGCGGCGCCTCCCGCTGCGCGGCACGGCCATGGAAACCCTTGGTGCCGAGCAGTTGCGGGACGGTGGCGGGCATGGCCTTGGCAGCGGCCACCAGGGAGGAATCGGGAATCAGCCGTCCCGGGGCGACGTCGCGCTTTTGCGCCAGCGAGTCGCGCTCCAGCCAGAGTTCGCGGACTGCGGCGAGCTGGCGGCGGTCACGGATCTGGTGCAACCCGGAGGTCTTGCGCCAAGGGTCAACGCGCGGGGGAGCCTGACCGGCCTCAAGGATGGCCGCGAATTCCTGTTCGGCGTATTCGAGTTTTCCGTCGGCAGTGAGCAGCTCGATCAGCTCCTCGCGCAGTTCGGTGAGGACCTCGACGTCGAGCGCGGCGTAGCGCAGCCACGGCTCGGGCAGCGGCCGGGTCGACCAGTCGGCGGCGGAGTGCTCCTTCGCCAGGCCGAAGCCCAGAAGCTGTTCGATGACGGCGGCGAGGCCCACCCGGGGCAGCCCTGCCAGCCGGGCGGCAAGTTCGGTGTCGAAGAGTTTGTCCGGCCACATGCCGAGCTCGGACAGGCAGGGCAGGTCCTGGCTGGCCGCGTGCAGGATCCATTCGACGCCGCGCAGCGCGTCGTTGATAATGCGCAGGTCCCCGAAGGGCTCCGGGTCGATCAGCCAGGTGCCGGCGCCTTCGCGGCGGATCTGGACGAGGAAGGCGCGCTGGCCGTAGCGGAAGCCGGAAGCGCGTTCCGCGTCGACGCCTGCGGGGCCGTGGCCGGCCGCCAGGGCTGCGGCACATCGCTCGAGTCCGGCGTGGGTCTCTATGACGAGCGGCACGCCGTCCCGCGGGGCGTCGAGGTCGATGACCTCGGGCACCAGGCTGTCAAAGCCTTCCACCGTGATGTGGGCGGCGGCGCCGGCCTCTGTGCTGCTGGTCGCGGTGGGGGTGCCCGCGGTGCTGATTTCCGGATTATGAGGGGTCATGATGAGTTCAGTTTACCGACAACGCCGCTGTTACCGGCCGAAGCGGCGCTCTGCGGGGTCCGCTCACGCCTGCCCGGGACGCCGGCGCGGCAGTGCGGAGACGCCGTCGGGAAGCGGCGGCAGGCCGGCAAAGGTGCACACCATATCCGACCAGGCCTCCAGGTGGGCCGTGATGTCCCTGCCAGCCGGTGTCCACGAGGCACGCAGTTCAATGTCGATGGTTCCGGGCCGGCCGGCGAGCGTGCCGAAGCTTTCGGAGAGCACCCGGGTGGCCGTGCCCCCGGCCGAACGGTAGGGCGCCCGGTGGTTTTCCAGCGCCTCCACGAGCCAGGTCCAGGCCACCGAGCCCAGCATTTCGTCGTTGCCCATGTCGGGCTCAAGCTGGGCGCGGATGTAGGTCACCACCCGGAATTCGCCGTCCCACACCGCCGAACCGTCGGGATCGTGCAGCAGAATGAACCGGCCGCTGGCGAGTTCGACGTCGTCACCGCCGGACGCCGGCGCGAACGCGGCGGCTGCCGGGCCGTGCAACGCACCGGGGGCGGCCCCGTCGGGGACCATGACTTCCGCGCCGAGTGCCACGGCATAGGGCGCGAGCCTGCCCGGGGCCGGGATCTCGTTGAGGCGCAGCTCGCTGCGGCACCGTGCTTTTCGAAGGGTTCCCAGGGCGAAGAGAAAATCCGCCGGGACCTGGTCGAGGGGGTTCACAGGGACAGGGTATGCACAGGGGCGGTCCCGGCCGGGCAGGCTCGCCGCCCGGCGGGGACCGGCTTAGTTCTCCGCCAGTTCGCGCTTGATAGCGGCGATGAACGAATCAACATCTTCCTCGGTGGTGTCGAAGGAGCACATCCAGCGGACCTCCCGGGCCGCTTCGTTCCAGTCATAGAAGCGGAAGGACTGCCGCAGCCGGTCCGCGGAGCCGGCCGGCAGGACGGCGAACACGCCGTTGGACTCGGTCTTCTGGCTCAGTTCCACGCCCGGAATGGATTCGACGCCGGCGCGCAGCCGGGCCGCCATCGCATTGGCGTGCGCGGCCGACCGCAGCCACAGGTCGCCTTCGAGCAGGGCGATGAACTGTGCGGACATAAACCGCATCTTGGAGGCCAGCTGCATGTTCATCTTGCGCAGGTAGACCAGGCCGTGCGCTGCCTCCGGGTTCAGTGCGATCACGACTTCGCCGAAGAGCAGACCGTTTTTGGTGCCGCCAAAAGAGAGGATGTCCACGCCCGCGTCACGGGTGAAGGCGCGCAGCGGGACGTCCAGGTGTGCTGCGGCGTTGGCCAGCCGCGCGCCGTCCATGTGCAGTTTCATGCCCTTGGAGTGGACGTGCTCGGCGATGGCGCGGACCTCCTCGGGGGTGTAGCAGGTCCCCAGCTCGGTAGTCTGCGTGATCGAAACGGCCAGCGGCTGTGCCCGGTGCTCATCGCCCCAGCCCCACGCTTCCTGGTCGATCAGGGCCGGAGTGAGCTTGCCGTCCGGCGTCGGGACCTGCAGCAGCTTGATCCCGCCGATCCGCTCCGGAGCGCCGTTCTCATCCATGTTGATGTGGGCGGTCGAGGCGCAAATGACGGCGCCCCAGCGGGGGAGCAGGGACTGGAGTGAGAGGACGTTCGCGCCGGTGCCGTTGAAGACCGGGAAGCATTCAATGCCCGCACCGAAGTGTTCCTCCATCAGCTCCTGCAGGCGGGCGGTGTAGTCGTCCTCGCCGTAGGAGACCTGATGGCCTTCGTTGGCTGCGGCCAGGGCCGCCAGCACCTCCGGGTGGACGCCGGAGTAGTTGTCCGAGGCGAAGCCCCGGACCGACGGGTCGTGCAACCGCGCAGCGCCGGCGGAAGCGTCATCTGAGGTGGATCGGACCGTGTTTGTTTCGACCATGCTGGTCATCGCTTTGCTCACGCTTTCAGTCTAGGCAGGTGCGGGGTCATCGGCTAAGCGGCAACCGCCGGCCATTTACTTCTGCGGCCGGGGCCTGGAAGAGATCCGCGACGGCGGCCGCCAGGTCCTCGACGTCGGTGAAACCCGGGAACTTCCGTTCCGGCGCAGCCGCGCGCATGGCATCGTCCACGAGGGCCTTCACGACGAAGATAACAGCGGCGCTGCGCTGCTGAACGGGTTCGGCTGTCACTCCCGGGTCAGGGGTGCCGGACTGGGCGCGCCGGAATCCGTCGGCTACAGCGAGCGTCCAGGCCTCCGCCGCGGCCTTGGCCGCCGCGTAGCTGGCGCCGCCCGCCGTCGGGTTCGCTACCGCCGTGGAGGAGACGATGGCCAGGCGGCCGTTGTCCGAGCCGGCCAGATCGTCATAAAAGGCCCGGCTGACGTTGCGCAGCGTCGAGACGGCGTTGCGTTCCAGGAATTCCCAGTCTGCGTCGCTTTGGTCCGGAATGCCCTTGGCCCCGCGCCAGCCGCCGACCAGATGGATGACGCCGTCGATCCGCCCGGCCCGCTCGCTGAGGTCCCTCTGCAGCTCCCGGACCGCCGCCGGGTCGGACAGGTCACAGGCTAGTGGCACCACGCCGTCGCCGGCCGCAGCGGCGGCGGCGCGGATGCGGGCTGCGTCCGAACCGACAGTGAAGACCGTGTGCCCGGCGCCCCGGAGGGCGCGGGCCACGGCAATCCCGGACGGGCTGCTGCCGCCGGCGACGAGGACGTTCACTCCGTCACTCATCCGGCGTTCATGGCCCGGCCGGCGGGCTCGGTGGCCGGGGCTGCAGCGGCATCTGTCGTCCCCGTGATGCCGGTAGTCGATTCGATGACGGTGCGCATCTTCTTCTCCAGCGCCTCGTAAAACATGGAGAGCGGGAATTCGTCGTCGAGCACCTGGTCGGTCAGGCCGCGCGGCGGCCCGTCCAGCGGCAACGCGCCCGGACCCTTGGCCCAGACGGACGCCGGGTTGGGCGTGACGGTGCCGGAGATCAGCTCGTACGCGGCCAGCCAGTGAGCCATCTTGGGGCGGTCGATCGAGCGCCAGTAGAGCTCTTCGATCTTCGCGCCGAGTTCAACAACGACGTCGGCTGCCTCGTCCCAGTCGATGCTGAGCTTGCTGTCGGTCCAGTGCAGCACATGGTGCTGGTGCATCCAGGCGAAGAGCAGCTGGCCGCCGAGGCCGTCATAGTTACGGACGCGGCTGCCGGTGATCGCGAAGCGGAAGATGCGGTCGAAGATGACCGCGTACTGGACCAGCTTGGCGTGCCGCCGGGCGTCGGGATCCGCGTCCTCGTCCTTTTCAATCTTCACGGATTCGCGGAAGGCGGTCAGGTCGCAGCGGAGTTCCTCGAGCGAATAGAGGAAGAACGGCATGCGCTGTTTGATCATGAACGGGTCAAAGGGCAGATCCCCGCGCATGTGGGTGCGGTCGTGGATGAGGTCCCACATGACGAAGGTTTCCTCGGTCAGTTCCTGGTCCTCGAGCAGGGCCGCGGCGTCGTCGGGCAGCTGCAGCGAGGTGATGTCCGCGGCGGCATGCACCACACGGCGGAAGCGGGCCGCCTCACGGTCGGCGAAAATCGCCCCCCAGGTGAAGGTCGGCGTCTCCCGGACGGCCACGGTTTCCGGGAAGAGCACTGCGGAGTTCGTGTCGTAGCCGGGAGTGAAATCGAGGAAGCGGATCGGAACGAAGAGCTTGTTGGAGTATTCGCCCGCCTCCAGGCCGTCGATGAACTCCGGCCAGAGCACCTCGATCAGGACGGCTTCCACCAGGCGGCTGCGGCTGCCGTTCTGGGTGTACATCGGGAACACCACGAGGTGCTGCAGGCCGTTGACGCGCTGCTGCTGAGGCTGGAACGCCTGCAGCGAGTCGAGGAAATCGGGAACGCCAAAGCCGCCCTCGGCCCAGCGCTGGAAGTCCGCCACCAGGAGGTCCAGGTAGCGTTCATCGTGCGGGAAGGCGGGCGCCAACGCCGAAACTGCTGCCGCAATGGTATTCACGTGTTCCGCGGCGGCCTGGTGGTCGGCCGCGTCCGGTACCGAACCGTCCTGGATCTGCAGGGACTGCATTGCGGTGGCGGCGGCCTTGAGCCGCTGCCACTCGGGGGAGTCGGCTGTGGTACGGGCCGGGGCAGTGAGTGCAGTTACGGTCATCGTCGGGGGCCTTTCTGTTTGCTGAGAGGATCTACGGCGAGCGTAGCAAGCAAATAGGAGCCCTAACTCAAAAACGGGCCAAGCATAAGAGACTCTGGGGCACGAGTGCTGGTCCAGGCTTTTCAGCTCCAGCGGGCCCGGGGGTGCGTTAGTCGTCCGCTCCCGCCGTCGCTCCGTCCGCCGGAACCAGCTTGAGCGAGACGGAATTGATGCAGTAGCGCTGGTCGGTGGGTGTGCCGTACCCCTCGCCCTCGAACACGTGGCCCAGATGCGAATCACAGGCAGCGCAGCGCACCTCGATGCGTTCCATCCCCAGGGTCCGGTCGTGGATGTAGCGCACCGTACCTTCTGCCAGCGGGGCCCAGAACGAGGGCCACCCGCAATGCGAATCGAATTTTTCCCGGCTCGTGAACAGTTCGGTCCCGCAGGCCCGGCACTGGTAGGTGCCCTCGGTGTGGGTGTCCCAGTACTCGCCGGTGTAGGGCCGCTCGGTCCCGGCCTGGCGCAGCACCTGGTATTCCTCCGGGCTCAGCTCCTGACGCCATTGCGCGTCGGTCTTTTCGACCGGCGCCGGACCGGCAGGCGCTGCCCCGGCGACGGCGTCGGAGGCGGGGGCGGGGGCGGGTACGGGGGAAACTTTGGGCTTGTTACTAAAGATGCTCATGACCTCAACAACGCTCAGGAGTCGCCGATAAATCCCGATCCGGCGTACAAATGCAGCACCGGCAAGCCCAGCTTGTCCTGCGCCTCATTGGCCCAGTCGGTGTGAAAGGTGTCGGCGACGGCGTGCGGGCGGGTGATGACCACGGCCTGGCCGGCGTTGAGTTCCCTGACCTTGGCGACCAGCCCGTCCACGGCCCGGCCCTCCACGATCTCCCCGGTGACGCCCCCGCCCAGACCACCGAGGGCGGCGAGCGACGCGGCGAGGGTTTCGGCCGCGGCGGTCCGTTCCACGGCGGGATCCGGCTGCTTGGCGGTCAGGTCACGGAACGCCTTGGCGATGTCCAGCAACGACAGGTTCTCCAGGAAGTCCACCAGCAGGTGCCGCTCGGTGTTAGCCGGGACCAGGACTACCAGCGGCGAATCACCGTCGGCCACGAGGGTTTCGATGTTGACGCGGTCGTCCGCGCCGAGGGGCTCTTCTGTCAGGATGACGATTGGGTCGCTCATGTCCCCAGCCTAGCCCCCGGGCAACGGCGGCCGCACGGAAGGGGCGGCGGCACGGGCAGCGGCGGATGCCGGGGTTCGCCGGGAGTGCGGTAAGAATGGTGCCATGGTCTCCACCCCGCGCCCTGTCCTGCCATTGCACCGGATGCCCGCTTCCCGGCACCCCTTCCGCCTGCGCGCCGCGGCCCTTGCCGTCGGCGTGCGCAGCGTCGGCGGGAGTAGCGCCGGCGGGCGTAGCGCGGCGCGGCGTAGTGTCGGCAGGCCAGGGGCGCCGGATGCCAAAGTGCCGGGGAACGCCAAGTGGGCGTTCGCCGGCCTGGTCGGCGGCAGCGCGGCGGCCGGGCTGCTTGCCGCCGGCTCGTCGGCACTGGCCCTCTACTTCGCGCGGCGCGTCATTACCCCGGTCAGCGTCCGGGAAGAGGACCAGGAGGTGCTGGCGGTGATCCGGGACGGCGGCAGGCAGCAGGTCATTCTCAAGGCAACCCCGGATTCCACCGTGGAAGGGGTGTACGGCTTTATCTTCGACGGCGGACGCGGGCACGCGCGGCTGGGCCGCATCGTGTCCTATTCACCGCCTGAACAGACGGTGCTCCGCGAGGTCGAAGCGGTTTACAGCGGCGATCTGGCGACGGCACGGCGCGGCTACTGGAGCGGAGTCGTCCACCCCGATCCCGCGGCCCTGGAACTGCCCGCCGAGGAAGTGCAGATCGCCGTCGACGGCGGCATGGCCCCGGCCTGGCTGGTCCCTCCCGCTCCCGCGCCCGCTTCCGCAGCCCCGGGCGCCAGCGCAGGCGCGGGCACGGCCGCCGGTGTGGGGACGCCGGCGTCGGACGTCTGGGCGATCATGGTCCACGGCCGCGGGGCGTCACGCCAGGAAGGCCTCCGGGCCGCCCGGCTGGCCAGCGGCCTCGGCCTGTCCAGCCTGCTGATTTCCTACCGTAACGACGGGCTCGCTCCCTCTGCCGAGGACGGCCGCTACGGCCTCGGTTCTACCGAGTGGCGGGACGTCGAGGCGGCCATCAGCTACGCGCTCGACCACGGCGCCAGCGAGGTCGTGCTCTTCGGCTGGTCCATGGGCGGGGCGATCTGCCTGCAAACAGCCGATCTGTCCCGCTTCCACCACCTGATCCGCGCCATGGTGCTGGACGCCCCGGTAATCAACTGGGTCGACGTGCTGGCCCACCACGCGCAGCTGAACCGGATTCCGTCCGCCGTCGGACAGTACGGGCAGCTGATGATGAGCCACCCGCTGGGCCGCCGGCTGACCGGGCTCGCCGCCCCGGTGGACCTGAAGGCGATGGACTGGGTGTCCCGCGCTGTGGAGTTGCGGACGCCGACGCTGATCCTGCACTCGGTGGACGATGA
Organism: Arthrobacter sp. B3I4; assembly: GCF_030816855.1. NCBI lineage: Bacteria > Bacillati > Actinomycetota > Actinomycetes > Micrococcales > Micrococcaceae > Arthrobacter > Arthrobacter sp. B3I4. The sequence goes on along the minus strand of NZ_JAUSYK010000001.1, from coordinate 2,848,491 downwards.
ATACGTTCCCTACGGCCCCTCCGCCGCGCTTGCGGAAAAGAACCCGGAAATGGTGACTTTCGAAGCATTCAGCACCGCCCGGCACACCAAGGAATGGAACGTGGACCCCAAACGCTGGGAGGCCCTGGTTGCGGCGTGGCTGCGGCAACAGCTGGCGCCGCGGCCCACCCCGGCCGGCTGATACCCGGCCCATCGGTCAGCCCCGGGGCGTGCCGATCCGCGCGGTGCGCGCGGCGGTGAGCCGGATCAGGTCGGCCGGGCTGAGCTCCAGGTCCAGGCCGCGCCGGCCGCCGGACACCAGCAGGGTCTCCAGGCCCAGGGCACTATCGTCGACGACGGTAGGGGAGGGCTGGCGCTGGCCCAGCGGCGAGATGCCGCCCAGCACGTAGCCGGTGCGGCGCTCCGCCGTCGCCGGATCCGCCATGGCCGCCCTTTTGCCGCCGAGCGCCGCTGCCATCGCCTTCAGGTCCAGGCTTCCGCTGACCGGAACGACGCCGACGGCGAGCCGGCCGTCAACCTCGACCATCAGCGTCTTGAACACCCGAGCGGGATCAATCCCCAGCACTTCCGCGGCCTCAAGCCCGTAGCTGGCTGCGGCCGGGTCGTGACTGTAGGGGTGCGCAACAAAGGAAACCCCGGCCGCCGCGAGGGCCGCGGTGGCAGGGGTTCCCTGGGATGCGTGTTTGCGGGCCACCGGGCCGGCTCAGCTGTGCTGCGGCAGAGCAGCGACCTTGCGCTTGATCCGGCCGAGCATTGCCGTCATGCCGCGCATCCGCAGTGGCGTGATAGCGCGGGTGAGGCCCAGCAGTTCGGGCATGTCGTCCGGGACGGCGAGGATCTCGGCAGGGCTTAGGCCGTCCAGTCCTTCGTGCAGCACGCCGGCAAAACCGCGCGTGGTGGGCGCCTCCGGCGGAGCCTTGAAGAACAGCCGGACACGTTCCGCAGCGCCCGCCTCAGCCGCGGCGGCAGGTTCGGTCTCGATGGTGAGGAACAGCGGCGACTGGCATTCCACCACCTGTTCCATCAGCTCGGGGTGGTCCTGGAGCCGGGCGGGAGGATCCGGCAGCTCGCGCGAAAACTCGAGCAGGAGCTGCAGCCGCTCGGCTTCCTCAAGGGCCTGGAAGTCATCGACAATTTCCGCGAGGGCGGCGGGGAGGGGAGAAGTATTCATATCACTTCCAGCTTACGCACGCCCGGCGGTTGTGTCCCGGCCGGGGTGCAGGCCGGCTATCGTCCGGCCGGTACCGAGCCGCGTTCGGTGCCCTTGACGATCGGGACGCGCACCGCGTTGCCCCACTCGGTCCAGGAACCGTCGTAGTTGCGGACCGTGTCGAAACCCAGCAGGAACTTCAGCGCGAACCAGGTGTGGCTGGAACGTTCCCCGATCCGGCAGTAGGCCACGACGTCGTCGCCTTCCTTGAGCCCTGCTTCGTCCAGGTACAGGGCCTCCAGCTCGGGACGGCTGCGGTAGGTGCCGTCCTCCGCGGCCGCGCGGGCCCACGGGATCGACGCGGCGGTGGGGATGTGGCCGCCGCGCAGCGCGCCCTCTTCCGGGTACGCGGGCATGTGCGTGCGCTGGCCGGTGTATTCCTCGGCGGAGCGGACGTCGATTAGGGGCTTGCCGAAGTGCGCCAGAACGTCTTCCTTGAAGGCGCGGATCGGGGCGTCGTTGCGTTCCACCACGGGGTAGTTCCCCGGGGTGACGGCCGGCTTGTCGGTGGTGACGGCGCGGCCTTCCGCGATCCACTTGTCCCGGCCGCCGTCGAGCAGCCGGACGTCCTCGTGGCCGAAGAGCGTGAAAACCCAGAGCGCATATGCGGCCCACCAGTTCGACTTGTCGCCATAGATGACCACGGTGCTGTCCCGGGAGATTCCCTTGGCCGCGGCCAGGGCGGCGAATGCCTCACCGTCCACGTAGTCGCGGGTGACCTCATCGTTCAGGTCGGTGTGCCAATCGATCTTCACGGCCCCGGGGATGTGGCCCATCTCGTACAGCAGCACGTCTTCGTCGGATTCGACGACCACCAGCTTGCCGCCGTCGAGCGCGCCGTCTTCGATCGCTGCAGCGAGCCACTCGGTAGAGACCAGGCGTTCCGGGTGGGCGTAGCCGGCGAACTTCTCGTTCTGCTCAACGGGGTAGGGCATAACTGGCCTTTCACTGGGCTGTCGGGATGGCCGGCGGTGGCTGGAATGCGGCACCGGGCCTGTTACCACACTAGCCACGGCCCGGCGGGATTGCTCCCCCGGGTCGGTACCGGGAAATATGGCCTTGGTCACGTCCGTTTCCGGGTCCGGCAGGCTGGGCGGCCTTTGCCGGTAGTCTTTCTGGGGACACGAGACCAGCAGAACGGACCACCTTGGTACAGATCGAACAGCTCGCCGCCAGAACACCGGCGGTTTCCGTGGATGAACTCCTCAAGGGTTTTTATCCGTCGCCGCGCTTCGGTGAGGTGTCCTTTGCCAGCTACCGCCCGGACCCGGCCCAGCCCAGCCAGGCCCACGCCGTCCGCGCCTTGGAGAGCTTCGCCGCCGGTGTCGGCGCCGGCGACGGGGACGGGTTCTTCAAGCGGTTCTTCGGCAAAAAGCAGGAGGCCTCCCGGGCGGGGATCTACCTCGACGGCGGCTTCGGCGTCGGCAAGACCCACCTGCTCGCCTCGCTGTGGCACGCGACCCCCGGGCCCAAGGCCTTCGGCACCTTCGTGGAATACACCAACCTCGTCGGTGCGCTGTCGTTCCGCAAGACCGTCGAGGCGCTGAGCTCCTACAAGCTGGTCTGCATCGACGAGTTCGAACTCGACGATCCGGGCGACACGGTCCTGATGTCCCGGCTGATGCGCGAGCTTGCCGACGCCGGCGTGAAGCTCGCAGCGACATCCAACACGCTGCCCGGGTCGCTGGGCGACGGCCGGTTTGCCGCCGTCGACTTCCAGCGCGAAATCCAGGTCCTGGCCGACCAATTCGACGTCGTCCGGATCGACGGTGAGGACTTCCGGCACCGCGGGCTGCCCACGGCGCCGGCGCCGCTGCGCAACGACGAACTGGCGCACCATATGAAGGCCGAGTTCGACGGCAAGACCGTCGCGAGGGACGAGTTCAGCACCCTGATCAATCACTTGGCCGGCGTCCACCCGAGCCGTTACCGGCAGCTGATCGACGGAATCGACGGCGTGGTGTGGCGTAACGTCCACACCATCACCGAACAGGCCGTGGCACTGCGCTTTGTCGTCCTGGCTGACCGGCTGTACGACAAGGACGTTCCCATCCTCGCCAGCGGCGTACCCTTCGACCAGCTCTTCACCGAGGAAATGATGACCGGCGGGTACATGAAAAAGTACTTCCGCGCGGTATCCCGCCTCACCGCCCTCGCCCGCGAGGGCCAGAACCACGAGCCGTCCTAGGTCCTTTCCGCGCCTTGGCTGACCTCCTTCAAGCTCCGTAGGCTGCCGCGGCGGTTGATGACGCGCGAGGGCAAAGTGGTGCTTAAACGACGAAGGTGCCGGCGCCGCCTCTCGGCGGGACCGGCACCTCGCTGACGTACCTGGGTCAGAGGCCCTGCTGCCGGGGTTCCCCGGCGACGGGTGGCACTTCCGCGACGTGCGGCTCGGCGGCGGGGGCCGTTCCCGGCCGCCCATTCGCGTTGTCGACGTAGTCGGAGGCGCCTCGCTGAACGGTGTCGACCCTGTCGGCGTACTTACCGCCGGTCTTCGAATCGACGAAATCACCCGCTTTGGCGATCCCGTCCTTGATGGCCTGTTCGTTGCCACCAATCAGATGCTGAGCCTTGCCCTTTAGATCGTCAAGTAAACCCACGGGCACCTCCCTTCGGTCGCGGAGCCAGATCGCTCCTAGCGCTTTCGATCTTAACGGCCGCCGCACGGGTGTGCCAAGGGTGTACGCCCAGAGGAGAAAGTCTCTGACCCCTGGCCTGTAACTCCCGGGCCGGAACGGGCAGGCAAGCAAGGCGGGGAAGGCAACCCAAGCAGCGGTAGCGCAACAAAAAAGCAGCTCCCAGGGGAGCTGCGTTCGTGGTGGGCGATACTGGGATCGAACCAGTGACCTCTTCCGTGTCAGGGAAGCGCGCTACCGCTGCGCCAATCGCCCGCAACCGGAAGGGTCCGGTGTGGAGTTGTGTGAATCGGTGAACAGAGAGCGGACGACGAGATTCGAACTCGCGACATCCACCTTGGCAAGGTGGTGCTCTACCAGCTGAGCTACGTCCGCATTTTAGTCCGTTCCGGCATAGCCGGCGGTACTGGATCAAGCAAGCTGCCTTGCTTTGGTGGGCGATACTGGGATCGAACCAGTGACCTCTTCCGTGTCAGGGAAGCGCGCTACCGCTGCGCCAATCGCCCCTTTCGCATCCGGCCGGAACCGGAAACCAGGGTTTTCACCGAGGTGGGTACGGGATTCGAACCCGTGTATACGGCTTTGCAGGCCGCTGCCTCGCCTCTCGGCCAACCCACCGTGTAGACACGATTCCGAAAAACCGTGGCCGTGACAGTGTCCTGCGAGCGGACGACGAGATTCGAACTCGCGACATCCACCTTGGCAAGGTGGTGCTCTACCAGCTGAGCTACGTCCGCATTGTTGCCTGCGATTCGGCGCCCCAATCGGCATTTCCTCGCGTTCCAACGAGTAAGAACTCTATAGGAGGTTCAGGCGATCTACAAATCGGCAGCAGGTCTGTGTCCCGGCACCCCCGTCGTTGCCTGCAATCTAGGGGATGTCGCTAATTACAGTCGTGTAGTTTGCCCCGCTTCAGATGGTCCCAGGGCGAGGTGTTTAAGGGCGGGGGTGTCTTAGCGGCGGCGGTGCATGCCAGCGAGGCGGGGCTACACCGGGTTCAGTTTGCGAATCGCTGGTGTGCCGCCGCCGATTCACCGATTCGCCGAAAGGGGCCGCTAAATCGACCCTAGAAGCGGCCATTTTCGTCCGTTGGGGCGGGTCGGCCGGCTCGGCCCTGCCGGGCTCCCCGCCACACCGGTTCGCCGAAAATGGCCGCTAAGTCGACCCCGGAAGCGGCCGTCTTCGTCTATTGGGTGCGGGGTCAGCCGGCTCGGGCCTGCACCGGGCTCCCCGCCACCACCGGTTCGACGACAATGGCCGCTAAATCGACCCTAGAAGCGGCCGTATTCGTCCATTGGGTACGGGGTTCGTCTATTGGGTGCGGCGTCAGCCGGCTCGGGCCTGCTCCCGACCGCCCGCCACACCGGGTCGCCGAAAATGGCCGCTAAGCCGACCCGGGAGGCGGCCGTCGTCGTCCATTGGGTGCGGGGTTCGTCCGTTGGGTGTGGCGTCGGCCGGCACGGGCCTGTGCCGGGCGCCCCCACCACCGGTTCGCCGAAAGTGGCCGCTAAGGTGACACCGGAAGCGGCCGTCTTCGTCAAACGGCTGGGGGTGGGCCGGCTCCGGCCTGCTGAAGAGTTTGCTCTTCAGCGCCGCTTCCGGGCGCCCGGCCGCCGTCGAATGCGCCGATTTCTAAATTCCCTCGGGGTGGGCTAGCATTCAAGGGCACCGGGGCGATTGGCGCAGTGGTAGCGCGCTTCGTTCACACCGAAGAGGTCACTGGTTCGAACCCAGTATCGCCCACCCGGAAGATGGTCCGTTCCGCTCTCAGAGCGGAGCGGACCATTTTGTTTTCCGCCAGCGTCAGACCCCTGTGAAAGAGTTTTTCTATGACCGCCCCGCTTCTTGCCCACGCCACCGAATACGGCCGGATGTACGCCCGCTCCACCTCGGAGCCGTTCACCGTTCCTTCGATCACTACGGTGATCGGCCAGCAGCCCCACGGGCTGGACGGCTGGTTCGGCTACATGGGGGCCAACAGCCTGGCTGCTGACCCGTTGCTTCCGAGTATCCTCGGCAGCCCGGCCCAGGTGCGGCAGGCCGTCAGCCGTGCGGCGAAGGCAGCCGAGATGCATCGCGACGACGCTGCCCGGCGCGGCGACCGCGTCCACAACTACTGCGAGCAGGTGGCGTTGCGTGCCCTGGGCCGCCCGCACCAGATGAAGGAAACCCGCGAGGCTTTGGCGGCCAATGGCGAGGAAGCTTTCGCCGCGCGCTTCGACGAATGGTGGGAACTGTTCCAGGTGGAGCCGATCGCCCCGGAGATCACCGTCTGGAACAAAACGGTGGGTTACGCGGGCACCCTGGACCTGGTAGCCCGGATCAACGGCAGGACCTGCCTTATCGATTACAAGACCAAGGGCACGACGCGGGACGGAACGGTCAAGCCGCTGGACGCCAAGGTGGTCATGCAACTGGTGGCAGGAATGAAGGCCGAGGAAAGCCTCTTGGACCCGGTGGCAGGGGAGTGGGAAGCCTGGCAGCACGGCGATTCCCCGGTTCTCCTCGCCGTGGCAATCGGCGAGACGGAAGTCCGTCCGCAGCGGGCCAACCCGGAGGTGCTTAAGCACCACTGGTGGAAGTTCTGCGCCTTGCGCCGCGTCTGGGAGATGTCCGCGGACACGCTCGCCGCCGGCCCCGCACTGCTGCCCATCGCGCCGCCGGTGGCCCGCTAAGGCCACAGCGCTTCGGCTCCGGCCCCGAAGCGCCCAACGAACTGGGAATAGCTGGGTTCGCCGCCGCTTATTGGGAAGCTAGGGCCGGTTCAGGGAACCCGCCGCGGGCGGGGCGGAAGAAGCAGTTGCGCCTGGGTTGCCGGCGCGGATCGACGTGCGGCGGCGGAATGAACCACGGGATGCCGGCCTGAATCCGGATGGACCACATTTCCTTGTGGATCACGTGGTGGTGATGCGAACACAACAGAGTCCCGTTGTCAGTTCCGGTGCTCCCGCCGCGGGACCAGTAGTCGATGTGGTGGGCCTCGCACCAGGATGCCGGAATGGTGCATCCGGGAAAGGCGCAGCCTTGGTCGCGGGCGATGAGTGCCTTCCGGATATGCGGCGGGAAGACCCGGGCAGTGCGGCCGATATCCAGGACCTGGCCCTGGCCACCGAGCAGGACCGGGATGATGTCGGCGTCGCAGGCGATCTTTCGAACGGTAGCGGCACTGATCGGACCGGTGAAAAGCATTGTTCCGGCCCCGGCGGGGCCACTCGGACCGCCAAGGCGTTCAAGCAGGTCGCGGTAGTCGATGGTGACCATGACCTGGGGCCGGAGTCCTCCCGAGGCGGACAATCCGCCGGAGGCCAGGGCCACTTTGCAGGCGCCGACGAGGCCGTCGAGGAGTTTCTGCGGCCGGGAACGGAGATCGAGTGGAGCAGCAGCCGGTTCCTTGTCCCAGGAATGCGTCGCGTCCGGCTTCTCGCTGCCGGCCTCGCTGCCGCTGCTGGTGCCGCCAGATGCAGCTTTGCCGGTGCCGTCGGACTCAGCTACTGTGCCGAGGCGTGGGTTGCTGGCAGCATTCATGACCGTCAACAAGTGTTCGAACTGCTCGGTGGTAGCGAAAAGCTCGACATGTTGAAGGCCATGGCGTGGCTTGCGGACAAAAACGCCCTGTAGTTGCCGGAGCAGCTCTTCGGAGGGCTCGGCGCCCTCCTGGTTCAGCGCCTCGACCCACCCCTGGGCTACCCGGGCGAGAAAATCCGGGTCATTTTCCACGGCAGTGCGCGTCAGTACATGCTCCATCCGGGCCAGTGTCCCGGCGTCGCAGATGTGGGTCACCCGGTCCAGCGCCGCCACCGCCAAACCTGCGGAAGACGCCGACAGCTCGCCGGCGGCCACAGCGGTGCCAAGTTCCTCGCGTACCGGCGGGACCACGGCTCCTGCCAGGCCCCAGCGGGGCAGGAGTTTGCTGGCCAGGGACAACCGGCTCCTGGCTTCGGCTGCTTTGATCTGCAGGCGTGCCCGGAGGAACTCCGTGGTGTTGCGGTAGCCGTCGTCGGCGCAAATCGGCGGACCGTCGGGGCTGGCAATCCCCCCAATCCCCTCGTCTGCTCCGCCCGGAGCGGCGCACGTTGACGCAGCCGGCACCGGCTCCTCCCGCCAGCCCGTCGTCCAGTGCGCGCCGCCGGTGGCGGTTGCGCTGCTGGCTCGAGCCGTGGCCTCTGCCCGGGTCCGGTCGACGGCCGCGGCCGCCACCAGTTGGAAATAGTCCGTCAGCCGGGAAAGCTCCTCGACTGCCCCGGCGAAGTCCGCGGCAGCCCGGAACCCCATGGCCGCTGCGTCCCCGATGGCCGTCACACTTGCCGCCCGCAACAGGGAGAGCGCCCCTTCCACGCCCCGGCCGGGCACCGGGATGCTTGGTAACCCGGTGTCCGGCAAAGCGATGAAATCCTCGGCGGCTTCCATGACACAAGTCTGGCGGCAGGGTGTGACATTCTTGCCGCACCGCTGAAGCGCCCCCAGAGATACCAACCCGGTTCTGGCACTAAACTGGACGGGAATCCCGTACGCCCACTGTGAGGACACATCACCCATGGCCATCTTGAATATCCGCATCATCGGGGACCCTGTGCTGCGCACAGTTGCCGATCCCGTGACGGAGTTCGGGCCTGAGCTGGAGAAGCTCGTCGCTGACATGACGGAGACCATGGAGGACGTTGAGGGCGCCGGCCTCGCCGCACCCCAGGTCGGCATCAGCCAGCGCGTCTTTACTTACCGCATCCGTGGAGTTGAGGGGCACATCATTAACCCGGTGCTGGAAAACAGCGACGATTTCCAGCCGGACGAGGTGGAGGGCTGCCTCTCCATCCCCGGCCTCGGTTTCCCGGTCCGCCGGCGCCGCAGCACCCGCGTCACCGGCGTCGACCTGCACGGCAACCCGGTGGTGCTGGAAGGCGAAGGCATGCTGGCCCGCGTCTTCCAGCATGAAACAGACCACCTCGACGGGATCCTGTTCACCGACCGGCTGGAGGGCGACAACCGCAAAGCCGCGCTGCGCGCCATCCGCAACGCCAACTACGACTCGATTACCGAACAGACGACGTCGAAGCGCGCCAAGACGGTAGGCTCCAGCTTCGGCGCGGGGTCATCCTTCGGAACCGGCCAGTGAGGGTTCTCTTCGCAGGGACTCCGGCTGTCGCAGTGCCGTCGCTGGACGCGCTGGTGGCAGCCGGGTTCGACGTCGTCGCCGTGCTGACCAGGCCGGATGCGCCGCTGGGACGCAAGCGCGTGCTGACGCCCTCGCCGGTCGCGGCCCGAGCCGCGCAGCTTGGCATCGAGGTCATCCATGCAGCCAAAGTCGATGCCGCCGTGACCGCCAGGATCGAGGCAGCAGCGCCCGACGTTGCCGCGATCGTCGCCTATGGCGGGCTCATTCCCCGTGCCGCCCTCGGCATTCCGCGGCACGGCTGGATCAACCTGCACTTCTCGCTCCTGCCGGCCTGGCGCGGCGCCGCGCCGGTGCAGCGCGCCCTCATCGCCGGGGACGACATTACCGGCGCCGTGACCTTCCGGCTCGAGGAGGGCCTGGACACCGGCCCGGTCTTCGGAACGCTCACCGAGGCCGTCGGGCCGGCCGACACGGCGGGGGAGCTGCTGGAACGCCTCTCGCACAGCGGGGCGGTGTTGCTGACCCAGACGCTTTCCGCCGTCGACGCCGGGAAGGCCACCGCCGTACCGCAGCAGGGCGAGGTCAGCCTCGCGCCTAAACTGACCCTCGAGGACGGCCGCCTGGACTGGAGGCAGCCGGCCCTCGCGGTCGGGCGCCGGTCCCGCGGCGTCACGCCGGAACCCGGCGCCTGGACCATGCTCGACGGGCAGCGCATCAAACTTGAACCGGTGCTGCTGCGGCCCGGGGCCGAGGCCTTGCCTCCGGGACAGCTGTCCATCGACGGCAAGGCCGTCCTGGTCGGGACCGGCTCGCACCCGGTCGAACTGACCCGGGTGCAGCCATCGGGCAAAAAGATGATGACCGCCGCCGACTGGGCGCGCGGACAGGCAACACTGGAAAGCGTGGTCTTCGAATGAGCGAATCCGGATCCAACCGCAACGGTCGAGGCGGCCAGGGCGGGCGCGGCCAGGGAGGCGGCGGCCAGGGCGGTCAGGGCGGCGAGCAGGGCTCCCGCGGCCAAGGCGGTCAGGGCGGTCAGGGCGGCCGCGGCGGGCAGAGCCCGCGGGCCGGCGTGCGGCGGAATGCGCAGGGACGGGAACGGAACCGGGGCCCGCAGCGCGGCTTCACCGAGAGTGCCCCCTCGCAGCGGACCCGGCGCGCCGACCCGGCCCGGTTGGTCGCCTTCGAGGTGCTGCGCGCAGTGGCAGCCGAGGACGCCTACGCCAACCTTGTCCTGCCGGCCCGGATCCGGCACCACGGGCTGGAGAAGCGCGACGCCGGTTTCGCCACCGAACTTAGCTACGGCGCCCTCCGCGGCCAGGGCACGTATGACGCCATTCTCGCCCGTTGCGTGGACCGCCCGCTCGACCAGCTCGACCCCGCCATCCTCGACGCGCTGCGGATCGGCGTGCACCAGCTGCTCGCCATGCGCGTTCCGGCGCACGCCGCACTCGACGAGACGGTGGGACTGGCCCGCGCAGTGATTGGTGCCGGGCCGTCCGGGCTGATCAACGCCGTGCTGCGAAAGGTGTCCGCACATACGCTGGACGAATGGCTCGAACTGCTGCTTCGCGACGAACAGGACGAGACCAAGCTGGCCTCGATCCGCCACGCCCACCCCGAGTGGATTGTGCGGGCCTTCCGCCAGTCCCTCGTGGCACACGGACGCCCCGTCACTGAGATCAACGAACTCCTCGAAGCCGACAACGCCGCCCCGGTGGTGAACCTCGTGGCGCTTCCCGGCCTCGGCAGCCTTGACGAGGCACTCGAAAGCGGCGCCACCCCGGGCGAGCTCGTCGAAGGATCGGCGCTCTCCAGCGGCGGCGACCTCGGCCGGCTAGCGTCGGTCCGGGACGGCAGCACCCGGGTCCAGGACGTGGGCTCCCAGCTGGTGGCACGGGCCCTGGCCTCCGTGGACCTCGGCAACGCGGCGGACCATGACCACGACGCCGACGGCGAACGCTGGCTGGACCTGTGCGCAGGTCCCGGCGGAAAGGCCGCGCTGCTCGGCGCCCTGGCCCGGCAGCACGGCGCCACCCTGCTGGCCAACGAGCCGGCACCGCACCGGGCGAAACTGGTCCGTCAGGCCCTCGCAGCTGTCCCGCACGAGGTCTGGCACGTCCGCACCGGGGACGGCCGGGAGGTCGGGACGGAAATGTCCGAAGGCTTTGACCGGGTGCTGGTGGACGTGCCGTGCACCGGACTGGGCGCGCTGCGCCGCCGGCCGGAATCGCGGTGGCGCCGTACCCCGAAGGACCTGGCAGACCTTGGCCCGCTGCAGCGCGACCTGCTCAAGTCGGCCCTGGACGCGGTCAAGCCCGGCGGCGTCGTCGCCTACGTGACCTGCTCACCGCACCCGGCCGAGACCACCGCCGTCGTCACTGACGCGCTCCGCAAACGCGATGATCTTGAACTGCTCGACGCCGGCGACGCCCTGGACAAGGTAAGTCTTTCCGGCCACCTTGAGGCCGGGCACGAACTGACGGCCCAACTGTGGCCGCACCTGCACCGGACCGATGCCATGTTCCTGGCCCTCATCCACAAAAAGGCCTGAGCTTCCGGCCATACTGGCACCAGCGCTTCGACTTTCCGACCGGCCCGACGACGAAGGACATCCATGGCCCACTCCTGCATCAACCCCAGCATCCTTTCGGCGGACTTCGCGAACCTGCAGACTGAGCTACAGAAGATAAAGACCGCGGACGCCGTGCATGTGGACGTGATGGACAACCACTTCGTCCCGAACCTTTCGCTGGGCCTGCCGGTGGTTCAGCGGCTGCAGGAAATCAGCCCGATTCCGCTGGACGCGCACCTCATGATCGAGCACGCGGACCGCTGGGCTCCCGCGTACGCCGACGCCGGCGTCGCGTCGGTGACGTTCCACGCCGAGGCGTCGATTGCGCCGGTGAAGCTCGCCCGCGAGCTGCGCGCCCGGGGCGCGAAGGCCGGGCTGGCGCTGCGGCCCGGCAGCGGCGTCGAGCCCTTCTTCGACATGCTGGGTGAGCTGGACATGATCCTCATCATGACGGTGGAGCCGGGCTTCGGCGGCCAGGAGTTTCTCGATCTGACCCTGCCGAAGATCCGACGGGCGCGGGCGGCCATCGACGCGTCGGGGCTGGACGTCAAACTGCAGGTCGACGGCGGCATCACCGAGGAGACCATCTGGCGTGCCGCCGAGGCGGGCGCCGACGTGTTCGTGGCCGGGTCAGCGGTTTACGGCGCCGACGACCCGGCTCAGGCGATCGAGCAGCTGCGCTCCGCCGGTCGGCGCTAGGCGGGCGCGAAGTCGGCGCCAAGCGGTCGGCGCTAAGCGGGAGCCAAGCCGAACATGACGAAGAGTGGCACGGCCGGGAAGCGGGAATAGCCGGTCAGCGGCGTCGGTTGTGTCAGAATAGCTACACACATACGTGCTCCGGGGTCGGTGTAAGTCCGAACCGGCGGTTATAGTCCGCGACCCGCGAGCCGGCTCCTTCCCCGTGAAGGTGACGGCGGACGGTTGAACCGGTGGAACTCCGGTACCGACAGTTAAAGTCTGGATGAGAGAAGCACGTACAGCTGTTACTGCGGCGCCCTCGAGCGCTGCGGGATTTCGCTGTCGTATACCCCCGGAGCCATCGCGGTTCTGAGGGAAGGAACGACACGCATGAACCCCTTGCGATGGCTCTTAGCCGCCACCAGCGCCGAGCAGGCCCAGCGGGCCCGGCAGGACCGGGCGGACGGCAAATGAGCGCTCGGCAGGCGGCCGCCGGGCTGCCGAAGAACGCAGCCGCCGTTGACCAGCGCGCCCAGCGCCACGAGCCGCAGGCCCCGGAACTCCCGGACGACTTCACCGCCGCAGGCTTCAGCGCGGCAGAGACGGCCGCCATGGACGCCGCCCTTGCCGCAGCCGCGCTCGGCCCCCGCGGAGCTAACCCGTTGGTGGGAGCCGTCGTCATTGGAAGCGACGGCGCACCGGTCGTCACTGGCTACCACCGGGGCGCCGGCACTCCCCACGCCGAAGTCGACGCCATCGCCCAGGCCACGGCGGCGGGCGTGGACCTGCACGGAACCACCATGCTGGTCACGCTCGAACCCTGCAACCACTGCGGACGCACCGGCCCCTGCGCCCAGGCCATCATCAACGCCGGCATCGCCGACGTCGTCTACGCCGTCGATGACCCGCACGATCCGGCAGCCGGAGGAGCGGCCACCCTGAGGGCCGCCGGCGTCCGGGTCCGCTCGGGCCTCGGCGCCGTCGCTGCCCTGGACCTCAACCGGCGCTGGTTCGACGCGGTGGCCGCCAAGCGGCCCTTCGTCACCCTGCACATTGCCCAGACCCTGGACAGCCGGATCGCGGCCAGCGACGGGACCAGCCAGTGGATCTCCAGCCCCGAGTCGCTTGCCGACAACCACGCGTTGCGCGGCCGGATCGACGCCATCCTGGTCGGCACCCAGACGGTCCTGGTGGACAACCCCCGGCTGACCGCCCGCAACGCCGACGGGGAACCGTCCGGACGCCAGCCGCTGCGCGCGGTAATGGGGTTGCGCGGTATCCCCGAGGACGCCGCGGTCAACGGGACTGACGGCAAGGTGCTGCACCTGCCGACCCGTGTCCCCGGGGAGGCGCTGGAGCAGTTGTTCGACGCCGGTGTCCGGCACCTCATGGTCGAGGGCGGCTCGCGGATACTGAGTGCCTTCCTGGCTGCCGGCCTCGTCGACGAACTCATCGTCTACCTGGCCCCCACCCTCCTCGGCTCTGGCACCCCGGCCCTGGAAGACCTCGGCATCGGCACCCTCGCCGACGCCCAACTCTGGGACTGGGACCAGGCCTCGGGCGGCGCCGTCCAGTTGCTGGGCCGCGACCTTCGGCTGCACCTGAGACCGGGCACCGTTTCTCCGAGCAAGACTTCACCCGATTCCACCCCGCGCAACGCCGCGGACACCGCCGCAGGAGGCAACTGATGTTTACCGGAATTATTGCCGAACAAGGGAAGGTGCTCTCCGTCGAGCGAGACGGCGAGACCAGCGCCACGCTGCGTCTGCACGCTCCGGCCAGCACCGACGGCCTGGCCCTTGGCGGCTCCGTCGCGGTCAACGGGGTGTGCCTGACCGCCACCGAGATCGACGGCACCGACTTCAGCGTCGACGTCATGGGCGAGACCCTGGTCCGTAGCACCATCGGCGGGCTGGCCGCCGGCGATCCCGTCAACCTCGAACGCTGCGTGCCGGCCGGCGGCCGGCTTGACGGTCACGTCGTGCAGGGCCACGTCGACGGCGTCGGTGAACTTCTCGAACGCGAGGCGCTCGGCAACTGGGACCGGCTGCGTTTCGGTGTTCCCGCCCCGCTGGCCCGCTACATCGCGGAAAAGGGATCTATCGCCGTCGACGGCGTCTCCCTGACCGTCACTGCCGTGAGCCCCGCGCCGGACCGGGCCCCCTGGTTCGAGGTCGGGCTGATCCCGACAACGCTGGCCGAGACGGGCCTGGGCGCAAAATCGATCGGGAGCCCAGTCAACCTGGAGGTCGACGTGCTGGCCAAGTACACCGAACGCCTGCTCGCCTTCGCTCCGGCCGCACGCAACGGGGAGGCTGCATCATGAGCCGGCTGCAGGACGCCAAAGGACTCGCGATGGACGCGCCGAGGCTGGACCCTATCGAGGACGCCATCCGTGCCATGGCTGCCGGCCGTCCGGTGCTGGTGGTGGACAACGAAGACCGCGAAAACGAAGGCGACATCATCTTCGCGGCCCAGCACGCCACCCCGGCGCTGATGGGCTGGACCATCCGCTACAGCTCCGGCGTGATCTGCGTGCCGCTGCCGGGTGAACGCGCCGACGCGCTGGCGCTGCCGCCCATGGCGGCAGTCAACGAGGATGCGAAAGGGACCGCCTACACGGTCTCCTGCGACGCGGGCGTGGGTGTCAGCACCGGAATCTCAGCCACGGACCGGGCCCTGACCGCCCGGATCCTGGCCGATTCCGCCAGCCAGCCCGGTTCCCTGACCCGGCCGGGGCATGTTTTTCCGCTGCGCGCCGTTAACGGCGGTGTGCGTGAGCGTCCCGGCCACACTGAAGCGGCCGTTGAGCTGTGCCGGCTGGCGGGCCTCGAACCTGTGGGCGTGATCGCTGAAGTAGTGTACGACGACGGAGAGATGATGCGGCTGGACGGACTTCGCGGCTTCGCGCTGGAACATGGCTGCCCGCTGATCTCGATTGCCGACCTGGTGGCGTACCTTGAAGCCGGGAACACCGGCAGCCACACAGCGGAATCCGCCTGACACCCTGGAGTGAGGAAAAACAATGACGACTTCTGAAGCACAGCCGGCCACCCCGGCTCAGCAGCCGCATCCGGTCAGCGGCGGACCGATCGTCCAGCTGCCCACCGCCTACGGCGACTTCGTGGCCCAGGCCTGGACCGACCTCGAGACCGGGGCCGAGCACCTCGCCGTCAGCTCCCCGCTGCCGGCCACGGACGGGCAGGCGCCCCTGGTCAGGTTGCACTCCGAATGCCTCACCGGCGACGTTTTCGGCTCCTACCGCTGCGACTGCGGCGAACAGCTGGCCTACGCCCTGGAGATGATCCACGCGTACGGCGGTACCCTGCTGTACCTGCGCGGCCAGGAAGGCCGCGGCATTGGCCTGGCCAACAAAATCAAGGCCTATGCCCTGCAGGAAGCCGGGTTCGACACCGTCGAGGCCAACGAGCAGCTAGGCCTCCCCGTGGACGCCCGCTCCTACCGGGCCGCCGCGCAGATCCTCGCCGAAATGGGCCTGCAGGAGATCCGGCTGCTGAGCAACAACCCGGACAAGCAGGACCGGCTGGCCCAGGCCGGCGTCAGCGTCGTCGAAATGGTCCCCACCGAGGTGCCGTCCCGGGAACAAAACCTGCGCTACCTGCAGACCAAGAAGGACCGGATGGACCACCGCCTGGTCCTCGACATGCTGCCGGCCGCCGCGGAACCAGCTGCGGCCCAGCGCCGGCTCGAGCCAGACCAAGGCTAAGCCACAGCCACCCCCGATTAAGCATCTACAGCAAGGAATCCGAATGAGCGGCCATGGCGCCCCCCAGATTGACCTTTCCACCTTCCAGCCGGAGGAAACCGCACAGCTCAAGCTGGCCATCGTGGCCGCCAGCTGGCACACCCGGATCATGGACGGCCTGCTCGACGGCGCGCTGCGTGCCGCCAAGGACGCCGGCATCAGCGAGCCCACCGTGCTGCGCGTGCCCGGGACCTTTGAGCTGCCGGTCGCGGCGGCCCGGCTGGCGCCGCACTTCGACGCCGTCGTGGCACTGGGCGTCGTGATCCGCGGCGGTACACCGCACTTCGAATACGTCTGCGAGGCCGCCACCCTGGGTCTGACCGAGGTCGGCGTCCGGACCGGTGTGCCGGTCGGTTTCGGTGTCCTGACCTGCGACACCGAACAACAGGGCATCGACCGCGCCGGCCTTCCCGGCTCCACCGAGGACAAGGGCCACGAGGCCGTCACCGCCGCCCTCGCCACCGCCGTCACGCTCAAGCAGTACTCCTGAGCGTGTGCATTCGCTCACATCGGGGCCGTCATCCAGCGGCCCGGCGGGCGAGGTCCGGCCGGGAACAAGTAGGCTGGAGGGCGTGAAGAATTTCGAGTCGCTGTTCGCAGAACTGAGCGAGAAGGCTGCCGCCCGCCCGGAGGGCTCCCGCACCGTCGCCGAACTTGATTCCGGAGTCCACGGCATCGGCAAGAAAGTCGTGGAGGAAGCAGCCGAGGTGTGGATGGCTGCCGAGTACGAATCCGACGAGGCCGCCGCGGAAGAAATCTCCCAGTTGCTCTATCACCTGCAGGTTCTGATGCTCGCTAAAGGGCTGAGCCTGGAGGACGTCTACAAGCATCTCTAGCCACGCCGCGCCCTCGTCCGGGGCGGACCCGGATCCGTTCCGGGACTCCATTCCCGGCACCGCGCACATCGTGGCCCGCTGTGCCTGTACCAACGACGTTCCAACCAGAAAGAACTTCCCATGCTGAGAGTTGCCGTCCCGAACAAGGGATCCCTGTCCGAAGCCGCTTCCGCCATGCTCGCCGAAGCCGGCTACCGCCAGCGCCGCGACAGCCGCGAACTGGTCATGGTGGACCCGGACAACGACATCGAGTTTTTCTTCCTTCGTCCCCGCGACATCGCCGTTTACGTCGGCCAGGGCACCCTGGATGTCGGCATCACCGGCCGGGACCTGCTGCTTGATGCCCAGGTCGACGCCGAAGAGCTGCTCCCGCTCGGTTTCGCCGCGTCCACCTTCCGCTTCGCCGGCCCCGTGGGGGACTTCACCGCCATCGACCAGCTCGAAGGCAAGCGCCTGGCCACCAGTTACGACGGGCTGCTGCGCGCCTACCTCGCCGAGCGCGGCATCAACGCCAAGGTGGTCCGGCTCGACGGCGCGGTGGAATCCTCCGTGCGGCTCGGCGTCGCCGACGCGATCGCCGACGTCGTCGAAACCGGCACCACGCTCAAGGCCGCCGGGATGGAAATCTTCGGCGACCCGATCCTGAACTCGGAATCGGTCCTGATCGGCCGCAAAGGCGAGCAGAACCCGGCCGCCGAGGTGCTGATCCGCCGCTTGCAGGGCGTCCTCGTCGCCCGGCAGTACGTGCTGATGGATTACGACATCCGCAACGAACTCGTCGAGCAGGCCGCGAAGCTGACCCCCGGCCTTGAGTCGCCCACGGTCTCGCCGCTGCGTGACTCGGACTGGGCGGCTGTCCGCTCCATGGTTCCGAAGAAGGACACCAACCGGATCATGGACGAACTTTACGACCTCGGCGCCCGCGCCATCCTGGTCAGCAGCATCCACGCCTGCCGGATCTAGCGGCCCGCCCGTAACACCCATGCCCGTAAGCCCAGTATCCCTGGGCCCAGATCAGGAGCAGCCATGTCTGTAGCCATCCGCGTCATCCCGTGCCTTGACGTCGACGCCGGGCGCGTGGTCAAGGGGATCAACTTCGAGGGTCTGCGCGACGCCGGCGATCCCGTGGAGCTGGCGCACCGGTACGACAACGGGGGCGCCGACGAGCTGACCTTCCTTGACGTGACGGCATCCTCGGGCAACCGCGAAACCACCTTCGACGTCGTCCGCCGCACCGCCGAGGAAGTCTTCATTCCGTTGACCGTCGGCGGCGGCGTCCGCGGCGTGACCGAGGTGGACAAGCTGCTGCGCTACGGCGCGGACAAGGCCGCGATCAACACCGCGGCGGTGGCCCGGCCCGAAGTGATCGATGAGATCACCCGGCACTTCGGTTCCCAGGTGCTGGTGCTCTCCCTCGATGCGCGCCGCACCCGTCCCGGTTCCCAGCCGACGCCCTCCGGCTTTGAGGTCACCACCCACGGCGGCCGCCAGGGCACCGGAATCGACGCCCTGGCCTGGGCGCGTGAAGCCGCGGACCGCGGCGTGGGGGAGATCCTGCTGAACTCGATCGACGCCGACGGCACCAAGGACGGGTTCGACCTGGAACTGATCCGGCTGGCCCGCGCGGCAGTGAAGGTGCCGCTGATCGCCTCCGGCGGCGCCGGCAAGCCCGAGCACTTCCCGCCTGCCGTGGCCGCCGGCGCGGACGCCGTGCTGGCAGCCTCAGTGTTCCACTTTGGCCCGCTCGACATGATCGGCCAGGTTAAGGCCGCGATCCGCGCGGCCGGCTTCGAAGTCCGCTAAACGGGCCGCCCGCCCCCTATCCTCGCAAGCTCGGACAGGGAACCCTGCGGGCGTGGGACCAACGTATGCTGCGCTGTGCCCGTAGGTGCGGTGACTAGAGTCCTACCTCTGCGGACTGCAGCAGGGCGACGGCGTCCGGCTGGCCTTCGAAAGTCACGAGGGCATGCCGGGTGCGGCCGTGGGCGTGCATCAGCAGCTCACCGGGCTCGCCGACGATGGCGACTGAGACGGGTGCGCGCTTGGCCACGTGCCGGGGACCGGACGGGCTGACCAGCACGATGCCCAGATCCACGCCCCGGTAGAGAATGGCGGCGCGTTTCACCAGATCGTCCCAAAGCGCGTCGGAGTAGGCCGCGTCGAGGGCCCGCGGCGCCCATCGGTCGACCGCGCGGCGGACGTCCTCGGTGTGCACAAAGTATTCGGTCAGATTCGAACTCTCATCCAACGCCTTGATACGCATGGGGGAGAGGGGCGGCGGTCCGGCCCGGAAGGTGTTGACCAGCTTGGCGTAGGCCTCGGCGCTCTCGATCTTGGCGGCGAGCTCCGCGGTGGCCTGGTCCGAGGCCTTGGCCAAACGCTTGACCAGCAGGCCCAGCCCCACCCGGGCTTTGCGTTCGCGCAGGTACAGGTGCGCGGCAAGATCACGGGTTTGCCACCCCTTGCAGAGCGTGGGGGAATCGGGACCGGCCGCCAGCAAGGTTTCGGCCAGGACTTCTCGGGACGGGTCGACGAAATGCATCACTTGTGAAACTAGCACGAGACGCCCGCCCGCGAGGACACAAAGCGGCGTGGTTTCGGCCCGCGGCGGCGTTTGGCGGGCTCATCGAAGGCTGGGCTGCCTTACCCCGCCGCGTGGTGCCCATCCCGAAGGCACTAGACTTGAGCTGATGTCTGAGCAGCCTGCCCCCGCCCCCGCCAGCGAGACGCCTCTTCCGGCGGACCTTGCCCGATCCCTGAAACGGGACGGTGCCGGCCTGGTGGCCGCGATCGTCCAGCAGTATGACACCAACGAGGTGCTCATGCTGGGCTGGATGGACGACGAGGCGCTGCACCGTACGCTGACCAGCGGCCGGGTGACCTTCTACTCGCGCTCCCGGCAGGAATACTGGCGCAAGGGCGACACCTCCGGCCATGTGCAGTGGGTCAAGTCCCTCGCCCTGGACTGCGACGGCGATGCCCTGCTGGTCCGGGTCGACCAGGTCGGCGCCGCGTGCCACACCGGGACCAGGACGTGCTTCGACGGCCGGGACCTGGACGCGGTCGTGGGCCAGGCCGACTGACCCGGCCACGGCCCGGCGCCAAGTACTTCGACCCATCACGCCCGTAGAACCAGATCCGAAGCCCCAGACCCAGAGACCCCAGACCTAGAGAACAGGCGGAACGACCCAGCCATGCAGGACCTCGGAATCATCAGCCCCAGCCTGGACGAATTCCGGGAACTCGCCGTTGGCAGCCGCGTCATCCCGGTCCGGCTGAAGGTGCTGGCTGATGCCGAGACCCCGATCGGGCTGTACCGCAAGCTCGCCCACGGCCAGCCCGGAACCTTCCTGCTCGAGTCCGCCGCGGTAGGCGGAGCCTGGTCCCGGTATTCCTTCATCGGCGCGAAGTCCCGCGCCACGCTGACCACCCGGGATGGGCAGGCGCACTGGCTCGGCGAGCCGCCGGTGGGCGTACCGCTGGACGGCAGCCCCGTCGACGCCATTCGGGACACCATCCAGGCCCTGCACACCGAACGTTTCGAAGGTCTGCCGCCCTTCACTTCAGGACTTGTCGGATTCCTCGGTTGGGAAACCGTCCGACACTGGGAAAAGCTCACCAGCCCGCCGGAAGATGACCTCCACCTGCCGGAAATGGCGCTCAACCTCGTCAAGGACATGGCCGTACACGACAACATGGATGGGACCGTGCTGTTGATCGCCAACGCGATCAACTTCGACAACAGCTCCGAACGGGTGGATGAAGCCTGGCACGACGCCGTCGCGCGGGTGAAGGACCTCCTCGCGAAGGTCAGCACCCCCACCGAACAGCCCGTCTCCGTGCTCGAGGCCGCCGCCCTCGATTTCGCCTCAAGCGTGCAGGAACGCTGGGACGAGAACGACTACCTCGCCGCCATCGACCGCAGCAAGGAAGCGATCGTCGACGGCGAAGTCTTCCAGGTGGTCATCTCCCGGCGCTTTGAAATGGACTGCGGCGCCGACCCGCTGGACGTCTACCGCGTCCTGCGGAACACCAATCCCAGCCCGTACATGTACCTGTTCAGCCTCGAGGACGCCGACGGCCGCCAGTACTCGATCGTCGGCTCTTCCCCGGAGGCCCTCGTGACGGTCACGGGCGAAGAGGTCATCACCCATCCGATCGCCGGCTCCCGCCCGCGCGGCAAGACCGTCGAGGCGGACAAGGCCCTGGCCGAGGAACTGCTCGCGGACCAGAAGGAACGCGCCGAACACCTGATGCTGGTGGATCTGTCCCGCAACGATCTTTCCAAGGTCTGCGTGGCCGGCACCGTGGACGTTACCCAGTTCATGGAGGTGGAGCGCTTCAGCCACATCATGCACCTGGTATCCACCGTGGTCGGCAAGCTCGCCCCCGAATCCGCCGCCTACGACGTCCTCAAGGCGACCTTCCCGGCCGGAACGCTCTCCGGCGCCCCGAAGCCGCGCGCCCTGCGGTTGCTGGACGAGCTGGAACCTCACCGCCGTGGCATCTACGGCGGCGTGGTCGGCTACCTCGACTTCGCCGGCGACATGGACATGGCAATCGCCATCCGGTCCGCGCTTCTGCGCGACGGCCGCGCCTACGTCCAGGCTGGCGGCGGGATCGTGGCCGATTCGGTCAACGCCACCGAGGCGATTGAAACCATCAACAAGGCCGCCGCCCCGATGCGGGCCGTCCACACCGCCCAGTCGCTGCACAACGTCACGGCCGAGACGGTGCCGGCCGCCGGAGCAGAGCAGCAGTGAGCGGAGCAGAAATGAGCGCGGCGGAATCGAGCGGAGCAGAAATGAGCGGGGCTGCAACCAGCGGAGCCGGCAGCACGGTCAGGAGCACCAGCCCGGCTGTTCCGCGCTGGGCCCGCAAGTCCACCCTGGTGCTGGTCATCGCCGCGCTGGCCCTGGCCGTGTTCGGCACCACCACCCAGACCTGGCTCACCGTGCACCTTGACCCCAGCCAGTTGGGCCAGGGCGTCAGCAGCCAGGACGGGCTCCAGGTCCAGGGCAGCAAGGCCGCCACCACGGTCACCGCCCTCGCCCTCGTCGCCCTCGCCGGCGGGCTTGCCGCCTCGATCGCCGGCCGCATCGCGCGCTGGGTGATCACCGCCATCATCGTGCTCGCTGCCGCAGGGATCGTCGCCGCCGCAGCCACCGTACTGGCCGACCCGCTCGCGGCCGCTCAAGGCTCCATCGCTGCCGCTACCGGGATCAGCGGCAGCAACGTCCAGGTCGGGGTCACCGCTTTCCCTGTCCTCGCCGTCGTCGCCGGTGCGCTGCTGGGGCTCAGCGCCCTTGTGCTCGTCCCGGCCGGCCGGCACTGGAAGAGCCGGACCAAATACGACGCCGCCGCTACCGGCAGCGTCCCGGACCCAGACCGGCCGACCGACGAGATCGACAGCTGGGACCGTCTCTCACGCGGCGACGATCCCACCTGAGCGACACCCGGTAGCCGCGCGGCCAACAGCTCCGCCAATGAATGGCAGAATATAAGCAGT
This sequence comes from Arthrobacter sp. B3I4, assembly GCF_030816855.1. NCBI lineage: Bacteria > Bacillati > Actinomycetota > Actinomycetes > Micrococcales > Micrococcaceae > Arthrobacter > Arthrobacter sp. B3I4. Next base: position 2,826,171 of record NZ_JAUSYK010000001.1, on the reverse strand, counting down.
ATTGATCCTGAGGAGATTTCCATGAGCAAAGCCCCTGTTTCCGCAAGCCAGGCCGCCGGCCCCGGAATCTACGACCACGTTGACCACAGCGAGCCGATTGGCCACGGCAACAGCCCCGCCGCCTGGACCACCGTTGCCATCATGCTGGTCGGCGCGCTCATCGCATCCATCGCCTTCGTCATCGCCAACACCCCGATCTTCATCGCCGGAGTGGTCGTCATGCTGATCGGCCTCGTCGTCGGCTTCATCATGCGCAAAGCCGGTTACGGCGTCGGCGGCAGCAAGCTGAAGAACGCCGGCCACTAAGGGTGACTGTTCTCGATGACATCAATGCCGGTGTCAGGGAGGATATGGAGGCCCGTCAGCGGCTCGTTCCGCTTGCCGAACTGAAAGACCGCGCTGCCCAGACAGCGCCGGCCCGCGACGCCTGGGCCGCCCTGGGCGGGAACACCGCCCGGGACCGGCTGAAGGTGATTGCCGAAATCAAGCGCAGCAGTCCGTCCAAGGGCGCTTTGGCGAGCATCGCAGACCCGGCCTCGCTTGCGGTGCAGTACGCCGACGGCGGCGCGGCCGTGATCAGCGTCCTCACCGAACAGCGGCGCTTCAACGGTTCGCTCGCAGACCTGGACGCAGTCCGGGCGGCGGTGGACATTCCGCTGCTGCGCAAGGACTTCATGATCGACGAGTACCAGATCTGGGAAGCGCGCGCGCATGGCGCCGACCTGATCCTGCTGATCGTCGCCTCGCTCTCCGATGAGCAGTTGCGCGAGTATGCAGCGCTCAGCCGGGAACTGGGCATGAACGTGCTGGTCGAGACGCACACGCCCGGCGAAGTGGACCGTGCCGTCGCCGCTGGCGCCAGGATCATCGGCGTCAACGTCCGCAACCTCAAGACGCTCGACGTCGACCGGTCCGTTTTCGCCGAACTCGCCGCCGCGATCCCCGCCGGGGCCCTTGTGGTCGGCGAGTCGGGAGTACGCGGCGTCGACGACGTCCGCCACTACGCGGCCAACGGCGCCAACGCTGTCCTGGTGGGCGAAGCGCTGGTCAGCGACGCAACCCCGCGCGAGCGGATCGCGCAATTCATGGCCGCCGGGGCCGAAGAAATCGCCGCACGCTCCTGACTCGAGGCCGGACCGGACCACCGGCCGGGCACCGCGGCGTGTCAGTGCGGCACCAAAGATCTAGTTAGCAGTGGAACAGGATGGTGAGACTGATGGTCGATGCACCAACAGCCGGCTCAGAGGAAAGCCCCGCGGACGCGTTCCTGCAGGGCAACCGACCCGACGACAACGGACCGCAGGGCACACCCTCCCTGCGGCACGCCCCGGGGCCCTACTTCGGCTCCTACGGCGGCCGCTGGATGCCTGAATCCCTGATCGCCGCCCTCGACGAACTCGAGGACACCTTCGAGAAGGCCAAGGCCGATCCGGAGTTCACCGCCCAGATCGCGGAGCTGAACAAGAACTACTCGGGCCGCCCGTCGCTGCTCACCGAAGCCAAGCGCTTCGCGGAGCACGCCGGGGGAGTGCGCATCTTCCTCAAGCGCGAAGACCTGAACCACACCGGCTCGCACAAGATCAACAACGTGCTGGGCCAGGCGCTGCTGGCCAAGCGCATGGGCAAGACGCGGGTCATTGCCGAGACCGGGGCCGGCCAGCACGGTGTCGCCAGCGCCACGGCCGCCGCCCTGCTGGGCCTTGAATGCGTGGTCTACATGGGCGCCGAGGACTGCCGCCGGCAGGCCCTCAACGTGGCCCGGATGGAACTCCTCGGCGCCACCGTCATCCCGGTGACCAACGGTTCCCAGACGCTCAAGGACGCCATCAACGAAGCGCTCCGCGACTGGGTCGCCAACGTGGACAGCACCCACTACCTGCTGGGCACCGCCGCCGGAGCGCACCCCTTCCCGGCGATGGTGCGCTACTTCCACGAGGTCATCGGCGAAGAGGCTCGCGCCCAGATCCTGGACCAGACCGGCCGGTTGCCGGATGCTGTCTGCGCCTGCATCGGCGGCGGCTCCAACGCCATCGGCATCTTCCACGGCTTCCTTGATGACCCGTCGGTGAAGATCTACGGCTTCGAGGCAGGCGGCGACGGCGTCGAAACCGGCCGCCACGCCGCCACCATCACCCTCGGCCGGCCGGGCGTGCTGCACGGCGCAAGGTCCTACCTGATGCAGGACGAGGACGGCCAGACCGTCGAGTCGCACTCCATCTCGGCCGGGCTGGACTACCCCGGCGTCGGACCGGAGCACTCCTACCTCGCGGACATCGGCCGGGTCAGCTACGAACCGATCACGGACAGCGAAGCCATGGAGGCCTTCCGCCTGCTGTGCCGCACCGAGGGCATCATCCCCGCCATCGAGTCCGCCCACGCCCTCGCCGGGGCCATCAAGGTGGGCCAGCGGCTCGCCGCCGACGCCGGGGACGGCACGGGCGACCCGGCCGAGAAAATCGTGCTGGTCAACCTGTCCGGCCGTGGCGACAAGGACGTGGCGACCGCCGCTGAATGGTTTGACCTGCTGGACAAGGATTCACCCGAAGCCGAGATCGCCCAGGAGGGTGAACAGTTGTGAGCACCGCAGAGAACAGTGCCGGAGCCAGCGCAGAGAACAGCGCCGGAACCAGCGACGCGCCGTACGCCAGCAAGTCCGCCGCGGCGATTGACCGCGCGAAGGCCCAGGGCCGCGCCGCGCTGATCGGCTACCTGCCCGCCGGATACCCGAGCGTCGAGGACACCATTGCCGCCGGCATCGCCCTGGCCGAAAACGGCGCCGACCTGATCGAGATTGGCATTCCGTATTCGGATCCGGTGATGGACGGCCAGGTCATCCAGGCAGCCACGACCGAAGCGCTTGCCAAGGGCTTCCACGTCAGCCAGGTGTTCGACGTCGTCCGCGGCATCACGAGCAGGACCGACGCCGCGGTCCTGGTCATGACCTACTGGAACCCCGTGGTCCGGATGGGCGTGGACGAATTCTCCCGCCGGCTCGCCGAAGCCGGCGGAGCCGGTCTGATCACCCCGGACCTGATCCCCGACGAGGCCGCTGAATGGATGGCGGCCTCGGACAAACACGGCCTGGACCGGGTGTTCCTGGTGGCGCCGTCTTCCACCCCGGAACGGATGAAACGCACCGTGGACGCGAGCCGCGGCTTCGTCTACGCCGTCTCCATCATGGGCGTCACCGGCGCCCGCACCTCGGTCAGCTCCGCTGCCAAGGACGTCGTTGCCGCGGCCCACGCCGCCGGCGCCGAGCGCGTCTGCGTCGGCCTGGGCGTCTCCAACGCCGGCCACGTCCGCGAAATCGCCGCCTATGCCGACGGCGTGATCGTCGGGACCGCCCTCGTCGCGGCGATCGGTGAGGGCGGCGTTGATGCGGTAGCGTCCCTGACGAAGGAGCTGAGCACCGGTCTCAGCAAGGAAGAAGCGTAAGCGATGCAGTCAGTCCTCCGAGCGGCAGCGATGGTTCCCGCCAGCATTCCGAGCCCGGACTGGTCCGGGTTCGATATCCCGCTGCCCTGGGGGTCGCTGCGCATCCACGCGTACGCGCTGTGCATCCTCGCCGGCATCATTGCCGGGCTCTGGCTGACCTCCGTGCGGTGGGCCCGCCGCGGCGCACCTGAAGGCAGCGTCTGGGACATCGCCATCTGGGCGATCCCCTTCGGCATCATCGGCGGCCGGCTCTACCACGTGGTGTCCTCCCCGGACGCCTACTTCGGCCCGGGCTTCGACGGCACCGGCGACCTGTCGCTGATTCCGCAGATCCAGCGCGGCGGCCTGGGGATCTGGGGAGCCGTGGTGCTGGGTGCCGTCGGCGCCTGGATCGGCTGCCGCCGCGCGGGGGTCAAACTGAGCGCCTTCGTGGACGCAGCGGCGCCCGGGCTGCTGCTGGCCCAGGCGATCGGCCGCTGGGGCAACTACTTCAACCAGGAACTCTTCGGCGGCCCCACCACGCTGCCCTGGGGACTGCAGGTCGACGCCGACAACCCCAACTTCCCGGCGGGCATGCCCGCGGACACGCTGTTCCACCCCACTTTCCTCTACGAATCTCTGTGGAACCTCGTCGGAGTTCTGCTGCTGCTGGCACTGGACCGACGATTCAACTTCCGCCGCAGCCGGCTGTTCTGGCTGTACGCCATCTACTACACCCTCGGACGCGTCTGGATCGAGGCCATGCGGATTGACGACGCCGAGCAGATCAGTCTCTTCGGCATCACCACCCGGCTTAACGTCTGGACCAGCGTCCTCGTGCTCACCGCCGCCCTGGTGGCGTTCATCGTGCTCGGGCTGCGAAAGCGCGACGTTCCGGATAACGTGTACCTGCCCGGCCGCGAACCGGCCGACGCCGACAACGGCAAGGCAGTGGCAGACGCGGATAAGGCTGACGCGGATAAGGCTGACGCGGATAAAGCCGACGCAGACAAGGCCAGCGACGCTGACCTGGCCGGCGACGCCGAAGACCGTCGCACCGGCGAAGTGAAGACGGAAAAAGCCCCGGTGCCGGCCATCCACCATTCGGACTCTGCTGTCTCAGAATCTGAATCCCGTGATAATCTCCCGGAGAATCAAAACGGTGCGGACCGCGCCTCGGTGCAGACCGAAGCCGGCGGGGAAACTACCGGCGAAGCAAAGCCCGCCACCGGAGAACCAGCAGTCGGGCGCTCCGGCCGCCGGGCCGCCGGAACCGCGCCGGACGCTGACAAGATCAAGTAGGTCAGCCCCGTATACCGGGCTACACGGCGACCGCCAGTGGAGCCCGGGTCCACAACGTCGTGGCACCAGGGATTGCAGGGGACAGCAGACAACTGCAGCCATGCAACCCCGGCCAGCGGCCCGCGTAACTGTTCGTCCAGAATGCGGTGCTGGCCTACAATTCGAGTAGCTAAATTCACGTTGTTGTGCCCGTCACACCGGCGCACCGATCGGGCCAATGTTGTCCCTCCCATACGCACGATCAGGAGGAAGGACGTCTCTCATGACCCAAACCCTGCCTAGCCCCAGTTGGTCCGGCCCGGAAGAGCCCGCGGCCGCAGTATCGCCGTTCAAGCGATTCGCGGCACTGCCGCCGGCCGCCGGCCTCTACAACCCTGAGCAAGAGAAGGATGCCTGCGGGCTGGCCATCATCGCCACCCTGCGCGGCGAGCCGGGCTACGACATCGTCGACGCTGCCCTCACCGCCCTGCGCAACCTCGAGCACCGCGGCGCCGTCGGCGCGGACGAGGGAACCGGCGACGGCGCCGGGTTGCTGATGCAGGTCCCGGACGAATTCTTCCGCGCGGTCACCGACTTCGAACTGCCCGCCGCAGGACAATACGTCGTCGGCACCGCGTTCCTTCCGGCCGAACAGCGCGAATCCGAGTCCGCGAGGACCGGCATCGAGGGCCTTGCCGCCGACGAGGGGCTCACCGTCCTCGGCTGGCGCGAAGTCCCGATCGTCGCCGACCTCGTCGGAGCCATGGCCCGCGCCTGCATGCCGTACTTCTCCCAGCCGTTCCTGGCCTCCGCGACGGGCGAAACGCTCTCCCGGAACGAACTCGACTCCCGCGCCTGGCGGATCCGCAAGCGCGCGCAGAACAAGTTCGGCGTGTACTTCCCCTCGCTGTCCTCCCGGACCATCGTCTACAAGGGCATGCTCACCACCGCCCAGCTGGAACCGTTCTACCCGGATCTGTCGGACAAGCGGTTCAAGACCAAGCTCGCGATCGTCCACTCGCGCTTTTCCACCAACACCTTCCCGTCCTGGCCGCTGGCCCAGCCGTTCCGCACCATCGCGCACAACGGCGAGATCAACACGGTCAAGGGCAACCGGAACTGGATGCGGGCCCGGCAGTCGCAGCTGGCCAACCCGCTGCTCGGGGACAGCCCCGAGGAGCTGTACCCGATCTGCACCCCCGGCGCCTCCGACTCGGCCTCGTTCGACGAGGTCGCGGAACTGCTCTGGCTCTCCGGCCGGCCCATCACGCACTCGATCATGATGATGATCCCGGAGGCCTGGGAGAACCACGCCACGATGGACCCGGCGCGGCGTGCGTTCTACGAGTACCACTCGATGCTGATGGAGCCGTGGGACGGCCCGGCCGCCGTGTCCTTCACCGACGGGGACCTCGTCGGCGCCACCCTGGACCGCAACGGGCTGCGCCCGGGCCGCTACTGGATTACCGAGGACGGTCTGGTCGTCTTCGCCTCCGAGGTGGGCGTCATCGACGTCGAACCTTCCAGAGTGGTCAAGAAGGGCCGCGTCTCGCCGGGCAAAATGTTCCTGGTGGACACCGAGGCGGGCCGGATCATCGACGACGCCGAGGTCAAGGCCGAGGTGGCCGCGGCGAACCCATGGGCCGAATGGGTCAAAGAAAACCTGATCGACCTCAAGGACCTGCCCGAGCGCGAGCACGTCGTGCACACCGCCGCGTCGGTCAACATCCGCCAGCGCACCTTTGGCTACACCACCGAGGAACTGAAGATCCTGCTCGGCCCGATGGCCCGCACCGGCGCCGAACCGCTGGGCGCCATGGGTTCGGACACCCCGGTGGCCGTGCTCTCCAAGCGGCCGAGGCTGCTCTTCGACTACTTCGTGCAGTCCTTCGCGCAGGTCACCAACCCGCCGCTGGACGCAATCCGCGAGGAACTCGTTACATCGCTGACCTGCGCGATCGGACCCAACGGCAACCTGCTGGATACCAAGCAGGTCCGCCAACCGCAGGTCTCGCTGCCGTTCCCGGTGATCAACAACGACCAACTGGCCAAAATCGCGAACATCGAGAACGCCGACGGCGACCGGGTCGCGATGAAGGTCCGCGGCCTGTACCGCCCCGAGGGCGGCGAACACGCGCTCCGAGCCCGGCTGACCGAAATCTGCGAGCAGGTCTCCGGTGCAATCAACCGCGGCGTGCAGTACGTCGTGCTCTCGGACCGCGACTCGAACGCCCAGTGGGCGCCGATCCCGTCCCTGCTGCTGGTCAGCGCGGTGCACCACCACCTGCTCCGCAGCGCCAACCGCACCAAGACCGCCCTCGTGGTCGAGGCCGGCGACGTCCGCGAAACCCACCACATCGCCGTCCTCATCGGCTACGGCGCCTCGGCCGTCAACCCGTACCTAGCGATGGAATCCGTCGAACAGCTCATCGCTGCCGGCGACGTCACCGGCGTCAGCGCGCATGACGGGGTGTACAACCTGATCAAGGGCCTCGGCAAGGGTGTCCTGAAGATCATGTCCAAGATGGGCATCTCCACGGTCGCCTCGTACACCGGCGCCCAGACCTTCGAGGCGCTTGGCCTCGGCCAGGAGCTCGTGGACGAGTACTTCGCCGGCACCCACTCCCAGCTCGGCGGCGTCGGCCTGGACGTCATCGCCGCGGAAGTCGCGGCGCGGCACCGGATGGCGTACCCCGAAAACGGCATCGAGCAGCCGCACCAGCCCTTGCTGGGCGGCGGCGAGTACCAGTGGCGCCGCGACGGCGAACCGCACCTGTTCAACCCGGAGACGGTGTTCCGGCTTCAGCACGCCACGCGTGAACGCCGCTACGACATCTTCAAGGCCTACACCCGCGGCGTGGACGACCAGTCCCAGAACCTGATGACCCTGCGCGGACTGCTCAAGTTCAAGGGCGGGCTGCGCCCCGCGGTTCCGCTTGAGGAAGTGGAGCCGGTCTCCAGCATCGTCAAGCGCTTCTCCACCGGCGCGATGAGCTACGGCTCCATCTCACAGGAAGCCCACGAGACCCTCGCGATCGCGATGAACCGGCTCGGCGGGAAGTCCAACACCGGTGAAGGCGGCGAGGACGTGGAGCGGTTGCTGGACCCCACGCGCCGTTCCGCGGTCAAACAGATCGCTTCCGGCCGTTTCGGCGTCACCAGCCTGTACCTGACCAACGCCGACGACATCCAGATCAAGATGGCCCAGGGTGCCAAGCCCGGCGAAGGCGGCCAGCTGATGGCCCAGAAGGTTTACCCCTGGGTGGCCCGGACCCGGCACTCCACGCCCGGCGTCGGACTGATCTCCCCGCCGCCGCACCACGACATCTACTCGATCGAAGACCTCGCGCAGCTGATCTACGATGCAAAGCGCGCCAACCCCTCGGCGCGGGTCCACGTCAAGCTGGTCTCCGAGGTCGGCATCGGCACCGTTGCGGCCGGCGTCACCAAGGCCAAGGCCGACGTCGTCCTGGTTTCCGGGCACGACGGCGGCACCGGCGCCTCGCCGCTGAATTCGCTCAAGCACGCCGGGGTGCCGTGGGAACTGGGCCTCGCCGAGACGCAGCAGACGCTGATGCTCAACGGCCTGCGCGACCGCGTGGTGGTCCAGGTGGACGGCCAGCTCAAGACCGGCCGCGACGTTGTGATCGCCGCGCTGCTCGGCGGCGAGGAGTTCGGCTTCGCGACCGCGCCGCTGGTGGTCTCCGGCTGCATCATGATGCGCGTCTGCCACTTGGATACCTGCCCGGTGGGTGTCGCCACGCAGAACCCCGAGCTGCGCTCACGCTTCACCGGCAAGCCCGAGTTCGTGGTCAACTTCTTCGAGTTCCTCGCCGAGGAGGTCCGCGAGATCCTCGCCGAACTCGGCTTCCGGAGCCTCGAGGAAGCGATCGGCCACGCCGAAATGCTCGACGCCCGCGACGCGATCAGCCACTGGAAGGCCGAAGGGCTGGACCTGGACCCGATCCTGCACGGACTGGAGTTCGACGACGACGCCCCGCTGCGGAACCTGACCGGCCAGAACCACGAGCTGGACAAGCACTTTGACCAGCGGTTGATCGCGATGGCTGCCGAAGCCCTCAGCGACCGCACTCCGGTGAAGATCGCCGTGAACGTGATCAACACCGACCGTTCCGTCGGCACCATGCTCGGGCACGCGGTCACCAAGACCTTCAGCACCGACGTGCTCGCCCCGGACACCATCGACATCAGCCTGACCGGCACCGCCGGCCAGTCGCTGGGCGCCTTCCTGCCGGCCGGCATCACGCTGCGGATGTTCGGTGACTCGAACGACTATGTCGGCAAGGGCCTCTCCGGCGGCCGGATCATCGTCCGGCCGGACCGCAGCAACGTCTTTGCGGCGGAACGGAACGTCATTGCCGGCAACGTGATCGGTTACGGCGCCACCAGCGGTGAGCTGTTCCTGCGCGGGCAGGTGGGGGAGCGCTTCATGGTGCGCAACTCCGGTGCGACCGCCGTCGTCGAGGGCATCGGTGACCACGGTTGCGAGTACATGACCGGCGGCCAGGCGCTCATTCTCGGGCGCACCGGCCGCAACTTCGGCGCCGGCATGTCCGGCGGCACGGCCTTCGTGCTGGACCTGCAGTCCGAGCGGGTCAACAAGCAGGCCCTCGACGCCGGCGAGCTGCAGCTGCGTGAACTGGACGCCGAGGACCGCGACATTGTCCGCGGGCTGCTGGTCAAGCACCTTGAGGAAACCGAGTCGCTGCTTGCGGCCCGGCTGCTCGAGGACTTCGACAACACCGCTGCCCGCATTACCAAGGTGCTGCCGCGGGACTACGCGGCAGTACTGCAAACCCGTCTTGACGCCATCGAAGAGGGCCTGGACCCCGACGGCGAAGAAGTTTGGTCTCGAATCCTGGAGGTGACCGGTGGCTGATCCACGCGGATTTCTGAAAGTACGCCAGCGTGAAACCCAGCCGCGCCGTCCCGTTCCGGTCCGCATCATGGACTGGAAAGAGGTGTACGAAGCCCAGGAGAAGGGTGTCCTGAAGGCCCAGGCCGGCCGCTGCATGGACTGCGGCGTGCCGTTCTGCCACCAGGGCTGCCCGCTGGGCAACCTGATCCCAGAGTGGAACGACCTGATCTGGCGGGACAAGGGGGAGGAAGCGATCGAGCGGCTGCACGCCACGAACAACTTCCCCGAATTCACCGGCCGGCTCTGCCCGGCGCCCTGTGAGGCGTCCTGCGTGCTGGGCATCAACCAGCCCGCCGTGACCATCAAGCAGGTCGAGGTGTCCATTGCGGACCAGGCGTTCGACAACGGCTTCGTCACGCCGCTGCCGCCGGCACGCCTGACCGGCAAGACGGTCGCCGTCGTCGGCTCCGGCCCGGCCGGGCTCGCTGCCGCGCAGCAGCTGACCCGGGTCGGCCACACCGTCGCCGTCTATGAGCGCGACGACAAGATCGGCGGGCTGCTGCGGTACGGCATCCCCGATTTCAAGATGGAAAAAGAACACGTGGACCGCCGCCTGGACCAGATGAAGGCCGAAGGCACCCGCTTCCGGGCCGGCGTCGAGGTCGGCAAGGACGTGACCTGGGAGCAGCTGCGCCGGCGGTACGACGCCATTGTGGTCGCCACGGGAGCCACCGTGCCGCGTGACCTGCCGATCCCGGGCCGCGAGCTAGAGGGTGTGCACTTCGCGATGGACTACCTTGTCCCCGCCAACCGCGCCGTGGCCGGTGAGACGGTGGAGAACCAGATCAACGCGGCCGGCAAGCACGTGGTGATCCTCGGCGGCGGCGACACCGGCGCGGACTGCCTGGGCACCGCCCACCGGCATCACGCGGCGTCGGTGACCACGCTGGCGATCGGCAAGCAGCCGTCCGCCGAGCGCGCCGCGCACCAGCCGTGGCCGACGTTCCCCACCCTGTTCGAGGTGGCCAGCGCGCACGAGGAAGGCGGCGAACGGACCTACCTGGCCTCCACCGTCGAGTTCGTCGGCGAGGACGGCAAGCTGACCGGGGTGAAGGTCGCCGAGACCGAGTTCGTGGACGGCAAGCGCGTCCCCAAGGCCGGCACCGAGCGGATCATTCCGGCCGATCTGGTCTTCCTGGCCCTGGGCTTCACCGGCGCGGAGCCGGCTGGCATCACCGAGCAGGTGCACGCCGAATTCGACGGCCGCGGCAACGTGGCCCGGGACGGCTACTACATGACCAACACCGAGGGCGTCTTCGTTGCCGGGGACGCCGGCCGCGGGCAGTCCCTGATCGTCTGGGCGATCGCCGAGGGCCGCGCGTGCGCCGCAGCGGTGGACAAGTTCCTGATGGGAAGCACCATTCTTCCGGCGCCCGTTGCGCCGACCGACCGGGCAATCGCGGTCCTGTAGCTCCGTCCCGGGCCCATTTTCGGACCCGGGACCGACGCCGGCCGTTCTTCCGCCCGCGACAACTTAAACAACCAAGAGACAACTAGGGTAGGTATATGAGACGCGCTAAAATTGTGGCCACTTTCGGACCGGCGATCGCGAGCTTCGAGAACACGCTCGCCGTGCTGGAAGCCGGCGTCGACGTGGCCCGGATGAACATGAGCCACGGGGATTACTCGGTCCACGACAACACGTATGAGAACGTGCGTAAGGCCGCCGGGCAGCTTGGCAAGGCCGTGGCGATCATGGCCGACCTGCAGGGTCCGAAGATCCGCCTCGGCCGCTTCGTCGACGGGCCGCACCTGCTCGCCGTCGGTGACACCTTCACGATCACCACGGAGGATGTCCCGGGCACCAAGGACATTTGCTCCACGACACTCAAGAGCCTCACCGAGGACGTCAAGCCCGGCGACGCGCTGCTGATCGACGACGGCAAGGTTGCCCTGCGCGCCATCGACGTCGACGACGTCAAGGTCGTCGCGCAGGTCATCGTGGGCGGCTACGTATCGAATAACAAGGGCATCAACCTGCCCGGCGTGGCCGTCAACGTGCCGGCGCTGAGCGAAAAGGACGAGGACGACCTGCGCTGGGCCATGCGCCGCGGCGTCGATATGGTCGCCCTTTCCTTCGTCCGCGACGCCTCGGACATCAAGCGCGTCCACGAGATCATGGACGAAGAGGGCCGGCGCGTGCCGGTGATCGCCAAGATCGAAAAGCCGCAGGCCGTGGAACAGCTCCCCGAAATCATCGACGCCTTCGACGCCATCATGGTCGCCCGCGGCGACCTCGGCGTGGAGCTGCCGCTGGAGGAAGTGCCGATCGTGCAGAAGCGTGCCGTCGAGCTCGCCCGCCGCTGGGCCAAGCCGGTCATCGTCGCCACCCAGGTGCTGGAATCGATGATCGACAACCCGCGCCCGACGCGCGCCGAGGCTTCCGACTGCGCGAACGCCGTGCTCGACGGTGCGGACGCGGTTATGCTCTCCGGTGAGACCAGCGTGGGCAAGTTCCCGATCGAGACCGTCAAGACCATGGCCCGGATCATCGAATCCACCGAGGTCCACGGCCTGGAGCGCGTCCCCCCGCTGGGCACCAAACCCAAGACCCGCGGCGGCGCCATCACCCGTGCCGCCGTCGAAATTGCCGACCAGCTGGATGCGAAGTACATCTGTACCTTTACCCAGTCCGGTGACTCCGCCCGCCGCCTGTCGCGTCTGCGGCCGACCCGTCCGGTGTTCGCCTTCACGCCGGTGGAGCACGTCTGGAACCAGCTCGCGCTGACCTGGGGCATCCAGCCGATGCTGGTCCCGATGGTGGGCCACACCGATGCCATGACCGCGCAGGTGGACCGCAACCTGCTCGAGATGGATCTGGTCTCGGACGGTGACATGGTGGTCATCGCCGCCGGTTCGCCTCCCGGAAAGGCCGGTTCCACCAACATGCTCAAGGTCCACCGGGTCGGCGACCTCGCCGACGCCGGCAGCCAGGGCGGCAACGGCGTCACCAAGGACAAGCTGGGCCCGTGGCCGGAAAAGAAAAAGAAGAACAGCAAGAACTAGTTCCTCTTCCACCAAGGCAAAGGGAGGGTTCCTGCCGCTGGTAGCCAGCGGCGGGAACCCTCCCTTTTTGGTTGCTTAGGTGCTTAGTTGACCTGGTTGATGATCGTCTCGGCGACCTCGCGCATGCTCAGGCGGCGGTCCATGGACGTTTTCTGGATCCAGCGGAAGGCTTCCGGCTCGGTCAGGCCCATCTTGGTGGTCAGCAGGCTCTTGGCGCGCTCCACCAGCTTTCGCGTGGCGAACTGCTCCTGCAGGTCGCTGACCTCGCTTTCGAGGGCTTTGATTTCCTCGTGGCGGGACAGGGCGATCTCCAGGGCGGGGATCAGGTCGGCCGGCGTGAACGGCTTGACGACGTACGCCATGGCGCCGGCGTCGCGGGCGCGCTCGACGAGCTCTTTCTGGCTGAAAGCGGTCAGCAGCACCACCGGGGCGATGCGGGCCTTGACGATTTTCTCGGCGGCGGAGATGCCGTCCATGACGGGCATCTTCACGTCCATCAGAACCAGGTCCGGCTTCAGCTCCTCCGCGAGCTGCACCGCCTTCTCGCCGTTGTCCGCTTCGCCGACGACGTCGTAGCCTTCGCCGCGCAGGATCTCGATGATGTCCAGGCGGATGAGCGTCTCATCCTCGGCGACCACGACGCGGCGCGCCGGCTGGGACGTTTGGGTTGACTCCGTCTGTTCTGACACGGGAACTCCTTGCAAAGGTACGGCGGGAACTGGACCATCAAAGGTTCGTCCGCTGGTGTACTGGGGGCCGGTTGGGATCGATGCGGCGTCACTGGCGCGATTCTGGAATTCAGCCTATCTGCATGTAGAGTAATTTCGCGCACCGGAAGCGATCGCGTTGCTCACAGCACCGTGGGGCAGGCGATTATGACAACCGGTGTCTCCGCGCCCGAGTGGCGGAATTGGCAGACGCGCCGCACTCAAAATGCGGTATCGAAAGGTGTGTGGGTTCGAGTCCCACCTCGGGCACAGTGTTTCCGCAGGTCACAGCCATTACGGCTCCAATAATCGGATGACCGATATGCTTTACGGCCGCTGGCTGAACCCCGAGATGCGAAAGCAAGAGTGACCCTCGCTACCTCGCTGAAGCTTGGCCAGTCGGCATGGGATACAGCAGAACGGCAGCTACGGCCGAAAAGCCAGGTAGGCAAGGCGATCGCCAGCTGACCACGGGACGGTCCAGTCAACCTTCCTCAGACGGCTCTCGCCGACATAGGCACGGTCGTCTTAACTCCCTATGAAGCGTGTAGCAACGACCGTCAGCGCACCCAATTTAGATCCGATGTGTGCCGCCTTTAGCCCTTCCAGCCGCTGCCCCTCAGTTGGGCTGGTCGGGCCGCCCCGCCCCGATATGGAGGGGCGGCCCGAGGCCGTCAGGCCGTTACGGGGAAGCGGACGCCGCGTCTGCCGGGACCGGCGCACCGTTGCTGGTGTGCTGATCTGGGTGTCCTGCGGAGCGGCCGCCTGCCTTGGCTGCGAGCGGAACGAACAGGAAGGCCAGGGCGGCGATGACGCCCGGGATGGCGAAGAACAGGAAGTTCATTGCCACCGGCAGCTTGAGGGTTAGCAGAATGCCGCCGAATGTCGGCCCCACGATGGCGCCCATCCGACCGACACCGGAGGCGAGCCCGATGGCCGTCGAACGCATGAAGGACGGGTAGTACTGGGACACAAATGAATAGGAGATATTCTGTGCCCCCATGGTGCAGGCGCCGGTAATGGCCACGAGGAGAAGAAGCACCGTCATGTTGTTGCCGAAGCCCAGGAGGGCCAGCGACGCGGCGGCAATCACGAACATGGGGACGAGTACCCGTTTGACGCCCCAGGCGTCCGCGAGCCTCCCTAGGACCAGGGTGCCGACGATGCCACCCACATTGAGGACGATCGTGAAGGTAAGGCTTGAGTTCAGCGCGTACCCGGCCTCGACCATCAGCTTGGGAAGCCAGGTGGTCAGTCCGTTGACCATCAGCAGGCACATGAAGAAGGCGACCCAGATCATGAGGGTCCCCAGCCCACGGCGATTCGTGAACAGCGCGCCGATGGGGCTGCCGGGTTCCCGCTCCTGCAGCCCGGTGAATTCCACTGCAGCGGGGAGTGCGGCCTGGCCGCTGATTTTCGACAGCGCGGACCGAAGCTCCCCGACGTTGCCCTTCTGCAGGAGCATGGCGGGGGAGTCGAGGAAGTATTTCATCATGAACGGCAGGAAAAGCAGGGGAAGCACGGCAACCCAATAGGTACTCTGCCAGCCGAACGCGGGCAGGAGGAGCATGGCGACGAAGGCTGCGAGGATTCCGCCCACCGAGAAGAAGCACATCACCACTGCCACCATGGTGTTGGCGCGCTTCCTCGGCGCGTAATCGGTCAACATGGCAATGACGGTCGGCAGGATGCCGCCGATCCCGAGGCCGCCCAGCGCCCGGAGGACCGAGAACTCTGTCGGTCCGGGCGCGAAGCCGCTGAGGGCGGTGGCGACGCTGAAAAGGATGATGCTTGCGGTCAGGATCTTCTTACGGCCGAAACGGTCAGCCAGAATCCCGAAGAGGATGGCGCCGGCCATCATGCCAACAGGCCCGTAGCTTCCGATGGCCCCTGCCTGCACCGGGCCCAGGGACCATTGTTTCATCAGGACCGGTAGGACCGATCCGTAGACCACCAGGTCATACATGTCGAAGGTAATGATGAAGCAGGCCCAGAAAAGCATGCCCGCCTGGAAGCGATTGAAGCGGGCTTCGCCAATGAAGTCCCGAAGATCGATTGTTGCCATGGGATGTCGTCCAAGAGGTAAGGGCCCTAGCGGGCACGCGATGAGCGTTCCGGGGAGACGCGGAAGCGGGTAGGGAGGACGCGCGGGCTGGGGCGCCGCACGACGCCCCGCATGTTGTGTCCGTCACTTCGTATATAACACTTACATGGCGTAAAGCGACAGTCAAGGGCTGCGCGGTTTGCTACGCGACCGCTGCGGCCAATTCACACGCCTATGCTTATGAAATGGAAAGTGTGGACCGGTCGTCCCGGGCGGCAGACGTCGCCGCCCTTCGGGATGTGGCTGTCTCTATCATCGACATCTCCTCCGACGTCCGACGGAAGTCGCACAATGAAACCGGTGTCCGGCCGCTATCCAACGGCCTGCTGGAAATCCTCCGAGTGATCGAGAATCACCCGGGCATCACTGTCGCGGAGGTGGCAGCCCGCCTGGGGAGGCAATTCAGCAACGTCAGCGTCCAGCTCCGTGAACTGGTGGCCGCGGGCCTGGTCACGCGGATCCGCGATGCCGCTGACAAGCGTTACGTTTCCCTTCATCCCACTGCGGAGTCGCAGCGGATCAAAGTGCTGATGGAGGGTGCCTGGGCCGACGCTCTTGAGGCGGCCAGTGCGCGGCTGACGCCCGAAGAGCGTGGGCAGATTGCCGCCTGTCTTCCGGCGCTGCGGCGGCTCGCTGCAGTTCTCGCCGAGCCGGAGTAGGCCGGCAGGCACTTCCCGCCGCAGCACCCTCATAGTTCCCTCGTTCTGGATCGAGTTTTCTTCGAGCGTAGTTATACTTGTATAACCATATGTATCTCCTCTAGGAAAGAAGTGTTTCTGTGGCATCTGTATCCGCCCCCCTCGAAACCGGTACTCCGCCTTTTCGAGCCAAGGGCAAACCTGCGCTGACCCTGATAGCCGTGTGCTTCGGCCTCTTCATGGTCGGGCTCGACTCCACTGTCGTTCACATCGCCAACCCTGCAATTCAGGCCGACCTCCATGCCACCTTCGGCGATTTGCAGTGGGTCATTAACGCGTACCTTCTCGCGCTTGCCGTCTGCCTTATACCGGCTGGCAAGCTCGGCGACCGATTCGGGCGCAAGAAGGTCTACATTCTGGGTGTCATCCTGTTCGGTATCACCAGTGTTGCGATCGGCCTCATCGGAAGCATCGAAGGCGTGCTGGTATTTCGTGCTCTGCAGGGCGTGAGCGCAGCGCTACTCATGCCGCAGACCATCGCTCTGCTTAGGTCAACGTTCTCGAGGGAAAAGTTCGGCATGGCGGTAGGCATCTGGGGTGGCGTCTCGTCTGTATCCATCGCTGGCGGCCCGCTCGTAAGCGGCATGCTGGTACAGAGCGCCGGCTGGCAGTGGGTCTTCTATATCAATGTCCCCATTGCTATTGCGGGTGTCGTGATGGCAGCTCTGGTTGTCCGTGAAACGGCCATGGAAAAGGGAGGCCGCATCGACCTACTCGGTATCGTTCTGCTGGCGGGAGCGCTCTTTGCTGTCGTCTTCGCCGTGGTTCAGGCTCAGGGTTGGGGCTGGGGGAGTGCCCCAACGATCGGCGTGTTCGTCGCTGCTGTCGTGCTGTTTGCCCTGTTTGTGATCGTCGAGAGCCGTGTGGCTAGCCCGCTCCTCCCACTGGCCCTCTTCAGGTCGGCCGGCGTCAGTGTTGGTGGTCTCGTGTTTGTTGCCAACTTCTTCTCGATCCTTGGCGTCACGTTCCTGCTGACTCTGTTCCTGATGAACTCCCTGGGCAATAGCACCGCTACGGCTGGCTTGATGATGCTGCCGATGAGCTTTTTTGCGATTCCGTCCGCGCCCATCGGGGCGTTGCTCACGGCGAAGATCGGCCCCCGCAGGGTCGCCGCCATGGGCCTTGGCTTGATGGCTGCGGGCCTGGCGCTGCTGACGCTGGTCGGTGTCGACACGCCTTACTGGATGATGGCGGTGCCGTTCGTGATCATCGCGTTCGGTTCCGGCTTCGCCATTCCATCAGGGGCGGACCTCATCGTGGGCGGCGCGCCGGTGCACCTGGCCGGTGTGGCCAGCGGTTTCCAGACGACCTGCATACAGGTTGGTGGCGCTATCGGTACCGCCATTTTGTCCGCAATCGTTGCCGGCCAGGTGATCCCCGCCGTGGCTAAGACCAGCCTTCCAGCCGACGCAATCGAAGGGGCATCGGCCGGAGTTGTTTTTGAGGGGTTCCCCGGCGTTAACGGGGCTTTCATCGATGGGATGCACATAGGACTATGGGTCGCCGCAGCCTTCTGCTCGGTCATCGCCGCATTGGTCATTGGCGCCATACGCGAGCCGAAACACCACAACATCGGGACTGTGCTCGAGGAGTCCGCCGAAGCCCTGGCCGGTCATCGTTGACCCGTCGTTGAAGCGGCCCCAGGTCGCTGAACATGAACTGCACCCCAAAGTAGGAGCCTCATGCGTGCGGTGGCTCCAGGGTCGGACGTGCAGGTCGTCCTCACAGTACCAATGAAGGCTCCGTCCGCAGCTGAACTGGTCCCTGAAAGTTGGACTGGCTAAGTAAGAGCCTAGGCTGCGAGGGCCTGAGCCCGGTATTGCACCGGACTCAGGCCCTCTAGGTTTGTCGAGATCCTGTCGGTGTTGTACCAGTGGATGTACTCGTGCAGTCCCGCTGCCAGGGCGTCGGTGCTGATGAACCGGACGCGGTGGAAGAACTCTTCCTTGAGGTGTCCGAAGAAGTTCTCCATCACCGCGTTGTCGTAGCAGTTGCCCTTGCGTGACATCGACTGGATTGCGCCGGCGCCCTGCAGAAGGTTCCGCCACGAGACATGCTGGTACTGGAAACCCTGGTCCGAATGCACGAGCGGTGTCTGCTCGCACTCGAGCGTTGCCAGCGCCTTGCGGAGTGATGTGTTGGTGAGGTCCAGATTCGGGGAAAGGCCCACCGCGTAAGAGATGATCTGCCGGTCGAAGAGGTCCATGACCGGTGAGAGGTAGAGCTTCCGGTCGCCAACGCTGAACTCGGTCACATCCGTCACCCACTTTTCATTCGGAGCAGTGGCTTCGAACTCGCGGTTCAGCACGTTCGGGGCAACCGCGCCCTGCCCGCCCTGATAAGAGTTGTAGCGCCTCTTTCGCCTGACCTTGCAGACCAGCCGCAGCGAACGCATGAGCTTCAGCACGGTCTTCTTCGCGACCGTCCACCCTTGCTTGACCAGCTCGGTGTGGATGCGGCGGTGCCCGTACCGGCCACGGTTCTTCGCGAAAAACGCCGTCACCGCAGTCTTGATAGCCTCCTGCGGGTCAGGGGCTTGGAGGCGGGCCTGGTGATAGAAGAACGTGGACCGGGCAAGACGGGCAACCTGCAGCAGAACCGGGAGGGGGAAGTCAGCCTTGAGGGCGATGACGGTCTGGACCCTCACCGTCGTTCCTGCGCCCTCAAGGCCCGCAATTTTCCCAGGTAGGCCACTTCCGCCCGCAGCCGTTCGTTCTCCCGCCGCAACCGTTCCAGCTCCGGTATCTCCGCCGGCTGTGGAGCGTGGGGCGCGTTGGGTCTGCCTTTCGGCTTGGGGCGCAAGGCGTCCGCACCCTCGCGGCGATACACGCGCACCCACGTTTTCAGTAACCCGGGAGAGGACAAGCCCACCTCCGCCGCGAGGTCCGGGGCAGTCTCACCCGCGATGAACCGTTCGACCAATGCGAGCTTGAATTCGAACGAGTACGCCTGTCTCGTAGGCTTGGCCACCAGCGCTCCTCGACCATGGATCCTCCACCGCCGATAGAGAAGCTTTACCGGTCCACGAGGCACGCCCAGTAACCTCGCTGCCGCACTATCCGCGATGCCCTTCTCAAACCACGCTACAGCGGCCTCGCGCTGATCCTCGGATAACGAACTAGATGCGTGCATAAAAATGCTCCCCGGAAGTCGGAACTGAATTTCTCAGTCCAACTTCCGGGGAGCAGTTCACAGCGCGGGCGGAGCCTTCATTGTTGACAGAACCGGGGGAACAGCGCCGTACCGACTTTCCGGTTCAGCAACGGCTTACGTTTGCTTTTACTAAGTGTTCGTGCCGGTGGTGCAGCAGGAACTCGTGCCTATGGTGGAGGCCAATCCAGGGCGAGGCAACAATTTCATCTATGTCGACGGCAATTGCCAATTTGCTCGGCGTTTCCCCGGCTATCGGCCCGGGCTCCCGCGAATGGTGTGAGCGGTCTTCCCGGCTTGGGGCAGGTGGAACAATTCGGTGCGTTCGAAGGGTCATGTCTTGTCAACTTCTCGTTAGAGTGGGCGGCTTCAGCTACTCGACCGTTTTGTGGTGAAGGGCAGCACCAGACGGGACGGGTGGACCGCGTCCCGGTAGATCTTGTGCGTGACCGGGCGGCCCACCGGCAGGTGGAACGCGTCCGGCGGCAGCAGCGCGTTGTGCTCGTCGGCCAGCGGCTCATCGTTCGACAGCTCAACGGTGAGTGTGTGGCCCGGCTTGAAGGTGTTCGCGAACGGGTAGAGGCGCAGCACGTATTCCTCGATCACCCCCGGTTCCACCGGAACGGAGCGGGTGTGCGGATGGACCGGACTGCCCTCGGTGCTGCGCTCGTCAAGCTCACGGTGCGAGGCCTTGAGGTACCCGCTGGTGATGAGCTGGCGCTTGCCGTTGGGAGCATAGTCCCAGAGGCGCAGGATGAAGTTGGTGTCCGGCTGGTCAATCTCCGCGAAGATGTGCGCGGCTCCGGTGCCGATCATCTCCGTGTCCTCCTCGAACGGAGGCGTGGACCAGCTGAGGATCTCCACCTTGTCCGTAACGGTTAGCGGCGCCTGGTAGAAACCATCCGGCACGGCGTATTCCGACCCCATCAACTCCGGCTCGGTCGACAGCTTGTGCCGCGGGTGCAGGTACAGCGGCCTGTACTCAACGTCCTTGGGCGGCCACTGCCCGGCGGTCACCAGCTCGCGGGAACCTTCCACAAAGACGCTGACGGCAGGCTCATCCATCACGCCGTTGTCGACGCCCTTGATCCAGTAGTCATACCACCGGAACATCTTGTCGTGCTCCTCGATGAAGGGCCGCGACTGCATCGGCGGGTATGGGCCGATGTCCAGCTTCTTGGGCCCCTTCAGCTCCTTGAACAGCTCGATCGTGCCGTCCATGGTCCAGCCGCGGCCCTGGTCGATCTGCAGCCAGACCGGGATGTCGATGTTCGGGGCCACCGTGATCGGGTTGCGCTCTTCGTACCAGTCACCGTCGAGTTCGTTCAGAACGATGTCGAACCAGGCTTCGTGGTTCTTCGGGTAGTGCAGCACGTGGACGAGGTTGGGCCAGGCGGCGACGTCGGGATCCTCAAGGCGCTTCGCGACGAGTTCTTTGAGCTCCGCGGGGGAGTGCTTCTCGATCATGCGGGACTTGACGTTATCGGTGAAGGCCCAGCCGGAGTCGCCGCCGCGGCCCTCGCGTGCGGCGCGCGGCATGAACCACATGATGCCGCCGTGGTAGGTCGTCTCGTAGAAGTCGTAGTGTCCGCCGGAGACGAAGATCGCCTTCAGGTGCGGCGGCCGCTCGGCCGCGGCCAGCACCTGCATGGACCCGAAGTAGGAGATGCCCACCATGCCGACGTTCCCGTCGCACCAGGGCTGCGCGGCGACCCACTCAATGAAGTCGTACGCATCCTCGCCCAGCGAAACGCCGCCGGCGTTGTAGTTGCCGATGTGCTCCCCGCCGGAATGGCCGGAGCCGCGCAGGTCGCCGATGACGTGGACGTAGTCCTCCTTGACGATGCGGGCAATATCGCCGGCCTCGATGCAGCCGTCCCACATCGGGCTGGGGCGCCGCTGCGGCGGGGTGGTCAGGGCGAGGGCCTGCAGTTCCTTGCCGTAGGGGCTCAAGGCCACCAGGGCAGGGCGGGGCTTGTCCTCGGGGCCCTGGTAGGCGTCCGCGGCGAGCTCGACGCCGTCGCGCATCGGAACCCGGAGGTCTTTGCGCACGGCGATCTTTTCGCCGCCGGCGTTCAGTAGCTGGAAGTCATCCATGAGTGTTGATCTCCTCATTTTCTTTCGTCTGGTCCGATGCCGTGCGGTAGCCGTGGAGCGTTGTGAAAAAGGGGGACGGCTCCAGGGTGGGGTCTGACTCGTAGCCGAGCTCCGCTGCCGCAAGGGCGAACGGGGAGTACGGCGAATTCGTCTCCTGAAGCCCGTCGGCCAGGCAGCTGCAGGCCGCCTCGCGGACCCGGGCCTCGATCGCCAGGCTGCCCTGCAGCGCTTCGCGGGCCTGCCCTGCGTCGAGCTCCACACCGTATGGTGTGCCGTCCGCACGTCGGTACGGGTGGCCCAAATAGAGGTGCCGCGGCCGTATTTCCTCGCTGAGGTACTGCAGGCTGGAGCGGTAGCCGGCCGGGTCCACGAAGCCGGGGAATCCGTTAGCGGCACCGTGGACCTGGACGGTGTCGCCGACGAAGACGTCGTTTTGCCCGTCGAGGACGTATGCCACGGATCCGGGGGTGTGTCCCGGGATCGAGTGGACCGAGATGGTGACGTCGCCGCCAAGGGAAATGGTCTCCCCGCCGCGCATCAACAGGTCCGGCTCCAGCTCGCCCGAAATTACGGCGTTCGTGGCGGCTGTCAGCTTCGCTTCGCCGTCGGGGTCGTGCAGGTACTGTCCCCGTCCGGCGAGGTATTCGTCCACGTGGGCGCGGCGGGAGCGTAGCAGCGGGGCGTCGGCCTCGTGGATGACCACCCGTGCGCGGCGTCCGGTTAGCTCCCACAGCGCATATGCGCCGCCGATGTGGTCGATGTGTCCGTGGGTCAGCAGGATCCAGCGGACGTCCTCGATCCGTCGGCCAATTGCCGCCAGGGCTGGGGCCATGCCTTCGGCGGGGGAGGACGCGATGCCCGTATCGACGATCGCGGGTTCGGGGGCGTCGATGAAGAAGCTGTAGAGACCGAACCGCCCCCAGGGCGAGACCAGGGGGTGGACGGCGACCGGTTTGGTCATTGTGCTGAGCCCCCGCTGGCTGCGCCCCTGCTGGCTGCGTCCCTGCCCAGGAACCCGGCCGCCTCTTCGAACACATCGTAGAACTCCGGGATCCAGGAGAAGTTCTGGACGAAGCCGTGGTTGGCGCCTGCGTACCGGCGCACCAGCGCTTCCACGCCGGCGTCGTTGAGCCGCCGGGCGTACAGCTCGCCTTCGTCACGCAGTGGATCGTGCTCGGCGGTCACGATCAGGGCCGGCGGCAGGCCGGAAACGTCCTGGCGCTTGATGGGGGAGACCTGCGGATCGGCGGGATCCGCGCCGCTGTCCAGGTAGAGAGGAGTTGAACGGCAGCAGGCCAGCCGTTTCCAGCCCGTAGCCCTCGGCGTTCTCCCGCAGTGAGGCGTAGCGGTCGACGTCGAAGTCCAGGTCCAGGGACGGGTAGAACAGGATCTGGTGGGTGATGGCGTCGAATCCGTCGTCGTGGGCTTTGCCGGCGACGGCTGCTGCGAAGTTGCCGCCCGAACTGTCACCGGCGACGGCGAGGTTCTTCCCGTCCCACTTCAGGGTTTCACCGTGCTCCGCAGCCCAGCGGACGACGCCGTAGCAGTCCTCAAGGCCGGCCGGGAAGGCAGCCTCCGGGGCCAGCCGGTAGCCGACCGAAAGAACTTTGAAGCCGGTTTCCTTGGCCAAGGAACGCGCCACGTGATCGTGGGTGTCGAGGCTGCCCAGGAAGAAGGCGCCGCCGTGGAAGTAGACGAGGAAGCCATAGGCGTCCGCCTCCACCGGCGTGTAGATGCGGATGGGCACCTCTCCTGCGGGCGTTGCTGCCGTCGCGTCCTCGACCGAGTGCAAGGGAAGGCGGTCCTCGACCGGCGGGATCTGCGCGGCCTCGCCGGCCCGCATGGCCTCGGGATTCAGCGGAGAGCCGTCGGGTGCGGGCAAGGTACTGAGGATCTTGGCGATTTCGGGATGAATGGTCATGGGGTTTAGGCCTCCACCTGGACGGGCTGCTGGGACGCGGGCTTCTGACCCGGGAAGACGTCATTGACCTCTTCCTCGCTCCACCCTTGGCGGGAGATACGCTGCAGCTCGTCGGTCACCGGCTTGCGGGTCGCCTGGAACAAGGCCAGCGCCTCCTTCACCGAAACGGCTTGGGCGAGCGCCTCGGCCAGCGCTCCGGCGTCCTCGATGGCCGAGTTCGCGCCCTGGCCCTGGTGGTGCAGCATGGAATGCGCCGCATCGCCCATCAGGACCACTGAGTCGGTGTGCCAGGTGTCCACGGGGTCGATGTCGTAGACCGCACGGATGTTCACGGTGTCCATGTCCAGGTCGCGGGCAATCGCCACGATCCGCTCATCGAATCCGTCCACGGTCTTCAGGAGTTCTTCCTTCGTGATCACCGGGGCCCAGGTCCCGTCCGGGTTCAGCGCAGTGATGTCAAAGGACATCTGGTTGCGGTGCCGCAGCGGCAGCAGGTAGACCTTGGTGCCCTTGCCGATGTACATCCGCAGGTTGTCGTCCACGACCATGCCGTGGGCGTCGTCGGCGGAGATCACCACCCGGTAGGCGTGCTCGCCGGAGAACACCGGGCCCTTGTCGCTGAAGAGCTGCTCCCGCACTGTGGACTTGATGCCGTCGGCACCGATCACCAGGTCGGCCTCGACCGTCTCGCCGTTGGCAAAGGTCAGGACGGAGCGGCCGCCCTTGTCCTGGATGGTCTCCAACCTGTGGCCGAGCTGCACCATGCCCTCGGGAAGCACACCGAGCAGGGCCTCGATGAAGTCGCGGCGGTGGATGAGGTACGTGTGCTTCTCTTCGCCGAACTCCGGCCAGCTGTCCTTCATGATCGGGTCGCCGGTGGCCGTGAGGATTTCGAAGTAGTCGCTCGGTGAACTGACTTTGGCGACGGCGTCGAAGATCCCCCACTGCCGGAACCGGGCCATCGTGGCGGGGCGCAGGCCGATGCCGGCGCCCACTTCCCCCATCGCGGGAGCCTGCTCGTAGACCGTGACGTCCGCGCCGAGCAGGCTCAGGGCCTTGGCCGCCGCAGCGCCGCCGTAGCCTGCGCCGACGATGGCAATCTTGAGGTTCTTGAGCTCTTCAGCCTTCATGGTTTCATCTCTTTCTTAAGTCTCTCGTGGCCCGGACCATGCCTGCTGGAACGGGTAAGTTGTGCTGGCGTGTGCGCGGCTCAGGTGTGCAGTGACAGGAAGTCGGACGGGTTGTCCTCAAGCAGCAGCTTGAGGGTGGCGTCGTCGATGCCGGCCGCCCGCATGTCGGGGATCATGTCCTCGAAGATGTAGTTGATCGTGTGGCCTTTGACGCCGGGCCAGCCCAGCGGGCTGCAGTTGGCGTCTGCCGAGACGAGGAGCTTGTCTGCGTAGCCCTTGTTGACCAGGTTGACGAAGTGCTGCATGCGTTCGGCCCGCTTGCGGCCCCAAAAAGGCGGGTCCGGAAGTTCCAGGTCGTACCCGAACGTGTCGAAGCCGATCCGGCCGCCCTGTTCGTAAATCCAGTCGTGGGGAGTGATCGGCGCGTTCAGGCCGTCGTCGGCGTGGCCGAACAGCACCCGGTCCAGCGACAGGCCCTCTTCCTTGAAGATGGTCACGGCCGGTTCGGGGTCGATGGCCAGGTGGGTCAGGATTGGAGCGCCGGTCACGACGGCGGCGCGCGCCGCGGCCCGGTAAATGCGCTTGTCCAGGTCCGTCATCCGGCCGCCGCGGCTGACGCCGACCTTGATGACGCCGGCCTTGGCGCCGGTGTTGCCGATGCCGACGGTGATCTCGTGGATGAACACCTTCGCTAGGTAGTCCACGGTGGCCCGGGAGAAGTGCGGCAGGGCGGTGTCGCCGCCGACGAAGCCGGTGCACGCCACGATGTGAACACCCGTCTTCTGCGACAGGGACTTGTAGTAGTCGACGTCGCGGCCGTTGCAGATGCCCGTGGCGTCCACGAAGGTGCCGCCGCCGTATTCGCGGAACTTCCGCAGCTTCGGCACGGTCTCTTCATAGGCCTGCTCCGGGGACTTCCACCACTTGGTGTCCAGTTCGGATCCCGGCATGCCGTAGCCGATGTGTTCGTGGACGGCCACGATTTCCAGTTCTTCGGCCGGGATGGTTCCCAGCACTGTATTGACCTTGCTCATGCGTTCACCTCAGGGGTTCGAAAGGTTGTTGTCTGGTGGCGGACGCGTGCTTAGCACACGGTCAGCAGCTGGCGCGGGTTGTCCACAAGGATCCGCCGGGCGTCGTCGTCGCTTAGGCCACGGGTCTTGAGGAGCGGCACGAACGTGGCCAGGACGTGGCTGTAGGGCAGGTTGTACTCCGGCAGGCCCTTGGCCACGCCGATCGAGTTGCCCGAAAGGATGATCCGGTCGGCATGGCCGGCCTTGACGAGTTCAAGCACCAGGTCGGCGCGCTCGTGGTCGATGAGGTAATCCGCACTCTCGTTCAGGCCGACATGGTCGATGCCGACGAAGGCTCCCCGGGCGGCCACCTCGAGCGCGGCGCCTTTGGCGTCACTGCGGTCCAGGTCGCCGACGAGGACCCGGTCAGCCCCGAGCTGCTCATCCAGAACGATGTCCAGGTCGTGCAGGGCATCGGCGCCGAAGCGGATGGAGACCGCGACGCCGGTGTTCTTCGCGGCGCGGGCGGAGCCGCGGAAGAGGCTCTCCTCGGTCGGAGTCATGCCGGCGCGGTCCGCGATGGTGGCGACCATGCCGGCAGCGGCGCGGCGCTCCACGCGGGGGACCACCATCCCCTCGCTGACCTCTGTGCCGAAGAGTTCGCTGAACCTTTCGGCTGGCCACGGGGTGGGCGGGTTGGTCTGCGGGGTCAGGAAATATCCGCCGAGTTCTTCCTCGGGGCCTAGTCCGGTGGAGGCGATGATGTGGACGCCGGTAGAGCGGGACAGCGCCTCGTAGAGCTTGAGATCGCGGCCGTGGAACATGCCGGTGCTGTCGACGATGGTGCCGCCGCCGTGGTTGCGGAAGTCGGTGAGCTTGCGAGCCAGGGCCTCGAAGATATCTGCCCGGTCCATGGAGATGTCCGGGGCGTACTGGGCGCCGGGAAGTACGGACAGCAGCGCCTCATGGACCGCAACAACGCCCAATTCCGAAGCGGGGACGGGACCCAGGACCGTGTTGACGGTTTGCTCGACGTTGGCATCAATCGCCTTGCCGGAGCCGGAGGGTGTGGGGTAACTCACGTGGCTTCTCCCTTGAAGTTCGGGTGCTGAGTGCAGGAGCGCCGCGGAGCCTAACCAACCGTCGCTCCGTTGCGGTGTAGTCAGCATCACACAACGCTTTACATTGTGTCAAGGAAGTAGTCGGAACGTAAGTCAAGCCGAATTCCACCGGAAGTGTTTATGAAGCCAACGTTGCGTATGTGATCTTGACAGTTTGTAAAGATGGACTCCAAACTGTGGTGAGCGCCACACCAACTTTTGAAACAAAGGAGTTTCATCGATGAGTCAGACCCCCTCCGTCTCGAGCCGCGGCTCGGTGCGGGCCACGTTCGTCGCCGCTTACAGCGCGGTCGCGTTGGCCCAGATCACCAACGCCCTGCCGGGCGCCCTCAACGGCACCTTCGCCGTCGAATTCCACACCTCCGGCGCCGGGCTGACCTGGATTGCAGGCATGTTCATGATGGGCATCGTGGTGTTTGAGCTCAGCTGGGGACTTCTGGGCGACATGCTCGGGCGCAAGAAGCTGCTGTACGCAGGCGCCGTGGTCAGCGTCGTCGGCTCCGTCCTGGCGGCACTGGCGTCCAGCACCGAAATGATGATCGCGGCGCAGGCGGTTGGCGGCATCGGGGCCGGCATTCTGTTCCCGATTTCGCTGTCCATGATCGCGGCGATCACCCCGGACCACCGCGCCCGGGCGAAAGTGATCGCAACGTGGGCCGGGTTCCTCTCGCTGGGTGCGGTCATCTCGCCCACCCTGGCAGGCCTGACGGCCGCGGCCTTCACCGTTCCGGGCGCCGGGCCAGGCGCGCCTAACGCTTTCAGTGGTTGGCGCGTCGCCTATTACGTCGCAGCCGCGATCGCCGTCGCCGTCCTCATCGTTGCGGTCCGTGCGAAGGATTCGGCAGCCGCCGAGGGACGCAAGATGGACCTGCCCGGCCAGGTGACGCTTGCGCTGGGCCTGATCGCTGTCCTTTTCGCCACCGTGCAGGCGGTCGACGCCGGTTTCGGCAGCGCCGAGGTGATCGCCAGCTATGTCGTCGGCGGCCTTCTACTGGCGGCCTTCGTCGTCATCGAGATGCGTACCCCGCAGCCGCTGATCCACCTGTCGCTGTTCCGTAACAGCGCCTACTCCATCACCGGCATCGTTGCGGTCACCGGTATGTTCGCTTTCCTTGCGGTCTGCTTCAGCACCAGCGTCGCGGTCGGCGGGCTCGCCCTCGCCGAAGCCTGGAAGGTCGGCGTGCTGTTTGTCTTCATCCAGGGCCCGGCCTTCGCGTTCATCCCGGTGGTGGGCTGGCTGATCCACCATGTCGCCCCGCGCTGGGTGCTGACCGCCGGCTTCGGTTTCATGGCCGTCTCCGCCTTCTGGCTCTCGACGTTCGCCCTGGGTGCCCCCGAGGCCTTCGGCGGAACTCCGTGGACGGCGTTCATTACCCCGCTCCTGCTGTTGGGCATCGGGTTCGCGCTCACGGTCGGATCCATCACCGCCGTTGCCATCAATACCGTCCCGCCGCACCACATCGGCATGGCGTCCGCCACGACCAACCTCCTGCGCGACCTCGGTTTCGCACTGGGACCGGTGATCGGCTCAGCCATCGCGTTCGGGGTCGGCGCCAGCGTCTTCGCCGGTCCCCTCGCTGGGATCCTCGGCGGGGCAGGGTTGCCCGCCGAGGCTGTCACCGGGTTGTCGAACGTCCCCCCGCTAGGCTTCCTTTCCGGCTGGGACGGCGTGATCGCGCAGTTCTCCGGCCAGGCTGCCGCAGGCGGCGCACCCGCCCAGGCTGTCGATGGCATGGTCCAGGCCCTCGGTACTGCGAAGCAGCAGATCCAGGGCGCCGCGGGTGTCTCCCTGGGCCAGGGCTTCCAGACTGTTTACCTTGCCGCGGGCATCGCGGCGACCTTTTCCGCCTTGCTCACCCTCTTCATTTCCGCCCGGTCCTCGGCGCCGACGCCCGACGCGATCGCTGAAACCACCGAAGCCAACGCCGAGGCCGCCGTCTGAGTCCGGCGGCCCGGAAACCGACCATTCAACGCAACCGATCAATCAACAGGGAGAACACCGTGACCGCACCCATCGAATCCGACATCGACATCTGGGATGACGACATCCTGGTCGACCCGTACCCCACCTACGCGTCACTCCGTGAGCAGGCCGCGGTGGTCCACCTGCCCAAGAATGACCTTTACGTCCTGACCCGCTATGACGCCATCCGCGACGCCCTCGGGGACCCGGAAACGTTCTCCTCCACCAGCATCGGCTTCAACCCCATGGTGAATGAGGCGCTGCAGGGTACTTCGCTGGCGTCCGACCCGCCCCTCCACACCCAGCTGCGTGCGACGCTGTCGCAGAACCTCACCCCCCGCGCCCTCCGCGGACTGAAAGTCGTCATCGACGAAAAGGCTGACGCGCTGGTTGCCGAGCTGGCCGCCAGCGGCAGCTTCGAAGCCATCGATTCCCTGGCCCGCGCCTTCCCGATCGAAATCGTGGCCGACCTGATCGGGTTCCAGGGCCACGTCAAAGAGAACATGCTCCGCTGGGGCCAAGCCGCCATGCAGGTCATCGGGCCGCTGAACCAGCGCACCCAGGAAAGTTTCCCGATCGCCGGCGAGCTCTACGGCTGGTGCTCATCCGTCACTGCCGAAGACCTCGCCCCCGGCTCCATCGGCCGCGGCATCTTCGACGCGGAGACCCGGGGAGAGATTCCCGCAGGCACCGCCGGGCACATCATCCACCAGTACCTCGGCGCCGGCGTGGACACCACCATCGCCGCGATCGGAAATACTATTGCGCTCTTCGGGCACCACCCCCAGCAGTTCGAACGGGTCAGGAAGAACCCGGAACTTGTCCCCGCGGCCTTTGCCGAGGTGTTGCGTTACTGGTCGCCGGTCCACATCTGGGGCCGCAAGGCGACCCGCGACGTCGAAATCGACGGAGTCACCATTCCGGCCGGAGCCCAGGTGGGCATCCTCTTTGGCGCCGGCAACAGGGACCCGCGGCATTATGAGAACCCGGACGTCTTCGACGTCCTGCGCAACCCGGTGGACCACCTCTCCTTCGGCTACGGACCGCACGGCTGCGCCGGACAGGGCCTGGCAAAACTTGAAGCACATGCGATCATCGAGGCACTTGCCCGCAGGGTGAAGACGCTGACGGTCACCGAGGAAGTCCGGGAGCCAAGCAACATCACCCGGAGCTTCGAACTGCTCCAGGTGGAAAGGGTCGTGGCAGCATGAAGATCGAACTGGACCGGCCGCGCTGCGAGGGACACGGTCTGTGCGAGGAAGCCGCACCGAAGCTGATGCACCTCGACGACGACGGCGAACTGGTCATTGATGTCGCTGAGGTGGACGGGGCCGAGCTCGACGCCGCCAAAGCGGCGGTGCGGGTCTGTCCGGTCGCCGCACTGCGTCTGGCCGCGGCCTGATGATGCGCAGGATTGTGGTGGTCGGCAACGGCATTGCAGGGCAGACGGCCTGCGACTCGCTGCGCTCGGCCGGCTTCGACGGTGAACTCACTGTCGTTGGGGCCGAGCCCCACCATCCCTACAGCCGCCCGGCCCTGTCCAAGGCGCTGCTCCATGGTGTTGATGGGAAGAATGATGATGCCCTCCACGCGCACGAGCTCCCCGAGCCGACCCATGAAGCAACCGCGCTGCTCGGCGTGAGCGCCATGGGCCTGGACGTCGGGGCCCGGCGGGTTCTCCTGGACGGAGGCGGCGACCTGCCGTATGACGGCCTGGTCATCGCCTCCGGTTCCCGTGCCAGGCGCCTCGCCGGCGCGCCAGGAACAGCAGGAACGGGCCCGGAC
Source organism: Arthrobacter sp. B3I4 (assembly GCF_030816855.1). NCBI lineage: Bacteria > Bacillati > Actinomycetota > Actinomycetes > Micrococcales > Micrococcaceae > Arthrobacter > Arthrobacter sp. B3I4. Next base: position 2,795,842 of record NZ_JAUSYK010000001.1, on the reverse strand, counting down.
GGTGGCTCCCCGGAGTTCACCCTTCGCACCATTGAGGACGCGGTCCGTCTCAAGGAACGTGTCGCCACGCGCCCCTCGGTTATCGTGATCGGGGGAGGGCCGCTCGGTATGGAGGTCGCGTCCGGTTGCCTGTACTCGGGCTGCGAGGTCACCCTCGTCGCCGATGCCAGGCCATTGTCGCAACAGCTCGGCGGCTATCTGGCCGATATGTTCACCACTGCCGCCATCCTGGGCGGCCTGCGGGTGGTGCGCGGCGGAAAGGCCCGTCTGGTCGATCACGGCGCCGGGGCAAGGGTTGCCCTGGCCGACGGCAGGGAACTCGAAGCGGATCTCGTGGTGACCGCCGTCGGCGATGAGCCGAACACTGAGTGGCTGGCAGGCTCAAGCCTGCTCAGCGAGGGGTCGCTGCGCGTGGACTCGCGCGGCCGGCTGCGGCCGGAAATCGTGGCAGCCGGCGACGTGGCGTTCTTCCCCACCCTTCGCGGCGTTCAGCGCGTTCCCCTGTGGACGAGTGCCATCGACCAGGCCAAGGTCGCCGCCGTCGGACTGCTGCAGGGCGACGCCGCACCCGAGTTCAATTTCCAGCCCTACTTCTGGACCGAAGGCTTCGGGTTGTCGCTCAAAGCCGTCGGCTTCACCCCGGTGGCGGGTGCCCCCGACTACAGTGAGTCCGGCCTGGAACACGGGTCGGCACTCCTGCGCTGGGACAACCAGGACGGTTCGGGGACCGCAGCCGCGGTGAACTACCGGATTCCCATCCCGAAACTGCGCCGGCTGGCCGACGCGGGTCCGGCGGCGCTGCGGCCGGCCGTGCCCGCCCGGGTTTGACGCCCGCCCCCGCTAGGATTGGTCCATGTCGTCGTTGCGAGAAGCCCAGAAGAAGCTCACCCGCGACATGATCGTGGAACGGGCGCTTGAGCTCTTCACCGAGAAGGGCTACGCCGCGACCACCATCGATGAGATCGCGGCGGCGGCCGGCACCACCAGGGTAACCTTCTACGCCTACTACCCCTCGCGCAGTGACCTGATGAAGGACTTCATGGCGCGCGTCAACTCGGTGCTTGACCGGGCGGACGGCCCAGAGAGCGGCTCCACCGCCGCCGACCTCGTAGAGGTGGTGCGTGCCGGCGAGCTGCCGGGCATTCTTGCCTGGTTGGAATCCAGGGCGGCGCTCTGGCCGGTCTTCCGCCCCTATCTCGATGTCCTCGACGAGGCCGCCGCCGTCGACCGTGAGGTCCGCACCATGGTCGAAAACTGGCACGAGGAGGTCATTTCCGACCTGGTCCGAGGCATGCAGCTCGCCGGACGATTCACCGAGGAGACGCGCCACATCCGCGGAACCCTCGCTTTCACGTCGCTCGACTACGTAGCCACGCTCTGGACGCGGCGGAAGTTGGAGCCAAACCGCGAACACGCGTTGGAGGTACTGGCCGACAGCTGGTACCACCTGCTCTGCGACGAAGGCTGAACAGCCGCTAACGACGTCTGATTGAACCGGAATAGCCCCCTCCGCGAGGGGGCTATTCCGGTTCAACGAGGTTTAGCAATTTTTAGAAGTGCCGGCTCAGATCCATTTCGGCGCGGCCGGGACCGTGCCGTTGGAGGTGCCGGGGCCTGTGGCGGTGACGCCGCCGTGGCCGCGGCCGGCGGCCCATTCGACGACGGCTGCCAGCGGTCCGGAGACCACGGTCGGGGACTCCGACGTCGTCTCCCCAAGGGTGAGGTCGCGGTCGGTGACCTTGACCGCGAGGCCCGCATCGGTGCCGCGGGTCTTCCACGCGCCGGTGATGTTCTTGAGCAGGCGTTCGAGGACGGGAACCGGAATGTCACGGAAGGCGGCCCCGTTGTCCAGGTCCACGGCATGCATCCAGACTTCGCGGCTGCGCATCCAGACCGTTTCCGTGGCGGGGACTTCCCGGCCCTGGATGGTGCGGACTTTGTGGTGCCAGGCGTCCTCGGGCAGGTCCCGCCACTCGACGTTCAGGTGCACCGCGGAGTGGTCGAACAGGTGCCGCAGCGCGATCGGGCTCAGCGTGGCCCCGAAATCGATCTCGTGGTCCCGGACGTCCGTGGAGGGATACATCGGGGTTTCCACCCCGGTGGCCGCCCACTCGATGAGCCGGGCGATGGCCCGGGCGTTGTAGCCGATGTGCGCCGTGATGTGGCGGCGGGTCCAGCCCGGTAGCAGCGAGTCGCCGTCGAGGTCCGCGTCGGAGAGCTCGTTGAGCTTGCGGGCGAAGAACGCCGTGCCCCGGCGCGCCTGCAGCAGCGCCGCCAGCAGCTCCGGGTCGCGCGTCTGGTCGTGGCGGGCAGCCATCAGGCTTCCTTGACCACGCGGTTCTTCAGCTGCCCCAGGCCCTCGATGGTGGTGACCAGGAGCTGGCCCTCCTGCAGGTACCGCTTCGGGTCCTGGGCGTGGCCCACACCTCCCGGGGTGCCGGTGGCAATCACGTCGCCGGGGTTCAGAGTGATGATGGTGGAGATGTAGGAGACCAGGAACTCGGGGGTGAAGACGACGTCGTTGGTGGGAGTCTGCTGCTGGACCTCGCCGTCGACCTCGGTGGTCATCAGGCCGCCGCTGAACTCGTCCTTGGTCACCAGGGCAGGGCCGAACGGGGTGGACTTCTCCCAGGTCTTGCCCTGCAGCCACTGGATGGTGCGGAACTGGTAGTCGCGCATGGACACGTCGTTGAGCACGGCGTAGCCGGCGATGTGGTCGGCGGCGTCGGCTTCGGAAATCCGGCGGCCCTTCTTGCCGATCACGACGGCGAGCTCGGACTCCCAGTCAACGGTATCGGATTCCTGCGGGAGGGCCAGGTCGTCGTTCGGGCCGATCAGGGACTCCGCGTACTTGGCGAACAGGGTGGGGAACTCCGGGACTTCCCGGCCCATTTCCTTGATGTGGTTGCGGTAGTTGTGGCCCACGCAGATGATCTTTCCGGGGGAGGGGACGACGGCGTCGAGGTCCGCGCCCTCGAGCGGGTGGGTGGCGCCGGAAGCGGCCTTCGCGGTTGCTTCCCAGTCTGCCGAGCGCAGCAACTCACCGACGTTGGCGAAGCCGTCGATCTCGGTCAGGGTGTCGCCGTCCTGGCGGACAGCCTTGGTCGAGCCGTTTCCGATGCGGAGGGTCAGGAGTTTCATGCGTTCTTGCGTCCTTCGATGTAGGTGCGGTTGAAGTTCAGGCGTTCGAAAATGGGGGCGTCGCTGAAGCGGAAGAGATCGAACTCGCTCTCGGCCTGCAAGGACCAGGCCGCCCAGGACGGGACAACAAACAGGTCGCCCTTTTCCAGGGTCCGGGTTTCGCCGTCGAGGACCACGGAGCCGCGGCCCTCGAAGACCTGCCAGACACTGGAGCCGACCTCGCGGACCGCTTCGGTGGTGGCACCGGCGCGGAGCCGGTGGAATTCAGCCCGGATGGTCGGCATCACGTCGCCGCCGGTGGTGGGGTTGGTGTAGCGCACGGCCGCGTGGCCCTGGGAGACGGTGGCCGGGTGGCCCTCGTCCTCCAGCAGCAGCTGCTCGCGCAGGGCACGGTCGGTGTACTCCCAGCGGTAGGCCGCGATGGGCGAACTCGTGGTGTCGTCCAGGCCGGAGAGCGGGCGCAGGCCCGGGTGGGCCCAGAGCCGCTCCGAGCGGGAGATGCCCGGGGTGGCCTCATCGGTGACGCGCTCGGTGCCGAACTCGAAGAAACCGGCGTCGGCGTAGTGCACGAATGGGATGTCCAGGCCGTCGATCCAGGCCATCGGCTCATCGGTGTCGTTGTGGTGGCCGTGGAAGTTCCAGCCCGGCGTCAGCAGGAAGTCGCCGCGGGACATCCGCACCGGGTCGCCGTTCACGACGGTCCAGACGCCTTCGCCCTCGACGACGAAGCGGAAAGCGTTCTGCGAGTGCCGGTGCTCCGGCGCGGTTTCCCGGGCGCCGAGGTACTGGATGGCCGCCCACAACGTGGGGGTCGCATACGGGGTGTTGCCCAGGCCCGGGTTGGCGAGCGCAATGGCGCGGCGCTCACCGCCGCGGCCCACCGGGACGAGGTCGCCCGCGCGGGCGGCCAGCGGGTACAGATCGCTCCACCGCCAGACATGGGGGACCGCCTTCGGGGACGGGACCATCGGCATCAGATCCGCGATCTCGGTCCAGAGCGGGATCAGGTTCTCCCGGTCAAAATCGCGGTACAGCTCCTGCAGTTGCACAGCCTCTTCGGGCGTGGGCTCAGGAGCGGTGTGCGCTGCGGCCACTGATTCGTGGGTCGTGTTCTCTGCGCTGATGGACACGTGGGCCTCCTCGGTAGGTCGGAACAGTTCGTTGGCGTAGTTCGACCATACGGAGCCGGCAGTGTGACCTCCAACATATTCTGCTTGTCAGAATTGCTACGGCGGGTGCCTAGTCCGGATCCGCCGGATTGGCTGCGATGTCGATCTCCAGCTGCCGGCGAGTTTCCCCCAGTGCGGCTACCAGTCCGGCGTCGAACACCCGCCGGAACCGGGTCGCCGGAGTGGCAACGCTGAGCGCACCAACGACGTGCCCGTGCCGGTTGTGCAGGGCCATGCCGAGCGCGCTGACCCCCTCCTCGGTGCCCTCGAAATTGGCGGCGAAGCCGTTGCTGCGGATGGATTCCAGCTCGCGCAAGAAGGCCGGGTACTCCGTGGCCGGAATGTTGTCCCCGCCGATCTCGGCGTTGTTGCTGCGGAACAGCTGCTCGATCATGGCCGGCTCCAGTTCGGCAAGCATGGCCTTCCCGCCGGACGTCTTGTCGGCTGGCATGACCGTCCCCTGCCTGTCACCCACGCGCAGGACGCTGTTGCCCTCCACCGTGGCGAGGAACCGGACTTTCGTGCCTACCCGCACCATCAGGTTCACGGTTTCGTCCAGCCGTGCCGAGAGCAGCTCCATGTGCGGCTGCGCCAGCGTGCGCAGCAGCCTGGTCCAGGACAGCCCCGCGGGCCCGACGCCCATCGCCGGCCCCGGGACATAGCGGCGGCTTTCATCCTGTACGGCGAACCCCCGGTACACCAGCATTGCCAGTAGCCGGTGGGCTGTGGAAGGGGCGACGCCGAGCTCCGCGGCGGCGTCCTTGAGCCGCAGGGCTCCGCCGTCGCGCAGCAGCTGCAGGAGCTGCAGGGCATTGTCGACGGCCTCGATGGAATAGGTAGGCCGTTTCTGCACGGGCTTCCGGGCGGAGGGAGACGATGGCTTGTTCTGCACATCAGAATTGTATTGTGGTTCACTTTGTGTGGCTAGGACAGTGGTGGCATGAATCACACATCCTCTGTTGCAGCGCCGCAACGGTCCGCGCCGGGGTCTCCCGGCCCTACCGCAGCTGACGGTCCTGCCTCCCGGTTCTCCAAGGCCTCGGCGGCTGCCGTGCTCGTCTGCTGGCTCCTCGTCGTCTTCGACGGCTACGACCTGATCGTTTATGGCACCGTCCAGTCCTCCCTGATGTCCGAGACCGGTTGGGGCCTGAGCAAGGCCACCGCGGGCACCATCGGTTCGATGGCCTTCGTCGGCATGATGATCGGCGCGATCTTCGCTGGCCGAATGGCCGATTCCTGGGGCCGCCGCCGCACCATCCTCGGCTGTGCGATCGTCTTCTCGGTCTTCACCATCCTCTGCGCCTTCGCCCCCAACGCCCCCGTCTTCGGCGCCCTTCGGCTGCTGGCCGGCATTGGTCTTGGCGGCCTGGTGCCGTCGGCCAACGCCCTCGTGGCGGAACTGGTCCCCACCAAGTGGCGGTCCACGATCGCCACGCTTATGATGTCCGGCGTGCCGATCGGCGGATCCATCGCCGCCCTCGTCGGGATCCAGCTGATCCCCGCCTTCGGCTGGGAATCGATGTTCCTGGTCGCCGCGGTGGCGTTGCTGGTTGTGGTGCCGCTGGGGCTGAAATACCTGCCGGAAACCCTCGCCCGGGCGACTGGCGCTGATATGGTCGCCGGAAATGGTGTCGATAAGGGCCGGATAGTCAGGGACCCGACCGGCTTCTCATCCTTGCTCCGCGCTCCGTACCTGGGGATTAGCACGCTGTTCGCGTTGGCCACCATCGCCACGCTCTTCGCCTGGTACGGCCTGGGCACCTGGCTGCCGAACCTGATGCAGCTGGCCGGCTACAACCTGGGCTCCGCCCTGACCTTCGCCCTGGCCCTCAACCTCGGGGCGGTGGCCGGCTCGGTCCTCACGGCCTGGGCCGGGACCCGCTTCGGTCCGATTCCGACGGCGATCGCCGCGGCCGCCGTCGCCGCCGGTGCACTCGTTGTCCTGGTGACCGGCCCGTCCGTCACCGTCGTCTACGTCATGCTCGTCCTCGCCGGCGTCGGAACCCACGGCACGCAGTGCCTGATCATCGCCGCGGTCGCCAGCCACTACCCCGGACACCTGCGCGGCACCGCGCTGGGCTGGGCCTTGGGGACGGGCCGCATCGGGGCCGTCGCCGCACCCCAGGTCGGGGGCCTCCTGCTGGCCGCCGGGCTGGGCGTCAATTCCAATTTCCTCGCCTTCGCCGGCGCAGCCGCCACTGCCGCGGTCCTGCTGGTCGTCGTCGGCCTCAAACTCAAATCCGAACTTTCGATCCCGCAAGGAGCAAGCAATGTCTGAGCACGTCCTGTCCACCAATGGTCCGTCCACCGATGTCCTGGTCATCGGAGGCGGAATGGCCGGACTGGCCGGAGCCCTCGCGCTGCGTGAAAACGGCGCCAACGTCACCCTCGTGGAGCGGGCCCCCGAATTCGGCGAGGTCGGCGCCGGGCTGCAGATGGCCCCCAACGCCTCCCGCGTCCTGAAGCGCTGGGGCCTACTGGAAAAGGCCCTGGAAATCGGTGTCCAGCCCAAGCACCTCGTGTTCCGCGACGCCGTCACCGGCGAGGAACTCACCCGCCAGACCCTCGGCGGGGAATTCGCGGAACGCTACGGCGCACCGTACGTCGTCATCCACCGCAGCGACCTGCACCGGGTCCTGCTCGAAGGCTGCGAAGCCGCCGGCGTCAAGCTCGTCAACGACGTGATGGTCGAGAGCGTCGAAACCGTCAACGGCCGCGGCGTGGCCCACACCGCCGCGGGAGTGGATTACGAGGCCGACGTCGTGATCGGCGCCGACGGACTCCGCTCCACCCTGCGCCCGCTCGTGACCAATGACGAGCCCGTCTCCTCGGCCTACGTCGCCTACCGCGGCACCGTCCCGATCACCGAAGACACCCCGAAGGCCGACCTCGAGGACGTCATCGTCTACCTCGGCCCGGACTGCCACCTGGTGCAGTACCCGCTGCGCAAGGGCGAGCTGCTGAACACCGTCGCCGTCTTCAAGTCCCCCTCCTTCGAGCGCGGCGAAGAGCAGTACGGGGGAGTGGACGAGCTCGAGGCCGCTTACCGGGACTGCGTCCCGGCCGTCCAGGAAGCACTGAAGAACCTGGCCACCGGCATCCGCTGGCCCATGTACGACCGTGACCCGATCGAAAACTGGGTCGCCGGCCGGATGGTGCTGATGGGCGACGCCGCGCACCCGATGCTCCAGTACCTCGCCCAGGGCGCCTGCCAGGCACTCGAAGACGCCGCCGCGCTGCAGGACGCCACCCTGGGCACGGTCTTCAGCGAAGACGGCGTGAACCCGGACGCTTGGGACGGTGCCATCAGGGAGTTCAACGACGCCCGCGCCGGCCGCACCGCCCGGGTCCAGCGCACCGCCCGCGTCTGGGGCGAATCCTGGCACGTCTCCGGACTGGCACGGACCCTGCGCAACCTGCTCTTCAAGAGCCGGAAGGACAACGACTTCCAGTACAACGACTGGCTGTACGGCCAGGACGGCGACGGCGTGCCCGCGGTCCGCGAGGCCCAGCCCAGCATTGCGGAGCGGGTTTCCGCCTAACCCGCGGGGCGGTCTGCCACTCCGCTCGTCGGATAAACAGAATGTGCTGCTCCGGACCGGTCCCACGGGTCCGGTCCGGAGCACACTCACGATGTGCACATTTGGGGAGCGACCCGGGCTTACGGAAAGCCGGGAAGCGGCGATTGCGCCGCAAACCCGGATATCGAGTTCTCTGGGTTTCAGCTTGGGTCTGCCCTGCTCTGCTGGATGTTGCTCCTGATCAGGAACTGGACCGTCCTCGGTTTTGTAGACTTCTCGACAAGCGGGCCAGTGCACGTGTATGGATTCTGACCGGGCCGACGGCTTATGAGGCGGGGTCCCCATCATGAGCGTTATTGGTTCGGGGGCGTAGGGCTCCGCTATCTCTGATGCCGGAGTGAAATCGGGCGGGAAATACGAATATGGCACCCGGATGGCACGCTTAGGCCGCCCGCTTGGAGCCGAACCAAGCAACAATTGAGGGTGTGCACAATGTGCACACGTTAGGCTCCGGATCGGGTCGTACTGGTGCCGGACTGGGCCGGATCGCGGAGGTTTTCGGGGGAGGGGCGGCTTTTCAGGGCCTGGAACCCGGTTCGAGTCCCACCTCGGGCACAGTGTTTCCGCAGGTCAGGGGCTTTCGAGCCTCTGAGTGTTGGACAATTTTCTCTGATGGGCCCCTGTTGGGGGCCTATTTTTGTTGGTAGCTGTTGCGGTCTGGCGGCTTCTTCTCTGCACTTGGACAGCGGTGTCGCTGTACCCCCTCATGGCCGGGAGCGCTTGGATGGCTGCCCGTACTGGCCTGCGCGCTACATTACTGAGTATCTCTGCCCTTGCTGGCGTCCCATCCCGTCATATCCACTCCTTCAAGGGGCCAGCAACAGCTGGCACGCCTGTCCTGAATGGGTTCTTGACCGCCCAGCGGCGGACCGGCAACGATGAGGTATGTCCGATTCAGCTGATACCCCGGAGGCCCCTCATGATGATGACAGCGTGGAGGAGGTTGATAGCGCGGAGACTGTGGAAAGCATCGCCGAAGACGTCCGTGATGAGATCCGTCTGGGCCACGTCCAAGATGACGTAAGCCACGTGGTCGAGGAACGCCTCGAGGATGCAGGCATCGACCTGCGGCCCGAAGCGGTAGACGACCTCGCTGAGGAAATCGAAAAGGACGTGTCGAGCTAGAACGGACGACGGCGGGAGGTCCCCCCGTCGTTCGTCCTGTTGTCAGTGCGCGTAGAACTACCCGCGCGTGCCAGAGCCCTCACCGATTCCCGGGGCTTAGAATCCCCACTACGGGGACAAACGCAAAGGCTTGATTGGTCTTTCCAAGAGAATCAGCGTGGCCGCCTCACGTCCGTGTCGAACTGACGACAATCGAGCAATGCAGAAGGAAACGATTGGCGATCCACGAGCTCCACGCCGCGCCCGAAACCACCGTCGACTCGTACTCACGCGCTCACAGCCCGGTTCTCGTCGTCGATCCGGGGGACACGATAGTCGTAGGCTCCCTGGACGCGTCGGGCTACCTGTCCCGGCAGACGGCTCCGGGGGAGCAACAACCCCGCATGTTCGCCGAGCGGCGTGGGCACTGCCTCACCGGACCCGTCGCGATCCGGGGAGCGATGCCGGGCGACATGCTCGCGCTGCACCTCGTCGATCTGCGCCCGGGGGACTGGGGGTGGACCGTCGCCGGTGCCCGCGAATCCCCGATCACAAAGCGGCTCGACATCGGCACGGACGCGCCGTCGTGGCTGCTGTGGGACCTCGACTCCGAGCTCGGTACGGCCACGGAGAGCCGCGGCTTCCGTCGTCCGCTCGCGCCGTTCCTCGGGGTGATGGGACTCGCCCCGGCAGAAGAGGGCGAGCATTCGACCATCCCTCCGCGCGGCGCGAACGCCGGCAACATCGACTGCCGCGAGCTCGTCGCCGGTTCCACCCTCTACATCCCGGTCGAGGTGCCGGAAGCGCTGCTCTACCTCGGCGACGGTCACGCGGCCCAGGGCGACGGTGAGGCCGGCGGCACAGCCATCGAATGCCCCATGCGCACCGAGGCCATCGTCGAGATCGCGCAGGACCGGCCGCTCGCGACGCTCCACGCCGAGTCCCCGGGCGGCAAAATCACCTTCGGTTTCAACGAAGACCTCAACCTCGCGACGGGTGATGCGCTGGACGCCATGGTGATGTGGATGACCCAGATCTACTCGGTGGACAAGCCCACGGCACTCGCTCTCGCGAGCACTGTCGTTGATCTGCGGGTGACCCAGGTCGCGAACCAGGTCTGGGGCGTTCACGCCGTGCTGCCGAACGGTGTGCTCACGTGACCGCGTTCTGGCCCGCCAGTGCCAGTTCCACTCGGTTTAGGGCCCTGAAGACAAGACGGCCCATGCCAACGGCCACCGGCACAGTGATTCCGGGTGCGTTGAACTTGAGCGGCGTTTCGATCAACGAGATCGCGGCGACCGGCCCGAGCCACAGGAACGGAAGGGCCAGCTGAAGAGTGCGTGCCCGGGATCACTGCCCGTCCTTCGCGCCTCGCCCGTTTTCGCGGCCCTTTTCCCGGGGCCCCCGGCCACTGTTTCCATGCAGGGACGCATCCTCGTGCCGTGCGCCTTCCCTGACCTGCAGCCGGCGGTCGCTGAGGAGTGCCACATCCTCCCAGCGGAGCAGGAAGGAGCCGCGGTGCAGCCATGCCGCGATCGCACCGATCGGCCACGGCGCGTTTACTTGCCGGCGCTCATACCCCCATGTTGAGGATTTCGAATGCGGGCTGACGATGAATCCCTGGAGGGTGGCAGTGGTGCCGCCGTTCCCTGGATCTGCGCTCATGCTGAAACGGGCGTCGACGACGAAACCCACCCGGCGGCCTCCTTGGTCATACACCGAGGACCCGAGGATGTCACTGAGGATCATGGGAGCCTCCAGGGATTTTACGGATGATACGGTCCCTGACCCACCGCTCCGCCCAGGTGGCATCGAGATCCTCGCCCGGAATGTCCAGCTCAAGGGCAGTCCCGAGCCGGCGCAGGTGCCGCCACTCAATGCGGTGCAGCAGACGCTCCGGCGATTTTCCGCCGAAGATCCGGGTGGCCAGCGAAGGCCCGGACAGCAGCGCGGTGATCCGCGGCGCCGGCGTTCCTTGCGGGACCTTGCCCGCCGGAAGCTCGGTGAGTTCGACGTCGGCCACCGTCACCACAGGCACACCGTCTACGTCGACGACCTGCCGGTCGAGCAGGTGCAGACGCGCGTCGAAGACGTCCGGCCCTTCGCGGTTCATTGCCCGGCCCCGGACATGATCATCAGGGGAATAGCGGCGATGGATGCCGCCAGGATGATGACGAGATAGACCGTCGCCGCAGCGTTGAGCGCCCTGCCGTTCACGTGTTCCTGGCCCATGTATTCAGGGTCGTTGGCAATGATCAGGATCGGAATGTAGGTCAGCGGCAAGGCGATCGCCGAGAAGATGACGGAGTACTCGGTGACCTGCACCGGATCGACGCCGGTGAAGAGCACTGCCACGCCTGCAAGCAACACGGCGATCATCAGCAGATGGAAACGGGCGGCCCGGACCGGCCTGCGGAACTTGCCCCACGACCAGCCGAAGAATTGCGCCACCATGTAACCGCTGGACAGAGTAGTTTCAAGGGCCGCTCCGAAGACCGCCGCGGTGATACCGAGGAGTACCACCGCCAGAGCAAGCTTGCCGCCCGCCTCTGTGATGGGAAGTACCACCTCGGAGAGGGAGGTGACCTGGATTCCTGCCGGGAGGAGTACCACGGTTGCGGCTGCGGCGATGCTGATCGAGAGCAGGCCGCCGAGGGGAAAGCCAAGCAGCACGTTCAGCCGTGACTGTGAGAGGTCCTTGGTTCCCCACCCTTCCTCGACGGCGCCGGAGGAGAAGAAGAATACTTCGTACGGTGTCATGGCGGCGCCGAAAAGTCCCACCGCGTAGTACCAGTACGTAGCGGGCTGTTCCGAGCCGGGGGACGAGATGCCAAGAACCTGCTGACCGAGGTCCGGCCAGTCCGGGTGGAGCAGAAACAGGGCGACGGCGAAAATGACCAGGCACAAACCCAGCAGGCCCGTGATGTTCTCCATGATCTTGAATTTGACCCGCCAGACCACTATCCAGACTGCGAAAACGGCCAAGGGCACCCACAGCAGATAGTTCACGCTGCTGGCGAGTTGAAGTGCCAGGGCAATGCCCCCGATTTCGGCGGTGACGGTCATCAGGTTGATCAGGAAGGACGCGGCAAGGTTAGCCAGTGACGCGCGGGCGCCGAGCCGCTCGCGGATGATCTCAAACGAGGCGCGGCCGCTCACCGCGGCCACCTTCCCCGACATCTGGGCAAAGAGACAGATTTCGACGACCCCGACCAGCACCACCCAGACCAAACCCAGCCCAAAACGCGAGCCGACAACGGAATTGACAACTAAGTCCCCGATGTCGACAAAGCCACCGATGGCGGTGAGGATGCCCAGTGCGAGCCCCAAAAGCCGCTTCATGATGCCGCCTTTAGCGACTGCACTGCCGCATCCAGTGCTTTTGCCTGGCCCTGCAGCTTCTCCGCTGAACGCTGCAACGAGTCAGCATCCGAGGCGTCCGCTCCCTGCTGCACCGACAGGACCGTTGTGGCTGTGTCTTGGAGCAGTGCGAGCATGTCCTGCTGGATCCGGACATCGTCCCGGCTGTTCGCCGAAAGCGCTGCAGCCTTGGCGTAGGCAGAGTTGATCTGGTCCAGTTCGTCCTTGAGCGTGACCTTGAGCGCAGCCTTCGTTGTACGCCCCGCCGACTCCTGCCCTAAAACAACAAGCGAGGCGTTAACAGCGGAGCGGGCATCCCCAACCGGGGTTGAGAGGCTCCTGGTGATGCCTGTTGAGGCGCACCCGGCGATGGCCAGGGGTAAGGAAGAGAGCAGCAGCACTGCAGTGACACGCCGCCCGGGTCTTGCCCGTCCGCTCATGACAAAACCTCGCCCCCTAAAACCGTATGCGGCCAACGATGGCCGCCCTCGATTCCCGGTGCTCCTACCAGCAGTCTGGCAACGTTGCCTGCCGGACGCAATGGACTGCCGCCAGCGGATCCTGAAGATTCTGCTGGTGGGACACTGCGTGGGGTTGCCGGCCGGCATCGCCTGCCGTTATGCCTTCGGTCTGGAAAATGTGCCCGCGGCTCCGGCGGCAGGCACCGCTTCACGTTTCCGGCTGCGAAGAACTCCTCTACACAGCAATTGTTCCCCCTCATGACGTGGCCCGGACTCGCTCACGCCCACGGTGTCAGCCCAAAGCGCTCTGGCAGGCTCAAGCGCTCGCCCGGGTTCCTCTTGTGGATGGCTTTGCGCCGTCATCGACGGCTTTACCGTGCGGCCTTCTTTGGCCGGGCAGGGCCGGATTGCGCAGGTTTTTGGGGGGAGTGGATTCAAGGGATGGAACCCGGGGTTGGGTCCCGGCTCCACGGCTCAAACCCCGGCCGGAACCGGAGAGTTCTGGTTTGGTGTTTTCACACCTCTGATCAGCAGGTATAGGACCATCCAGGCTTCGGCAAGTGTTGCTGGAATGGCCACGAACGGGGTGAGCATATTCCCGGCCTCGGGCCAAAGGAATACGAAGGGCAGATGGGCAAGGTAGGTGAAGCACGCGATGATCAGCATTACGCCCAGGACCTTGGGGAACATCCCTGACTTGAACGCGAGGTAGCCCATCGGCAGGAGCCAGAGGCCGAAGAAGACTTGTGCGATTAGGAATCCGGAATGTTGCAGGTCCAGTAGGAGCAGGACCAGGGCGTCGGCCCCGTTGGGGCCGAATGCGGTTGCATAGGAGGGGTCGGTGGCAAGGCTCAGTGCTGCAAGGTACGGTGCCAGGTTCAGGCATTGGATGGCGGCACTGACCGCTGCGAATACCACGATTGACCGGGCAACATTCTTGTTGACGTGCTGGAACAGCAGGCACAGGGTCATTGCGACGAGGAGCATGCAGGCTGATTGTGTCAGGTCTGCCAGGAACCCCAGGCGGAACAGGCCTTCGTTCGCTGCGATGTTATGGGTGGTGGCCGCTGCATCACCGGCTGCGTACACCGTTGGGCGCACGATTCCGATGGCGAAGCCGGAGAGGATGGCGACGGCGAGGTACAGAGCCCCAGCAATCCTTGCCAGACCTTTGGACGCGTTCACGGTCTTTCCTTTCGAAGGTGCCGAATGAGCACTTGAATTTCTTACCAGGACCATACGAGGCCTGGCCCTGTTCGGTGCTCCCATAACTCCCAAAGCGGCCTCATCGAGGTCGGAGGAATTGAATGATGGCCGCCGACGTAAGGTCCGGTTGCTGTGACTGCGGGTAGTGGCCGGCGTCGTCGATCATCACGGTGGTGCCGCCCAGGGTCGAACTGATCCAGTCAGCCTCACCCTTTGGGTCAGGGAAGTCGGGGTCCTTCTCTCCCATGAGGACTAGTGCGGGCGAAATGACGGCAGGCAGGCTCTCGCCCGCTCGAACGTGATTGGTGCGTGTGGTCAGGCTGAATGCTCGGGTATGGCCTGGGCGTTTGATGGCCGCTATCATGCTGTCCCGGTAGGCAGGGAAGTCGTCCGGTCGTCTGCCTGCGTAGAGTTTAGGCAGATAGGCCTTCCACGCCGCCGCGGCCCATGGGGGTGCCATCAACAGGCGCAGGAACAGCCTAGAGAGCGCGGTGCTAGAGGCTGGCTGGCGCACGAACGGTCCCACGAGGACCAGTCCGTTCACGAGGTTCGGGGTCTCCGCCGCTACGATCACGGCGGCGCCCGCGCCCATGGAATTGCCGATAATGACAGCTGAAGCTCCTAGCGTGTTGAGCAACAAGGTGATGTCCGCCGCCGTTTCGCCATCACCGTAGGTATCGAAGGAGGTATCGCTGTCCCCGTGCCCCCGTAGATCCATGGAAGCAACCCTGTAACCGGCGCGCACGAGGCCGGGTGCAAGAAACCGGTAGGTGGCCCGAAGGTCACCCATTCCGGGAACGAGGACCACGAGGGGTCCCTCCCCTTGGATGTCGTAGGCGATCATTCCTCCAGGGGCGGGTAGATACTGCGTCACGGGACCGTTGCGGGTCCGGTAGGCGTTCACGAGGTGCGCTCCTGCAACTCACGTCCACCGTTGATTACCACGTTGGGACGGAAGCCGCGGATGATCAACCAGATGCCGAAGGTCACTTCGAAAAGGCCACCGGGAACCGCCCCGACGAGGCCGGCACCTTTGAGCCCGGAGATCTCCAGCAGCGAGCCGGCAGCAAAGAACGCGTACCCGGCAAAGCCCCACACCGCCAGGAATCGTGGAGTCAGGCCGGAGCGGAAGAGTAACGCGCAGAAGAAGAGGCTGCCGA
Source organism: Arthrobacter sp. B3I4 (assembly GCF_030816855.1). Lineage (NCBI taxonomy): Bacteria > Bacillati > Actinomycetota > Actinomycetes > Micrococcales > Micrococcaceae > Arthrobacter > Arthrobacter sp. B3I4. The sequence goes on along the minus strand of NZ_JAUSYK010000001.1, from coordinate 2,780,660 downwards.
TTCCTAGTCCGGCCATGGCGATGTTGTAGGCGATGAAATTGCCGGTAACCGCGGCGAAGCCGTTCAGCAGCAGCAGGCAGCCAACTCCTGTGGCCAGGCCGAGGCCCTCGAAGACCCTGGTGGCCAGGTACCCGAGAGCCACGGCCTTGTTGTGCGGTTGCAGGATCGGGCGCATTAAGACGCCGATGCAGATGACGACTGCTGAATTGATGAGCATGAGCGATGCGCCCAGGACGAGGAAGCCCCGGGAGCTTTGGTCGGCAGACCCTGCACTGGTGGTGGCGATAGCGTTGCCGACTCCATATGTCAGGAAACCCGCAAGGAACAACGTCCCGATGATCCAGGCTGTCGCCGGCAGGCCTCGCTCAGCCCGGGAACCCGGAGTGGTGTGGGTGTTGGTGGTCATGTCGTGATCCCTCAAAGATGAGTTGGTCCAGTTGAGAAGATTCGTGCCGGGCGGCATGGATTCCATTGCAGGCCACGGCGTGACGGGGAGGCATTTAGTCCATTGGCCATTAGCTGTGACTGCGTCCGTTCACTGACGGAATTCGAGGCCGGGTATGGGGTCTTCCGGTGCGGTGGTTACGGTTGAGCCGATGCCCGAGTTTCGGGGTAATCGTTGCCGGTCCATGTGTGGCCCGCGGTCAGAGGCGTTGGTTTGAAGCCCTTGGTAATCAGATAGATGCCCAGAGACAGTTCGAACACGGCGACGGGCAGTGCGGCAAAAACGGCGATCGGGGACACTGCGCCGTAGGCGCCGAAGTAGATCGCGACATCGGAGGCTAGGAGCAGCGGGGCGCCGATGAATGCGATGATCGGCAGGATTCGCGGCACGAGGGCGGAGCGGTAGAGTACGTAGCCCAAAAGCAGGTCGCAGGCCACAGGCATGAGGCTTTGGGAGAGCAGGAATGTCCAGTTGTAGGTTGCGATGAGGCCATGGCTCATTGTGACCAGTGAGGCGGAGTCCGTGCCGGCGGTGCCGGCAACGTCGTTCCGCAGGGTGAGGATCGTGAGCAGGCTGACGACGCTGACGAAGGTGAGGCAGGTTTCCACGAGGCGGGCGGCCACGAATCCCAGGGCTGCGGTTTGGCTGACCCGCTTGGCCACGGGATAGAGCACTACGGCGGTGCCTATGCCGGCCAGGCCGACGATGACCTCGGACAGGGCTCCCCACTGCACCCCCGTAGTGCTGCCGGCGCCCAGGACGAAGGCGCCGGCGTCATCCTTCACCGCCTTGTAGAGCGCGAGGGTGGGGATGGAGACAAACGTGAGTACGTACAGGATGCCGGCGGCCAGCGAGATCCGCCTCATCGGCTGCATTCCGCGCCGCTGGTCGGGTCCTCGGACTGGCGGGTTGATATGGATATTGGCCGTCATGACGTACTCCTTCAAAGCTGGGTGGCTCCCGGGCTGTGATGACTCGGGCTGCCCGGGGAGGGGGTGGGGACGAGAAAAGTATGGACGGGAGCCGCGTTCATTCAGGTTCGAAGCGGTTCGTGAAGCTGCGAATTGCTGGCCTGTCGGTGCCCGCCACGTCGATCTTGTCTGGGCGGTTTTAGGTCGTCGGCAGCGGGTTCGGCCCGACCATGATGGGGGCGTCTGCGCTGGGCGGTGGTTCGCTGCCGCCCATATCGAGCCGGAGCGGTGGGTATTGATCGGTCATGAGCGCTGCGTAGGCGGTGACGCGGAACACCCAGCGGTTCATACCCATGAGGAGGTCGAACACGCCGCGGGGGTAGCGGCCGGCGAAGAGCAGGACAATACCGGCGATGCAGACCAGCAGGCCGATCAGTCCGCTGCCGTACGCCCAGGCGTTGCCATCACGCACCTGGTTATAGCCGCCGAAGGCGGCTCCCGTGAACACACCGACGATCAGGTAGTGAGGGAGCGCGAGCAGCCACCATTTCACCAGCACGAGTCCGCGTGAAAGCGACTGCGGGTAATCAACGGACAGCCGTGCCGGGTAGCCAGGGTCGTCGGCCAGTGTGAACGGCGGATATTCGTCGGTGCCCAGCGCACTGTAGGAGTAGAAGCTGACCCGCCACGTCCAGCGCAGCACGCCGACGTTGAAGTCGAATATTGCCCGTGGATATCGTCCGGTGAACAGGATCGCGAAGAACGCCACCACCGACAACACCACGAAAACGATCCACAGGAAGAACAAAACAAAGATGTGAGGGATGATCAGCAGCCATTTGACGAGCCACAGCCAACGGCTCAGGCGCGGGGAACGCTCGGCGTCGAGAACGAGCGGGTACGAAGTCAGTTGTGCCATGAGAAGCCCTTCCTTGAGCTGAAAACCGGCGCCCCAACTGGGGGCGTGGGTTTTACAGCGGCGGGCGGGGTCTCTCCAGTTCGGCCAGGTCCGCGACTCTATCGGCGGTGGGTCATTCTGTGCCGATACCCGAAACGGTAGGCTGTTATACCAAGCAGGTCAATAGGGACATGTCGTATAGGACAGCTATTATGGAGACATGGCTGAATGGGGCTTTCTAACTAATCACATGCACGCGCTTTACTGCGTCGCGCGCCACCCCGGCATCCGGATCCGTGAGATCGCCGAAAGCGTGGGGGTCCAGGAGCGGGCGGCGCACCGACTCGTGGCGGATTTGGTCGAGGGCGGTTACCTGACCCGCCGCCGGGTCGGGAGCCGCAACTCGTACGAGCTGCATCCGAACCAGCCGATCCGCCGGGAAGGTCTGGACGAAGTCGCGGTCGGTGAGATCCTCGACGTCCTCCTCAGGCGGGAGTGAGAAGAGGACAACCGAGTGGGTGCTGGTGTGCTGACCTGGGTGTCCTGCGGAGCGGCCGCCTGCCTTGGCCGCGTGCGGAACGTGCAGGACAGCAGCTGGGGCAACACAGCCGGGACGGTTGAAGCTATCGTCAGAACATGACTTCGGATGATTCAGTAAGGGATGCAAAGGCCAAACTGCGCTCGGAGGTTCGTCTCCGTCGCGGGGCCCGGTCGGTCGGGGAGCAGGGGTCGGCGGAGGCTGGTCTGACGGAGCAGCTGATTGCCCTGGTTCGTCACCGGGCCCCTGTCTTGGTGGGCTGCTACCTCTCCGGTGGAGACGAACCGAACACTCGGCCGTTCCTGGCGTGGGCCGCCGCGAACGGCGTGCGCGTTCTCGTTCCGGTGAGTAGACGGGACGGGCTGCTGGACTGGGTGCCTGCGACGGGCGGACCTGAGCAGGTTGGGTTGTTCGGCATTTCGGAGATGGTCGGTGAGGCGGTGCCAGCCAGTGTCTTCCAAAGCGTCGATTTGCTGCTTGTCCCTGCTGCCGCGGTTGACCGTTCAGGCATGCGGATGGGATGGGGCCGCGGGTACTTTGACCGGGCCCTGGCTTCTCTGGAAGAGCCCCCTGCGGTATTCGCAGTCATCTACGACGAGGAGTTCCTTGATGAGGTCCCGCGGGAGAGCCACGACCGGCCCGTCGACGGAGTGATCACGCCCAGCGGGACAAGAGTGTTCTGACCAGCAACAACTTCGGGCGAAAGGCCCGAACATGCTCGGGCGGGCCGGGGCGCCCGGCGGCGGGCGTCGGCGGTGGGCGGCCGGTCAGTGGGCGTCGGTGGGGGCTGCCCGGTGGTCTATGTCGGCCGTGATCTTGTCGATCCGGTCAAGGGCGGCGTTGAGGTGCTTGACCGTCGCCCACAAGTCTTGGTGCTCGCGGCGGATCTGTTCGAGTGTGGCGCCGGCCGAGGTCAGCGTGGACAGGTCGTAACTGACGTTGGTGCGGGCTCCTGTCAGTGCTGCTCTTAGGGCCCCGAAGGCGACGACCACATCGGCGATAAGCGCTGCGTTTCCGTGGATTGCGAGCCACTCCAGGTCCCCGATGGCATCGATGGCGCGTCCGCCGAGCAAGGCGGAGGATTTTGCAGCTTCGACGGAGGCTTTCTGAATAGCGTCCTCGCGTTCGGGCCCGGGTTCGAGCCGGAAGGCGGCCCCGAAAGCTTTGGATGCCGAGGCGTCGTCGTCGGCCAACTGCAGAGCAGCCTCCCGCAGCGAACGGGCCCGGGAATGAACATTGTCGAGTTCAGCACGTTGCTGCTCATCGGCGTCGGTGTATCCGGCCACCATCGATGTCAGCGATGCGGCTATGGCAAGCATCAGCCCGGCCCCGGCTCCACCGCCGGGGGAGCCTACTGATTCCGCCAACGCCAGCGTCCACTCCTGAACCGTCGAACGCTGGGTTGTCACTGCCTCAGAATCAGCCATGAGACTAAGTCTGCCCTGAAGGTGCGTATGGCGTCACCTGACCGCAGCATAGGACCTGGATCTGCAGCGCTAACCACCTAGGTACCATCGTGCGAAAATCGGTCCCAAGCCGTAGGCATGGTCGACATCCTCACAGGCGCACTAGTTCGCTAGGTCAAGGAGTGAACGAAAGTCCCGCGGGCTGTGTCCGTTAACTAGCCCCCCGGCACTATATGGTTTTGCACAGTGAACTGACGTCGCGGAGCATCACCACCACCTCTTCTCTGCACAAAACGGCATTGCCAGACGTCAACGCTCCAGGCATTGCATCATGAATGACAAACGCGTCGCCTGTCATGAAGCCAATGGACAAGCGCAGCCCAGCACTATCTCTAGGCTGATGATGGGAAGCACTTAAAAGGCAAGTCGTGCTCCGCGCAGAAATGCAAGAGGCAACGCAGACAGAGGCTTGTGGCACTACTGAGTTACCTGAGGATCCATTTTACTGTGGATGAGTCCACCCAGTGTGTGGAGAGTTGGGGAAGAGCCCTCGACGCCATCATCGATCCGGTGCTCGAATTAAGTTTAGATATTGGGGCGGCTTTAGCTATGGGGGCACATGGAGGCGGAGACTTAAATCGGAAAAAAGCAGACCAGCGGTCCTTCATAGTTGGATGCGCCTAGTTCCAAGGCTCGACCCAGTCACGTGAGTGCCAGTTGGGCTTGGCGAACTGAATCGACATGTAGTCTCGCCCAGCCCGGGGCGAACATAACGGTCCAAGCCTCCTTATCCGGACCTGTCAGTAATGTCGGGCTGGCCACATGGGTATATTCGGCCCGTTTCGCCTGCACGCTGTGAATGGCAAATGCAGTCACGTCTCAGGTGCGGCATGTAACGGCTTCGTGAGCGGAATGGGTGACGAAAAGTGTCCGGTGGACGTTCTCACTCAACTTCATCCCTGCCGGGAATAGGTCCTTTCTCTTTTCCTTTCAACATTGGGCCTTGCCCCTTCGGAGTGGACGTGGAAACTTCAACGGTTTTTCGATTGGATCCTTCCTTCTTCAAGGGTTGCTGATGGGCACCCACGAGGCAGCTTTTATGGAAACATGCCGCGTTCCTACAAACGTCAATTAGCTGAGTGTGCAGGGTGATGGCTCGGGTGAAGCTCACAGCGCTTCAGGGGAGACCTCGAAGCGGACGAAAGAGAAGCAGTGAATTGGTAAAGCCTGAACCCAATGGGCGGGCTAAGACATAGGCGGTGTGATGAGCGGTATAGACGACTCAGGTGGCTTGGCTGCGGTCCCGGTAGAGCTAGCGGGCCTGACGGAGATTCGCGTTCACGGCGTGGGAGGCACTCGGCCGGAGGAGCTTCTGGGTGACCTTAGTCCAACGAGGGTCGCAGGTGACCGTATTGCAGGGTTTTATCGGACGACTGATGCCCACGGGCGCCATCGTGAGGCGTACTCGTGGGGCGGCTTGACCTCTCGCTCACCGCTTCGAGTATTGTGGACGCTGCTTATGCCGGCGATGCTTTCCAACATGGCCGGGTGGACGGCACGGCGGCTTGTCACGTCTGACGTCGACGAGGCTGACCGAGAGCCCTCGACCGGGGCGTTCCGTTGGTGCGCGAGGTTGGCGGCCCTGGCACTGACGGTCAGCATCGCGGTTATGGTGACGATGGTTAGCTTGGACACGCTCGCGTATCAGTGCCTCGGACAACTTCAGTGTAGGAGCAAGCTCTGGGTCGCGAGTGCGCTGGAGGTGCTGGCCCCCTACGGACACCCCGGGTGGCGGCTAGCGGCGGGCATCGTTCCGCCGATCGCTGTGGGAATTCTTTTTTTCTTCCTGGCCCGTATTTCCCGGCAACGCTATGAACAAATCGAGCCGCCGACAAAAATCGAGCGACCGACCAAAGAGCAGCCGCCGACAAAGGGCAGGTCCGATCCCGTTCCGTCGAAGCGATGTGCTGCAGCCCAGAGGGGGGGACTGCGCCACAGCGAATTCTGGTCGGGGCTGCGCTGGCATAGGCACCTGTCCGACCTGCATCTGGCAGCAGGCATTGCTGTGTCCGCGGCGACTCTGAGCTGGTGTGTCGCTGACCTGGATCGGTCCCTGCTGAGGTCCGCATCTGTGTGGGCCGAGTACACCACCCTCCTCTCGATATTGATCGTTGCCGCCGTGCTAGTAGTGCTTAAGGCAGATGATGCGCATGAGCACCTTGCCCGGGGACTGCTCGTCTCAGCCCTGGTGGCCCTGATCGTCGCAATCACAACAGCCATCTCTTTGCCCGTGGACTTTGCTGACCCCGGATCAAGCGGCCTTGTGCCAGTGTCCGCTCAGCAGCCGGGCGTGCTGCCCGGCATCGTGACGTCCGTCAACGTGGGGTGGGGGCTTACACTGGCGCTTCTAGTCCCGTTGATCCTCCAGCAGACCTGGGCATGTGCCTCCCGGTGGCGCCAACAGCAGCTGAAGAGTGAAACTACAGGGGCGGGTGCGGGCGCCATGAGAGACAGAGCAAGAGCCAAGCTCGATGTCTTCCCCTGGGCGGCCCCCGTCGTCTTAAACGTGGTTGCGATCGGCCTTGCTAACGCGATTCTTCTCTCTCTTATGTTACTTCTGGCATGGGGACTCGGAAGGGTTGAGTACGGATTTGGCCCAGCCAACCCTGACGATGGCGCTTCGGTTATTTGGGTGCCTAAAGCGGTCATGTCGGTTGCGTCAATCTCCGCTGTAATCTTCACAGCGATGCCGCTGGTTCTCGCCCTCGGCACCGGCGTGTGGCTGTGGATTGAAACCGCGAAGAGGGCCAAGCAACTCGCCAGCACTCTCCCGGAAGATTACCGACGTTCGGAGGACTTGGAGAATGAATCCGGGACCTATCCGGCGCCAGCTGGTGCAGCAGCAGATCTCCGGGCAAGCTGGATCTACTCGGCGTTTGATGATTTAGGCTCCAGCCCGGTACGGTCGCCTGATCGCGGCCGCCACGAGGGCCAAGAAACGAAATGCGGACCCCGCCCCACGCCATGGGTGCGCAAGACTGCTGTAATGCAGCTTGTCGGGAGTAGTGCTCCCATCATCGCGGCCCTGTTCGTAATTGCAGTAACTTGGTTGGCCCTCCTGGGCACGCTGACTTTTCTGATTGTAGTTATAGTTCTCCACCAGGATCCGCCGGTGGCATTGGTAGGACCAACCACCTTCTTCGCAGCCTTGCTTCCTTTTTTGTACGGCAGCATAGTCAGAATCGCGTTCCGTAAAGAAAGGCTTCGGAAGATTCTGATGGCTCCCTTCGACGTCGGGACCTTCTTCCCGCGCTCGTTCCATCCGTTCGCGCCGCCGTCCTACACGGAGAAGGCCATTCCCGATCTGACGCGACGGATCTGGTGGCTTCACGAGAACGGGGGCAGAGTGGTGATGACGGCACATTCACAAGGCAGTGTAATTGCGGCTGCAGTCTTGGCACGACAGTCGAACCGTCCGGAGGAAAAGAACAAGAAAATCGGGCTCGTGACCTTCGGCTCGCCGCTGGCAAAGTTATATCGGTGGGCCTTTCCTGCGCTGATCAGCGACGACCTCCTGCGGAGCTTGGCAGCGGGCAATGGGGGCATCGGACCCGTCGGCTGGTGCAACGTCTACTACGCGACTGACTACATTGGCGGCCCCGTCGAAGCCAACTGGACCGAGAAAACGTCAATGACGGCCGAAGTCATCGATAGCGCAGGAAAAATCGATAAGCACCTCCTCGACCCTCCCACGCGATGGTACCTTTTTGGCCAGCCATTGCCCCGTATCCTAAGTCACACGGGTTACTGGCTTGACCCCAGATTATGGAATCGCATAGACGATATGTGCAAAAGCATCTCCGCGCCGCTTCCACCTCCACGAAACCGGCCGGTTTCCGTCGGCACCCCCGTGACAACCGAATCAGCGGAAAGTTTCAGCGTAGACGGTCACAAAGGAAATCAAAACGGTTCCCGGCAGATCATTCCGCCGGACCCGTCGACGCCCCTGCCATACCGCTGATCATCCTCGGGAACCGGAATATTCGTTTAGCCACGGATACGCGGTTGGCGTCTCGTGCCGCGTCGCAACAGCTCCCTCAGAACAGCGGCCAGGGGACCGCCGGCATCCCGCCGCTCGGAGCCGGAAACCGGCCCGCCGAGCGCAGCAGGGCGCAGCGCGCGGCGAGCGAGTCGAGTTCTTCGGCGCGGAGCAGGTCCGCCAGCTGCCGGCCCAGCCCACCCTGCAGCCCGTCGCTGACACGGTCGATGCCGTCGCGTTCCTCCGCGGTCAGGGCCTCTCCCACCCATCCCCACAGCACCGTGCGCAGTTTGTGCTCGCGGTGAAAGGTCAGCCCATGGTCCACACCGTGCCGGTGGCCGCCCGTCATGGCGAGGATGTGGTCGCCTTTCCGGTCGGCGTTGTTGACGATGATGTCGAACACCGCCATGCGTCGGAGCGCCGGCGAGTCCTCATGTATGAGGGTGACCATCTGTCCGTTCTCGTCTCGTCCTTCGAGAACCTGTTTCCATCCCGTCTCCGGCACGTTGTCCGTCGCGACCAGGTCCACGGCGGCCTGGGCAGGGTCCTGCTCCTGCCAGAGCTGCACCATCCCTTCGCCCAGCGGACCATCACGCAGCCAGGTGCGCGGCACGACGTCCCAGCCGAGCGCCTGGGAGACCAGGTGGGCGGCCACCTCGCGGTGAGCCAGCGTGCCGTCGGGAAAATCCCACAGCGGACTCTCGCCGGCTATCGGCTTATAGACGACCACCGCGTCGCCGATGCTGCCCAGAAAGGTAGCGTTCGACGCCGTCGTGAGGCGGCCGGTGAGCGTCAACTCTGCGGTCACCAGGTCCGTCGCGGGCATCAGGCCTCGGGAAGGGTGCAGGTGTGCCCGTCGGCGTCGACGGGGTAACCGCAGAGCGGGCAGATCGGACGTCCGGCCTCCACGATTTCACGGGTGCGTTTCGCGAAGGCGCGGGCCATGCCGACCGGCATTCGCACCAGAAGCATTTCGGACTCTTGATCGCCGTCCTCAGCAAGCGGGTCGTCGTCGTCATCGGGATCGGCGTCGGTGATCGGGTAGGCCTCTATGACGACCTGGGCCGTGGTTGGGTCCCAGCCTAAGCTCATGGCGCCGGTGCGAAACTGCTCCTGGACGGCCTCGAGCTGGTCGTTGTCGACAAGTTCGATGGGAGTGCTCGTGGGAACGCTGAAGGGGTTGCCCTCGACGGTGATGAGCTGGTCGAGGATTTCGTCGATCTTCTCCGCGAGCAAAGTGGATTGCTGCTTCTCCAGGGCGATACTGACGATCTGCGTCCCTGCGCGCACCTGCAGGTAGAACGTGCGCGCCCCCGGAAGGCCAATGGTGCCAACGACGATCCGATCGGGCCAGGCAAAGTCGTGAACGCGTGTAGGCATGTCAGTATTTTAGGCACATGAGGTTCATGGCGCGGTTTGGCCTGCACCGCCGCCCACCGGCGCATCGCCGGAATCGAGGCGTTTTGACAGCCACGACAGATCACCGGCGTCGGTGTTGGTCGCATAGACGCTGGGACGACTAGCGCCGTAGCGCACGATCGATACGGAGGCGGGGCCGACGTTGATGCGTTGGAACAGGTCCAGGTGCATGCCGAGCGCGTCGGCGAGGATCGACTTGATGATGTCGCCGTGACTCACCGCCACCCACACCGCCCCTGGCCCGTACTCGGCTTCGAAGGCCGCATCGTGGCGTCGAACCGCTGCCACCGACCGGGCCTGCATTGCGGCCATGGATTCACCACCGGGAAAGACGACGGCGGACGGTTGCGACTGCACCGCCGGCCACAAGTCCTCGGCCGCGAGATCAGTGAGCGTGCGGCCCTGCCACTGGCCGTAATCGCACTCGGTGAGATCGGGATCGACCGGCGCGTGCGGCGTGCCGGCCTGGCGGTCAAGGATGAGCTGGGCGGTCTGCCGGCAGCGCTCAAGAGGGCTCGAGACCACCCCGACTACGGGCACTGCCGCGATCCGGTCTCCGGTCAGAGCCGCCTGGTCACGCCCGGTCTGGTCCAGGCGGACGCCGACGGCCCGGCCGGCCAGCAGCCCAGCGGCATTGGCTGTGGTGCGGCCGTGCCGCACGAGGATAACTGTCGCCATCCACCCAGCCTAACCACCCGCTCGACCGCGGTTGCTCGACGGCGCCCGCTCGACCGCGGTCGGTCCGCTCGACGGCGGTTGGTCCGGTGACGTTACTGCCGTGGCAGTAGTGGGTGGATAGTCCCCAGGATCAGGTTTACGGTGGAGGGAACCTGTCGACGCTCGACACCATTCTTCGGGAAGGAACGTCAGATGGCCTCGAATCGACTGATCCGTTGCGTTCGCACCATCCTGCTGGCACTTGTAACGGTCCTTGCACTGAGCGGGTGCTACAACTCGGGCAGTGAAAACTATAAGTCCGTGGCCGTTGGCTCCAACCTCAATCTGGCCGGGCTCGAACTGCGGAGCATCTCCATCGCGTCGCGGGCCGAGAACCAGCCGGGCCGGCTGCTGGGTGCGGTCTTCAACCCGACGGGTGAAGATATCAAGCTAACCATCGGAGACCGGGACAACAGCCTCGACCTGACCGTCCCGGCCAAAGGACAGCTGCCTTTCGACACTGCCGTCCACATCCTGCAAACTACAGACGAGCCACCCGGCGCGCGCACGGACCTGACCGTGGGGGCCAAGGGGGAGAAGTCCGTCCTGAACGTCCCGGTCCTGGACGGAACGCTGGAACAGTACGCGCCCTATGTTCCTAAATAAGGCAGTGCCCCAGCTCTTGTAGCCAGAATCGGTGGCGCGAGCGGGGACTATTTCGTGGAATCAAGCAGTTATGCCTCTGGTGCGGGCCTGGGTCTGCGCCGATAGCTCTTGGATGACGACGGAATGAGATTACGTGACGACAACGCCTGCAGAGGGAGTCGGCTTCCGCTCCAAGCGCGGCCCCATCCTGATTTCCTTGATGCTTTCGACAGGGCTGGTGGCCATCGATTCAACGATTGTCGCGACGGCGGTGCCGTCGATTGTGCACGACATCGGCGGCTTCGCGTCTTTTCCGTGGCTCTTTTCTGCCTACCTGTTGGCGCAGGCCGTCTCCGTTCCGGTCTATGCGAAACTCTCCGACGTCGTCGGCCGTAAGCCGATCATCCTGACCGGTATCGGGCTGTTCCTGCTCGGTTCGATCCTCTGCGGGCTGGCCTGGAGCATGCCGGCCCTCATCGCCTTCCGCGTGTTGCAGGGGCTGGGCGCGGGGGCAGTCCAGCCGGTAGCGATCACGATTGCCGGTGACATCTATACGTTGACCGAACGGGCGAAGGTGCAAGGCTACCTCGCGAGTGTGTGGGCGGTGTCCTCCGTCGTCGGCCCGACGCTCGGCGGTGTGTTTTCCGCATTGGGCTTCTGGCGCGGGATCTTCTTCGTGAACATCCCCCTCTGCCTGCTCGCAGGGTGGATGCTGGTCCGAACGTTCCACGAGAACGTCGAACGCGCCAGGCACCGCGTCGACTATCTGGGCGCGGGCCTCCTGACGGCCGCGCTGACCCTGATCATTCTTGGGGCTCTGGAAGGCGGCCAGGCATGGGGCTGGGCCTCCACCGCCAGCGTTGCGGTGTTCGCCGGGGGAGCCCTTTTGTTCGCCGCGTTTGTCCTCGTGGAGCGCCGGGCCGCCGAGCCGGTCCTGCCGCCCTGGGTTGTCTCCCGGCGGCTGCTGGCGACGACGGCACTGATCTCCTTCGGCGTCGGAGCTGTCATGCTGGGGCTGACCTCCTACGTTCCCACGTTCCTCGAAGGATCCCTCTCGACCTCGCCGATCCTGGCCGGGCTTGCGCTGGCGGCACTGACGATTGGCTGGCCCATCAGCGCGTCCCAATCGGGCCGGTTCTATCTTCGGCTGGGGTTTCGGAAGACCGCGCTGATCGGCATCACGGTCACGGTCATCGGGACAGCGGTACTTGCCCTCACCGCCTCCACGCCCAGTGTCCTTCTGGTGGCAGCGAGTTGCTTCATCGTCGGGCTCGGGCTCGGCCTGGTGGCCACCCCGAGCCTCATCGCTGCCCAGTCCAGCGTTGAGTGGAACGAGCGCGGAGTTGTCACCGGGACCAACCTTTTCGCCCGGTCGATCGGCAGTTCCATCGGGGTCGCGGTTTTCGGGGCGGTTGCCAACACCATCTACGCCGGCACTCCGGGCGGCAACACCGATCCGCACACCGTTGTCTCAGCTTCCGCTGCCGTCTTCCTGGCCGTCCTCGCCGGCGCCGTTCTCACCGTCGTGGCGGTTATCGCGATGCCCGCCACGAACAACTTGACCACCGCCCGCCCCGCCGTGGACACCGCGGCCCCGGAACCCAGCGCAGCGTCGGCACAGGACTAAAGCAGCCACGCGGTCAGCCGTTCATGGGCCCTTCGGCGCGGAACTCCTCGGCGCCCGGACCCACCACCTGCACGGTGCAACGCACGGTTATCCGGCCCCGCGCTGACTCGCCCGCATCGATCAGGGAATGGCCTTCGGGGACCAGTGTGAAAACCGCCGTGCCGGGATCGATCTGCACCCCTTGGCGCGCTGCGTCCTGGCGCGCGTTCTTCAGCGCATCGTCCCTCAGCGTGTCCAGATATTCCTCGTCGGCGTCACGGGCGGAGTCTCCGAAGGCCCAGCCGAAGATGGTGTTCGCGTTCATGGCCGCCAGCTTACCTCCCGGGATGGTTTGATTAGTCCGTGCTCCGTCTCAAACGCCTTATGGTTTTCGGCCTGTTCGCGCTCTGCGTTATCGCTGCCTTCTCGTTCTGGGCAGTTCGGCAGGCCGGCGCAGACGCCCTCGGGGCCGTCTCCCCGCCGCCGCAGGCGCAGGTGAAACTTGAGTCGTTGTCCGCCGGCGTCACGACCGCCGTGAACGTCACCGGGAACCCGGACGCCCAGTGGCTCGTCCAGTCGGCCGCGCAGACCGGCATCCCTGCCCGCGCGCTCCGGGCCTACGTTGCCGCAGCCGCCGCAGCCAACGATGCCGCCCCGGCATGCAGGATCGGCTGGAATACCGTGGCGGCCGTCGGCTCGGTCGAGTCCGCGCACGGGACGTACGGCGGCGGCAGCCTCAACAGCGCAGGGCAGGCGAGCGGTCCGATCGTTGGTCCGAGCCTCAATGGCGCCGGCTTCGCCGCGATCGCCGACACGGACGCCGGTGCCCTGGACGGCGACCCGCACTGGGACCACGCCGTCGGACCCATGCAGTTCATTCCCACCACCTGGGAGCTTGCAGGCCGGGACGGGAACGGGGACGGAACAGCGGACCCGTTCAATATCGACGACGCCGCCCTCAGCGCGGCGATCTATCTCTGCGGCCACGGCCGGAACCTCTCAACCGCGCAGGGCTGGACCGACGCGATCTACTCGTACAACCAGTCCAGTCCCTACATCCGCCAGGTGCGGGCCCAGGCCACGGCCTATGCCGCGAAGACGGGCACCGCCGACTGAGCCCCGGGCGAACGGCCACGCTGTAACAGCGCCCCGGCCGCGCCGCTGGGCGACGCCGGTTTCCCCACGCCGGTCTTGAGCCGCCGGGTTGATCACCATAGAGTGGGCGCCAACGGCTAGCACCCAGGAGATGACATGTCCCTCGTCCGCGTGCACAACTTTTCGATCTCCCTCGACGGCTTCGGCACCGGGGAGGGCCAGCAGCTCGATGCTCCGTTCGGCCACGCCGGCTCACGGCTCATGGAGTGGGCTTTCGAGACACGGACCTTCCGCGGAATGGGCTTCCACGGGGAGTCGGAGGGATCCTTCGGCGTCGACGAGGCGTTCGCGAGCCAGTGGGGCACGGGCATCGGCGTGGAGATCATGGGGCGCAACAAGTTTGGACCCCAACGCGGTCCCTGGCAGGACGAGGAGTGGAAGGGATGGTGGGGCGACAACCCCGTCTTCCACACGCCCGTCGTTGTTCTGACGCACCATCCCCGGCCGGTCCTTGAGATGGAAGGCGGAACGACCTTCCATTTCGTTGACGCCGACCCCGTCACCGCGCTCAAGCAGGCCCGCGCCCTGGCCGGTGGCCGGGATGTCCGGATCGGCGGCGGCGTCAGCACGGTTCGGCAGTTCCTCGAGGCAGACCTGATCGACCACCTGCACATTGTTCTGGTGCCCATCGTCCTGGGCCGGGGTGAACGGCTGTGGAACGGGCTCGAAGGACTTGACCAACGCTTCGACATCGAGGCGACCCCTTCCCCGTCCGGGGTTGTTCATCTGATCTTGACCCGCCGCGGCGAGCGGTAGACCGCCCATAACCGGGACCTCTTGAATCGGCCCGCCGTCGGTGCCACACTTCCCTTGTGCGGGCGGGTGGCTGGTTCCGTGGCATGAAGCGCTCCTCACCCGCGGGAAGCAGCAACGGTCTCCCCGTGAGCTGAACGATGGAAGCATCGTTTGAAGGGAGAGAAGTGAGGAAGTCCAGCATCTGGGGCGGCCTTGCGGCGGCTTTCAGGTCCGTTGTCCTGTCCGGGAGCGTAGCTTTCGGCGCCACCGGGACGCCTGCGCCTCCCGGCGTGCCCGGTACGTGGGCTCTGGTTTTCGAGGACAATTTCGACTCGTTGAACCGCTCCGTGTGGACGCCATACTGGTTCAAGGACTGCAGCGCCGGCTCCGTGATGAACCTGGTCCAGACGTGCTCGAGCAACGTCAGCGTGGCTGGCGGCGCCCTGCGCCTGCAGATGTCAGCAGCCGACAAGGGCGCGCTCGTTTCGACCAGTCCGAAGGACGGAGTTGCGGGCCACTCCGGCGCCGAATTCGGTTTCGGGTACTTCGAGGCCAGGATTCTCTTTCCGGGCCGCTGCGGCTCCGGGATCCACAACTGGCCGGCATGGTGGACCACCGGCCAGTCGTGGCCGGCCACCGGCGAGAACGACATCGCCGAACCCCTGGGCGGCGTCATGCACTCCAATTACCATTCGTCTGCGGGCAACGCCAACAAGACTATCGCCGGCTGCTGGGCGGGGGAGTACCACGTCTACGGCGTGAACCGCATGACCGGAAGGAACGACGTTTACTACGACGGCCGGCTGGTGCACTCCTATCCGACCCGGGATGGCGGAGCCCCGCACCACCTCATCGTCAACGTCGGCTATGCGGCGGGGTCTCCGGTGTTTGGTGCGGCGGGGGCCGTGTTAGTGGACTACATCAGGGTGTGGAAGTAGCCTCGCGACGGCGTTGGCGCGCATCAGCGGGTCAGCGCACCACAGTGCGGTGGCCTGCGTCCAGGCGCCGGGTCCAGCCGCGTGAGTCGAGATATTCAAGCAACGGAACGGCGACCCGTCGTGTCGTCCCGAGTGCCTGGCGTGCCTGGCTGGTGGTGAAGGGCTGTTCCAGGCCAGCCAACGCGCGCATCGCAAGCGCCGGCGCGGTGGGCAGGAGCACCACACCGTCGCGCAGCCTGAGCAGACGCCCGGTGCGTTCGGCGGCGGCCAGTTCGCGCGCCCCCAGGCCCAGGGCGGCCAACTCGCCGGCTTCCGGGGCCTGGAACGCGCCCGCGGTAAGCCGGCGCTCCAGCTCGGTGACCGCCAGTCCGACGGCGCCGAGGTCGCCAGCGCTGCCGGGCAGCCGGATGTGGCCGCCCTCCTGTTCCAGACCCGCGCCCTCGACAACCGGCGCGAGGAGCCCCTCATGGGGAAGTTCGAGCAGGTCCCGCGCCGCGCCGCCGGACAGGCCCGGCGCCAACGGATCGCGCTCGTGCAGCGCCTGTACTGCCGTTCGCAGCCGGCGCTGCCATGCCTCAAAGGCGGGGGCGTGCACCCACCAGTCGCCGAGCACCCGGACGCCGGCCGGGGCGTCCGCGTCCTGCGCATTTCCGTCCTGCGCAGGGAGGAGCCCGAGCCGGCGCAGGTGTTCTTCCTGCACCGCCCCGCGGCGTGCCACTTCACCCAGCACGTCCCCGCCGGAGTCCATGCCAGCGAGCCGTTCCGCCCAGTGGGCGCCGTCCCCGCGGCGCCGCAAGGCCGGCGGGTCGGCGTCGAGGACTTGTGCGCCGCCCAGCACCGAGCGGCTCCCGGGGTCCCGCAGCACCAGACGGTCCCCGAGTACGAGCGGCAGGCGCCGGTCCAGGACGAGCCGGGCATGGTCAGGACCAAACGGACGTAACCGGGCCGGTACGGCAGCTGTTCCGGCATGCACCATGAGCTGCTCCGGGACATCCGTGTAGGCCACCCCGGACGTGCGCTGGATCCCCAGGACCGCCGTGACGGGCCAGGCGTCGGCGGTCAGCAACGCGTCGCCGCGGCGGACGTCGGCGGCAGAAACATCCCGCAGGTTCAGCGCCACCCGGTTCACCGGACCCAGCGAGGAGTAGGACGTGTCGCGGCTTTGCAGGCCGCGGACCACCACGGATCGCGAGCCATCGTGGCCGAACAGCTCCAGCCGGTCGCCCTGGCTGAGCGTACCCGCGGCCAGTGTTCCGGTCACCACCGTGCCGGAACCCTTGATGGTGAAGGAGCGGTCCACCCACAACCGGACCCGGCCCGTGGTGGCGGGGGAGGGTACCGCGGCCAGCACGTCGTCGAGCGTTGTGCGCAATTCGGCCAGGCCGGTGCCTTCGATCGCCGAGACAGCTACTGCCGGCGCGTTCGCCAGACCCGTCCCGGCCAGCTCCCTTCGGGTCCGGGCGAGGACCTCAGCAACCTGCCCCAACGCCCGGTCGGCGCGGCTGAGGACCACGACGCCGTACTCAATGCCCAGCGCCGCAACGGCATCCCGGTGGTCACCAGACTGGGCCTGCCAGCCCTCGTCGGCAGCGACGACGAAGCACACGACCGGTGCCGGCCCGATTCCGGCGAGCATGTTGCCGAGGAAGCGTTCGTGGCCCGGGACGTCCACGAACGCCACATCCCGGCCGGACGGCAACGTGGTCCACGCGTAGCCCAGGTCGATGGTCAGCCCGCGGCGCCGCTCTTCTTCCCAGCGGTCGGGCTCCATGCCGGTCAGCGCGCGCACCAGCGTGCTCTTTCCGGAATCGACGTGTCCGGCGGTGGCAATGACATGCATTGCTTAGCCCGCCCCGACTTCAGCTGCAGCCTCGAGGGTCGCCAGCGCCCGGCGTACCGCGTCGAGGATCCGGTCATCGTCGGCTTCGGGCACGCAGCGCAGGTCGAGGAGGCAGAAGCCGTCATGGACGCGCGGGAGCACGGCGGGGTCACCGGTGCGCAGGGGAGCGGCGGCGGCCTGGGGGAGCCGGAGCGCCCACCCCGGCAGAGGGACGCCGGGCGCTCCGCCGCCGCCGACCCGGCCATCGTGTGCGGTGACCGGTACCTGGAGGGCCGCTGCGAGCCGCTCGGTGCGGCTCCGCAGCCGGTCAGGGTCGGCGTGCAGCGCCTGGACCACGGGCGGTGCTTCTCCGGCGACCGTTGCCTCCAGTGCTGCGAGGGCGAGTTTGTCGGCCCGGACGGCGCGGGCCAGCGGGTGGCGCGCCAACCGGGAGATGACCTCCGCGCGGCCGAGCAGCAAACCGGCCTGGGGCCCGCCGAGCAGTTTGTCGCCGCTGGCGATGACGACGTCGGCCCCGCTGGCCAGCGCGGTGGCGACATCGGGTTCCCCGGGCAGGTGCGGATCGGGCGCCAGCAGTCCGCTGCCGAGGTCCGCCACGAGGGCGACGCCGTGCGCCGCGGCGAGCGGGCTCAACTCGCCGAGCGGAACTTCGGAGGTGAATCCCTCCACCCGGAAGTTGCTCGGGTGGACCTTGAGCACGCAGCCGGTGGCGGGGCTGAGGGCATCGGCGTAGTCCGAGAGGTGCGTCCGGTTCGTCGTTCCCACCTCGTGCAGCCTCGCGCCCGTCGATTCGATCAGGTCCGGCAGCCGGAAGCCGGCACCGATTTCAACCAGTTCCCCGCGGCTCACCACCACTTCACGGCCGGCGGCCAGCGCTGTGGTCGCCAGGACCAGCGCGGCAGCACCGTTGTTGACCACCAGCGCGTCCTCGGCAGCGGGACAGGCGGCGAGCAGTGCGGCCCGGGCCCCGGCGCCGCGGCGGGACCGGCTGCCGGTCGCCAGGTCCAGCTCCACGTCGACGTAGCCGCTGGCTGCGACCAGGGCGTCAACGGCAGCGGCAGAAAGCGGGGCACGGCCGAGGTTGGTATGGACGACGACGCCGGTCGCGTTGAGCACCGGGCGCAGGGTCGTCGCCGAACGGGCAGCGACGGCGGCGAGCAGGGCGGGTTCCACCTGCGCGGGGGCGAGTTCGCTGCGCCGCGCCTGCTCCTGGGTGTGCCGGATGAGGTCGCGGATGACACGATCACTGAGGCGCTTCCGGGCGGCCCGGACGCCGGGAAGGGCCAGCAGGTCATCGGTGCGCGGGATCAGGCGGCGCGGATCGGTCTGGTCCACGGTTTCTCCTCTTTGCGCAGCCCTGGGCGCCGGTAGTTGGCGGAGGCGGACGGGAATCGAACCCGCCAGGCCGAGATACTCAGCCTCACCGGTTTTTGAAGACCGGGGGGCCCACCAGGACCCGGACGCCACCGCGTTCAAATCTAGCAGATTGCCTCCGGGGTACCCTAAGGGAGTGAATGAGGCCCAACTGATCAGTCCGCAACTTCAAGACGACGCCCACGGCGCTGTCCGGCTCACCGGCTTCGCGCACGGCGGCGGCTGTGCGTGCAAAATTCCGCCCGGCGAACTCGAAGAAGCGGTCCGCGGCCTCACCGGCCAGCCCGGCGCTGACGTGCTGGTCGGTCTGGACAGCGGCGACGACGCTGCGGCCGTCCTGGTGCGCGGCGACCTCGCGGTACTCTCCACCGCAGACTTCTTCACCCCGGTCGTGGACGACGCCTTTGACTGGGGACGGATCGCCGCCGCGAACGCGCTCTCGGACATCTACGCGATGGGCGGCCGCCCGATCATGGCGATCAACCTCGTCGGCTGGCCCCGTGACGTGCTGCCAATGGAGTTGATGACTGAAGTGCTCCGCGGCGGGCTCAGCGTCGCCTCCGAGGCGGCCTGCCCGGTGCTCGGCGGGCACTCCATTGACGATCCGGAGCCGAAGTACGGCATGGCGGTCACCGGGGTCGCCCATCCCGACCGGCTGCTGCGCAACGACGCCGCCCTGCCCGGGCTGCCGCTGACGCTCACCAAACCGATCGGCGTCGGGCTGCTCAATAACCGGCACAAGCAGACCGGCGAGGTGTTCGCCGAAGCGGTGGCGACCATGACGCGCCTCAACCGTGATGCCGCCGAAGCAGCGGTGTTGGCCGGCGTCGTTGCCGCCACGGACGTGACGGGCTTCGGCCTGCTCGGGCACCTGCACAAGATGTGCCGCGCCTCCGGAGTGGGGGCCGTGATCGACCGGCGGGCGGTACCCCTGGTCGACGGCGCCCGGGAGGCATTGCGGGACGGCTTTGTGTCCGGCGGAACGCGGCGCAACCTCGACTGGGTGCGCCCGCACCTCCGGGCCGCCGCCGGCGTCACTGAGGACGACCTGCTCCTGCTGGCCGATGCCCAGACCTCCGGCGGACTGCTCGTCGTCGGTGAGGTGCCCGGCTATCCGGTCATCGGCCACACCGACGCAGGCCAGGGCATCGAAATCCGCTGAACCCTTTGACCCGCTGAATTAGGGCCGGCCGGTCAGACGGCGGTGGTGATCGAATCGCCGGTGATGCCGGCGGCCCGGCGGGCGGCGAGCCGGTTCTTCTGCGGTTCGATCGTGTAGCGCGGGTCCCTGGCCGAGGCCAGGCCCGCTTCGAACACCCCGAACCGGGTCAGCGCCGAGGCGGCCAGCAGTGCCAGTCCGGACGCTGCCGCCACGGCCCGGTTCCGTCCGCCCAGCAGCGTGCCCAGGCCGCCGGCGGCCGCGAGCCGCTCGCTCCATTTCAGCATCGTCCCCGCCTTCCCCTGGTGCAGGGGCTCGGCCGCTACCGGGTCCATCCGGTGCTCCATGACCCGCATGGCGATCACGTCGCCCAGGACGCCGAGCACGGCGAGCGTCCGGGCCGGACCCGCCTCCCGTACCGGAGTCGTAATCATGGCGAGCCCGGAAGAGGCGAGGGCCGCCGAGCTCACAAAAACGAAGGGCAGTTCCTCATGCGCGGCGTTCCACGTCGGGGTTGCGGTGTCGCCGAGCAGGACCGCCGTGTACGCGGCCAGCGGCCCGGCAAACAGCGCGGCCTCAAAGCCGGCCGGTCCCTCCACGGCCCTCAGCACAGTCCGCAGGGGACCCAGCGGCAACCGCGCGCCGATCATCCGGTCGATCTCAGCGACCGCTGAGACGGCCGTGCCGGCACTGAAGGCGCTGAGGATCCACGACCCCACACTCATCGGCGAGGTCACCTTGAAGGTCCGCAGCATGTTCAGGAAACGTTCCGGCCGGCCCAGGTCCCTCACCAGGGCCACGGCACCGAGACTCACTGCGGCCAAGGAACTCAGCCGGGCGTTCCGGCGCAGCGCCGGCCGCCCCGTCAGCTGGCCGCCGAGGCCAAGCAGCGCCGAACCGCCCGCGACCCCGCCAAGGAACAAGTAAATCGCGACGTCGTCGCCCCACGGCGCCGGCTTGACCACCGGACGGCCATAGTAGGAGCTAAACTCAGGCTCCGGAACCATAGGCATCTCGCGGGAACCGTCACCGTTGTCACGGCGGCGGCCGGTGCCACGTTTGCCTCCCTCCCGGCGGCGCCGGGCAGGCTCTGCTGGCCGGAAGCTGTCGAATTCTGAAAGCGTCACGAGCGCGCCCCCAGGAAAGCCACCGCGGCGGCGGCAGCCATGCCCGCTACCGCCAAGCCGGCCTGCCGGTACATCTTCGGCAGATCGGCGGTCGGCACCCGCGGGTCCGGCGGAAGGCCGTAGACCTCGGGTTCGTCGAGCAGCAGGAAGACCGAACCGGTTCCGCCGACGCCGTCGAGTTCATTGGCGCCGTAAAGCCGCGCTTCGGTCATGCCCTTTGAGTGCAGGTCGGCGACCCGTTCCCGGGCCGTCTCCACCATGTCGTCATGGTCGCCGAACTTGATGGACGTCGTCGGGCAGGCCTTCGCGCAGGCGGGCGTCTCGTCGGCCACCAGCCGGTCGTAACACAGCGTGCACTTCTGCGCGACGCCCGCGTTGGGGACGTCGGCATGCTTGTCGTGCTGTTCTTCCCTGCTGCCGGCGACCTTCACCGTGCCGTTGCTGCGGCGCTCGATCACGCCGAAGGGGCACCCGGCCACGCACGTTCCGCAGCCGTTGCAGACGTCGTCCTGGACCACCACGGTGCCGAACTCGGTGCGGAACAACGCGCCGGTGGGGCAGACGTCGAGGCATCCGGCGTGCGTGCAGTGCTTGCAGACGTCAGAGGACATCAGCCAGCGGAAGTCTGCCGTGTCCGGCGGGGTGGTATCGGCGTCTGCGAGGTCCGTCACGGCGGGCAGGGTCGGAGGACCGATGCGCGGCATACCCAGGCTGACCAGGGCGCGGCCTGATTCCCGTGCCTCGGCAATGCGTTCCTGGCCCTGTTCGATGAAGGCGACATGCCGCCAGGTGCTGGCACCCAGCGATCCGGTGTTGTCGTAGGAGGACCCGAGCAGTTCGAGGTTTCCGTCCTGCGGGTTGTGGTTCCACTCTTTGCAGGCAACTTCGCACGCCTTGCAGCCGATGCAGATCGAGGTGTCAGTGAAGAACCCCTTGCGCGGATGGTTGTGCTCCCAGTGGGCATCGGCGGTGGGGTCGGTTGGTCCGGCCAGCTGGCCCATCTAGTCCTCCAAGGTGGAGTCGGTGTCCGGAGCGATGCCGACAGGCGTCGGCTGTCCGGACGTGGCAAAGTGTGGTGCACCCGGGACAGCGTCAGTCACGTTCATCACTGCGCCCCCCGGTCGCTACGGCGGTCATTACTGGGACCGGGCTCGAGGCCTTCCGCCTCGGGATCGGTCACCGCAGTGTTCCCGGTGTCGACCGTCACCCCGGCGCGTGCCTGATACTCAGCAACCAAGGCAAGCAGCTCCGGACCCCGCGGCCTGCGCCCCGGCCGGATGTCACACGAGGCGACCTTCGATTCCTGGATCTGCACGTTGGGGTCCAGCGTCACGCCCAGCAGGTCGTTGGCCGCGTCACCGCTGACCACGGCGTTCTTCCCGACACCCCAGTGGTAGGGCAGCCCGATCTGGTGCACCGTGTGGCCGCCGACAGTCAGCGGAGTCATCCGTTCGGTAACAAGCACCTTCGCCTCGATGGCGGAACGGGCCGAGACAATCGTCGCCCACCCGTACGGCTCAAGACCGCGCTCGGCCGCCAGCTCGGGGGAAACCTCACAGAACATCTCCGGTTGCAGCTCCGAGAGGTACGGCAACCAGCGGCTCATGCCACCAGCCGTGTGGTGCTCGGTGAGCCGGTACGTGGTGAAGACGTAGGGGTACACGCCAGCACCGCTGGTCCCGGCGCTGGGTGCGCTGAGGTTGTCCTTACGCGGGTAGGTCAGGCGCGCCGGGTTCTGCTGCTGCGGGTACAACGCGTTGGCGACCGGCGATTCCTGCGGCTCGTAGTGGGTGGGAAGGGGCCCGTCCATCAGGCCCTTCGGCGCGAACAACCAGCCCTTGCCGTCGGACTGCATGATGAAGGGATCATCGCCGCTGAGTGCGGCCGCACCGCCGAGGGACGGGTCAGGTTTGCTGCCCGGGGCCCGGTCAACCGGGAAGTCGGGCACGTCGTCTCCGACCCACCGTCCCTGCTCCTCGTCCCACCAGATGTACTTCTTCCGCTCACTCCATGGCTTACCGGAAGGATCCGCCGACGCACGGTTGTAGAGAATGCGGCGGTTGGCCGGCCAGGCCCAGCCCCACTCCGGAGCCGCAGGTCCCTGCTCCTGGCCAGGCTTCCGGTTCGCGGCCTGATTGACGCCGTCCGCGTACACGCCGGTGTAGATCCAGCAGCCCCCGGACGTCGAACCATCAGCGCGCAGCTCGGTATACGAGGAAAGAGTCTTGCCGGCATCCGGGCCATCGAGGTGGCGGCCGTTGATCTCGGCAAGCACCGCCTCCGGGTCCGGATCGCCGTGTTCGTCCAGGGGATAATCCCAGGTCAGATCCAGCAGCGGACGGTCGCGTTCGTCAGTGGAACCGGCAAGCTTCTCCCGGATCCGCTGGCCCAGTTCGTAGAAGAACTGCAGTTCACTTTGGCACTCCCCGGGCGGTGCTACGGCCTGGTGCCGCCACTGCAGCAGCCGCTGGGTCTGGGTGAACGAACCGGCCTTTTCGACGTGCGTTGCAGCCGGCAGGAAGAACACCTCAGTTTCGATGTCCTCGGTGCGCAGCTCACCGGATTCGATCTCCGGGCCGTCCTTCCACCAGGTTGCCGACTCGATCATGTTCAAGTCACGCACGACCAGCCACTTCAAATGCGACATGCCCAGACGCTGCATCCGGCCGTTGGACGACCCGACTGCCGGGTTCTGACCGAGCAGGAAGTACCCTTCGACTTCGTCCTTGAGCATGCTCATGACGGTCTCGTAGGTGCCGTGCGCGCCGGTCAGCCTCGGAAGATAGTCGTAGGCCCAGTCGTTGTCCGCTGTCGCGGCTTCGCCCCACCAGGCCTTCAGCAAGCTGACCGTATAGGCGTCGGCGTCCGCCCAGTAGCCCTTTTGTTTCTTTGACGCGATTGCCTCCAGATAGTCACCCATGGTGTCGTGGCGGCCGGCGCTGGGCATGGGCAGGTAGCCCGGCAGCAGGTTGAAGAGCGTCGGAATGTCCGTGGAGCCCTGGATGCTGGCATGGCCGCGCAGGGCCATGATTCCGCCGCCCGGGCGGCCCATGTTCCCCAGCAGCAGCTGCAGAATGGCAGCGGCCCGGATGAACTGCGTTCCGAGCGAGTGCTGGGTCCAGCCCACGGCGTAGGCGAAGCAGGTTGTCCGCTCGCGCCCCGAATTCTCCGTAATGGTCCGGGCCAGATACTCGAAGTCCGCGGCTTTGATACCGCACATGTCCGCCACCATCTCCGGGGTGTACCGGGCATAGTGGCGCTTCACGATCTGGAAAACGGTCCGTGGGTCCTGCAGTGTGTCATCACGCTGCACCTCGGCATGCTCCAGGGCCGGTCCGCCGCTGCCGAACTGGTGGCCAGCGGCACGGTCCGAAGCGTCGGCGCCGTGCTCGGTGCCGGACCCGGGCTCATTGATGGCACCACGCTCGTCGCGTTCAGCGTACGACCATGACGAGGTGTCATACGCCCCCTTCTCAGGGTCGAAGCCGGAGAACAGCCCGCCCAAATCCTCGGAGTCGCGGTAATCCTCGTGGACCAGCGTGGCGGCGTTGGTGTAAGCGCTGACGTACTCCTTGAACCAGAGGTCATTGGAGATGACGTAGTTGATGAGCGCACCGAGGAGGACGACGTCGGAGCCGGCCCGGATCGGGACATGCTTGTCCGCGACCGCGGAGGTGCGGGTGAACCGGGGATCGACGTGGATGACCTTCGCTCCGCGGGCTTTCGCCTCCGCAACCCACTGGTATCCCACCGGGTGGCATTCGGCCAATGTTCGAACCCTGAATGATGATGCAGTCAGCGTTCGCCATGTCCTGCAGTGATTGCGTTGCACCACCGCGTCCAAATGAGGCTCCCAAACTGGGAACCGTGGCGGAGTGTCATATGCGGGCTTGGTTCTCGGTCTGCACCGCCCCGGCAGCTGTAAAGAGTTTCTTGATCAGGTAGTTTTCTTCGTTGTCCAGGGTTGCCCCGCCCAGCGAAGCGATGCCCATGGTCCGCCGCAGCAGCCGGCCCGACTCGTCTTCCTGTTGCCAGGTCCTGCGGCGCGTCTCGATGAACCGGTCCGCCACCATGTCAACGGCGGTGGCGAGGTCAAGATGCTCCCATTCAGTGGAGCGCGGCGCACGGTAAAGCACCTTGGTCTGCCGGCCCGGTGAATTGACGAGCTGTTCGCTGGCCGAGCCCTTGGGGCAGAGGCGGCCGCGTGAGATGGGCGAATCCGGGTCGCCCTCAATCTGGACCACCTTCTCGTCCTTGACGTAGACCCGCTGTCCGCAACCCACGGCGCAATACGGGCATACGCTCTGTACGACGCGGTCCGCCGTGGCAGTCCGCGGAGTGATCGCGCTCGTTTTCGGCGAGGTTACTGCCGGCCCGCGGCCGAGCAGGTCGCCCGTGCTGAACTGCCGGACGACCGGCCATTGAAGAAAACTGTGCCGTGCCATGTCAGGAGCTTACCCCCAAACCAAACCCCCAGCGACAGGGACGCGCTGAAGCGCACCGAGCCGCGGGGCGGGACTTTTGTCCCTACCCGGGTCCCGGGCCGGGGCATGAACTGGGTAGGCCGGGGGAGAAAGGAAGTCATGGACCAGATGGGAAAAGCGCTGAGGAACCCGGCTTGGGGGCGGCGTCCGGCCGGTCCTCGACCCAGGTTGACGACACTCGCCGGCACTGTGATTGCCGGCGTTCTCGGTCTGCTCGCAGCCGCGTCCCCGGCGCAGGCGGACCCGGGAGAGTCGTTACAGGTCAGGGGCGGGAAGCTGCTCGGCTCTGGCGCAGAGGTGCAGGTGCGCGTCAGCTACCAGTGCCAGGTGGGCGCGCAGGCGGGAGTGGGGGTCTTCCTTACCCAGGACGGTCATCACGCAGCGGTGTACGGGGGCGCCGGATCCGGGCAGCGACCCTGCACCGGGGAGACCCAGAAGCTGACCATGACCATTCCTGCCGGAAGTGGCCGGTTCCATCCCGGCTGTGCCTCCGTCACCGTCTCGCTCTTCACCAGAGGACCAGGAACTCCGGACAGCATTGAGCAGCTCGTGGACGACATCCGCCTGGATCACCGGTAGCAACCTCTATCGGGGTTACCAGCCGGCGGTGCCCGGGCCGCCTTTGAACGGACCAACAATGCGGCTGGTGATCCAACCGCCGTAGAAGTCACCTTCCTGGCTGGTCACCCGCTCGCCGTCGACCTCGCAGGAGTCCATTCGGCCCGGATAGAGCGCGACGCGGGTGCTGAGGTCCTCGAAGCCAGGGGCGGGGTCGGGGTAGGTCCAGCCTGCACGGGGAGCGACGACGGCTCCAGCGACGACGTCGAAGTAACGGGCTTCCCCCTTGAACTCACAGAAGGTGCTGCCCTTGACCGGGACCAGTACACCAGGAGGAAAGGCGTCGACCGGCAGGTAGTAGACAGGCGGGTGGCTGGTCTCAAGAACTCGAACTGCGTCGGTGGTGTCGGCAATCGTCTGCCCGCCAAGCCGGACGACGACCCGTTCAGCGCGGGGTTCGACTTTTGGCGGCCGCGGATAGTCCCACACCGATTCCTGACCAGCCCCGGGTTTATCGGGCCGGGGACGCCGGGAGAAGCCGGGCAGACTGTGACGGCGGATCATGCGCGGGCGTCGATGTGCTGCTGGACGACCGCGGCCAGGGTCCGGAGTACCTGCTGCTCGGGCGGCGGGAAGGCCCTGGGTTGCTGGTCGATGATGCAAAGCGTTCCGATGTTCCAGCCGCGCGGCCCGTGCAGGGGATAACCGGCGTAGAAACGTATATACGGCTCTCCGACGACGAGCGGATTGGCGGCGAACCGGGAATCGGTATGCGTGTCATTGATGACCAGCATCGAGTTCCGCTTGACTGTCTGGGTGCAGAGCGCAATGTCCCGGGGTGTTCTCTCCTCGAGCGGTCCCACCACGGATTTGAGAACCTGGGCGTCGTCGGTGATCAGCGACAACGACGCGGCACTGACATCAAAGAAGGCCCGGGCGGCAGTTACCACCCGGTCAAACGATTCCTCCGGGCCGGTAGCAAGCAGGTCGGTCACGCGCAAGGATTCCAAGCGTTCTGCCTCGGCCCTTTCAGGGCTCAGCAGGAACTTGCCGGCGGCGCCCAACGCCGCCAACATGTCCTGGGCGGCGTCCTTCCGGTTGGCCGCTGGCCGGCCCGGTCTCCCTGCCGTTCGAAACTCCGGCAGGCGACGGCCGTGCCCCGGGTAAGGACTCACGGTTTTGGGACCGGCCCCCCCATGGTGCCTCAGCGACGGCAAAGCCAGCTCCCCATCGGGGTGGGTGTGCACGTCGGGCGCCGAGCATCGGGATGCACTGAAATAGGACGGCCAGAGCTGCCTGGGGTCCATCCCGATAGCAGCAGCCAACTCGGTGCGGCGCTGTACCTCATTATCCCTGGCGTTAGTTCCGGTCAGGTCATGGTTCAAGAGATCACCTCATCCGGTTGGAGCGTCATATAGCTAAGGCTACTTATCAATCGGGCGGGAGGAAACCCGGGGCCCAGAACGCAAGCAGCCCCGGGCCGCACCCCGCACCTCCGTGCCCCGCCCTCGAGGGGTCTGCCGGCCGGGTTTCACCGCCGCGTTTGACCCGCCCAGAGCGCCTGCAGGAGCGGCACCACCGAGACGATCATCAGCCCGCTGCCCAGCGCTGGGTCGTCCGCCCGGACCACCGCACCTGCGATGAGCAGGGCGCCGAAGATCAGCGCCGACGTTGTCCTTTGCGCTGTTCGGTTAAGCCGGGACAGCTGTCGCTCCAGGCGCGGGCTGGTAACCGACAGTGAACCATCTTCGATCCGGGTGATGAGCCCGTCCAGCCGTTTCGGCAGACGCAGCGCCAGGCCGGCGGCGTCGAGAGCCTGTTGCCCGGCATCCTGCACAATGTTGCCGCGTTCGTCGCGCAGCAGCCGTGCCGCATAGGGTTCAACGGAGTCCCACAGGTTGAACCGTGGGTCCAGCGAACTGCACACCCCCGAGGTCAGTGACATCGCCCGGACGATGAGCAGGAAATTTTCCGGCAGCTGGAACGGCAGGGACCGGACCAGGTCGCCGAACTCCTCCGCGAAGTCGAGGAACTCCCGCGGGTCCACCTCCCGGAGCTCCGCGAAGCCCATTCCGCCGAAGCGGGCGAAGAGGTGCGTCATGGCCCGTTCGAGCTCGGCCGTATCCGCGGAAGGGACCAGCACGCCCACGTCGCTGATGGCGGCCACCAAGCCCTTGCCGTCCCGCGAAGCCGCCGCGATCAGCAGTTTCCGCAGGCCGCTGCGGGTTCCGGCCGGAACCTCGCCCATCATGCCGAAGTCGATGAAAGTCAGCTTCCAGGGGTGCTCCGCGGCCGGATCGGTTGTCGGCGTGACGAACATATTGCCCGGATGCGGATCGGCGTGGAAAAAGCCGTTCGTGAACAGCTGGTCGAACATGACAGAGGCGAAGACCGGGGCGACTTCCGCCGGGTCGATGCCCGCCGCAGAAAGCGCCGCAACGTCGGTGATCTTGATTGCGGTGACATCCTCGAGGGTGAGCACGCGCCGGGTCGTCCGTTCCCAAACGACCTCAGGCACCGCCACCCTGCCGTCGCCGTTAAAATCAGCGGCAAAGCGCTCCAGGTTTTCCGCCTCATGGAGGTAGTCGATTTCTTCGAGACTCGTCTGGGCGAATTCCTCCACCAACGCGGGCATGTCGGCCCGCTTGGACACGAGCCGCACATGGCTGAGCCAGCCGCCCACCTTGCGCAGCGCGGCGAGGTCGACGTCGACGATCGCTTCGATGCCGGGCCGCTGTACCTTCACCACCACAGTGTCGAGGCCGGTGTCCGCGGCATCGGTGCCAAGAAGCCGTGCCCGGTGCGCCTGCCCGAGGGATGCTGCCGCGATTGGCTTCTCCTCGACGGCGGCGAACACCAGATCCAGCGGCGCGCCCAGCTCCGCTTCGGCCAGGTCACGGATCGCGGCGAACGGGACGGGAGGCGCTTCGTCCTGCAGTCCTTCCAGTTCGGCAGTGATCTCCGGCGGGAGCACATCGAGCCGGGACGACAGGAACTGGCCGACCTTGATCATCAGACCGCCAAGGTCCGCGGCGAGCACGCGGAAGCGCTGCGCGAAGCGCCGCATCCTCCTTGCCCGGGTGCGTTCGGCGATCCTGGCCAGCCCGATGCGGGGGAGGAGGAGCTCAAACCACCACGTCACCGCGAGTTGCCACGCGGCGAAGCGCAGGATGCGGCGGTAACGCGCGCGGGTGCTTCCGGTGCCGGCTGCCGGGTCTGCCCGGCGCCGGCGAACCGACGGCACCCCCGTCAGTCCTGGGCGAGGATGGAGTACAGCCGGCGGCGTGCCTCGTCGAGCACCTTGACGGCCTCCTGCACCTGCTTCGGTGACCCTGTGCGGCCGACCTGTGATGCGGCCTGCGCGAGCTCGAGGCCGGCCTTGGGCAATGCCGCGAACCCTCCTGCCGCCGGGCCCGGGACCTCCCAGGGTGCTGACGCGTCGGAGCCTGCGGCCTCCTCCCGGCCGGCTTCGGTCAGTGAGTAGATTTTGCGGCCGTTGGATTCCTCGGCGCGGATGAACCCCTCATCGGCCAGCAGCTGCAGCGTCGGGTAAACGGAGCCGGCACTCGGTTTCCAGCTGCCGCTGCTGCGCTCCTCGATCTCCCGGATGATCTGGTAACCATGCATCGGCCGCTCCGCGAGCAGAGCCAGTATCGCCGACCGCACCTCGCCGCGCCCGGCGCGGGTGCCGGACGGCTTCTCAAACCGGGAACGCAACTCCTCAACGCGCCCGCCACATGCCGTCGATCGTGGGACCGCCGAATCCGCCTGCGGGATGTGAATTATGCATCATGCCCTCCTCTTCGAGTCACGAACGATAGTCAACGATACGTCCCGATATAGACGAAGCCAAGAGGAATTCTGCCCCTACGGGTCAGCCGCTCACAGGGTTTCCGCCGGGGTCCCGTAGAGTGCACCGAATGGACAGCGACGTGGGTACATGGTTCCTGGACCGCGCGGAGCGGGGGAACCCGACCACCGACGTGCAAGCGGGCGGCACCGGGTCGCCGGGCTGGTCGGAGGGCAATCTGGTGCGGCCCCTGGTTCACGGCGCGGCCTACTTCGCCCGGCTCCATGAGGAGCTGACCACCCTGCAGGCGGGAGACCGCGTCTGGTTCACTGACTGGCGCGGTGACGCTGATCAGCGGCTGCTGCCGGACGGACCGTCCATCGGTGACGTGCTGGCGGGAGCGGCACGCGCCGGAGTGGAAGTGCGCGGCCTTGTCTGGCGATCCCATGGTGAGCGGGTGTCGGCCCCGATCAGTGGCCGCTCCAACGAGCTCCTCAGCCGGCAGATCAACGACGCCGGCGGGGAAGTGTTGCTGGACCAGCGGGTGCGCCTGTTCGGTTCGCACCACCAGAAGCTGTTCGTCATCCGCCGTCGCGACGACCCGTCGCGCGACGTTGCCTTCGTGGGCGGGATTGACCTGTCCCACAGCCGCCGGGACGACGCCGACCACGCGGGCGATCCGCAAGCGGTGGACATGGATCCCCGGTACGGGAAGCGGCCCCCGTGGCACGACGCAGCGCTCGAACTGCGGGGCCCCGTCGTGGCTGACGTGCTGGCGGTGTTCGCCGAGCGGTGGAACGACCCCCATCCGCTGGACCGTCATACCCCTTACCGGATGCTGCTGCAACGCCTGGCCCGGATGCCCCGGCACCCCGAACCGCTGCCGGCCGCTGCGCCACCGCCGCCACCGGTCGGACCTCATGCCGTGCAGCTGCTGCGCACCTACGGCGTGAAACACCCGCCGTTCCCGTTCGCGCCCGAGGGGGAGCGCAGCATCGCCCGCGCCTACGCGAAAGCCTTCTCCCGCGCGCGGTCCTTGATCTACATCGAGGATCAGTACCTTTGGTCGCCCGAAGTCGCGGCCGGGATCGCGGAGGCCCTTGAGCGGAACCCGGACCTCAAGGTGATCGCCGTCGTGCCGCGCTACCCCGACTCCGATGGGCCTGTCAGCGGGCCGCCGAAGCGGATCGGGCAGCTGCGCGCCATCAGGAAACTCCGCGAGGCTGCTCCCGGCCGGGTCGGCGTGTTTGACCTGGAGAACAGCAAGGGAACCCCGATCTACGTCCACGCCAAGATCTGCATCATCGACGACACCTGGTTTACCTGCGGTTCAGACAACTTCAACCGCCGCTCCTGGACCACCGATAGCGAGCTCACCTGCGCCGTCTTCGACACCTCTGCCGGCGGCGGGGAACCGCAGGGCGAAGGGACGGGGCGCGAAGCTTCCGCGCCCTTGGCCCGCGGGCTGCGGCTCCAGCTTTGGGCCGAACACCTGGGCCTGGACCAGGGCGATCCTCGACTTCAGGATCCGGCGGCGGGGCTGGACCTGTGGAACGCCACCGCCGAAGCTGTCGACCGCTGGCACGAAGCCGGGCGCCGCCCGCCCCGGCCGCCTGGCCAGGCGCGCCGGCACAATCCGGAACCCGTGTCACCGCGCCAGCGTCTTTGGGCAGATCCGATCAGCCGGTTCATCATGGACCCGGACGGCCGCCCGCGCCGGCTGCGGGGCACGACCGAGTTCTAGGCAGGCGAAGGAGCGCGCCGGGCCCGGAGCGTTAGCATAGGTGCCACCGGGCTTCAGCAAGGGAGGGTGCATGCCGTACATCGTTGATTATGAGAAAGTTTCGACCGTTGGGGTGGAGTCGTCTCCTGTCGCTGACGCTCTCGCCGGGCTGCGCGCCAACGAGGCCCGCTATTACCGCAATAAGTACGGCCACGTCTTCACCGTGCACCCCGCCGGCGACGTTCCGGACGTGGTTGACCGGGTGAGCCGCATACTCAGGGAAGAGCGCGACATCGTTCTGGCGTCGCGCCCGCTGGAGGCGACCGCCTTCGAAGTCGACGGCCTGAGCATGGCCTACGTTTTCTATGAGTCCGGTTTAGCGGTCAACGTCATGTACAGCATCGACGACGGCGGCAAGAGGGCGGTCGGGTTCAAACTCGCTGAGGGCATGGAGATCCCGGAAGAATTGGCGGCCCGGTTCAAATTCGCCCGCCAGAAATCGAAACTGGCCGGCGTTATTCGCGGCTCTTACTTCGTCATCAAGGGCCAGTACTGATCCCGTAGCCGGGGGGGCGACGTCCGTTTTTTGGACTGTCCCGCCGGCCTGTTACGCGCCCGGAATGGGGTGCATGATGCAGAAGGGGTGGCCTGCCGGGTCAAGCAGTACGCGCCACCGGTCCGGGTTAGGCTGCGGGTCCGCCCGGCGGGCGCCCAACTCCAGAACCTGACGCTCCGCTGCCTCAAGATCTGTGACAGCAAATTCAAGGTGGAGTTGCTTCGGGACGCCCCCTTCGGGCCACACCGGGGGAACGTAACCGTCGACCCGTTGAAGTGTCAGCATGATCCCGGCACCCTTCAGGGCCACGAAATCCGCGGACTCATAGAACACCTCCGCGTCGAGCAACCGGCGGTAGAAGTCCGCCAGGACGGCGGGATCTGGGCAATCGATCGAAACTGCCGCGAGTCGAGCCAGCGCTGCCACCGAGTTTCCTTCCGCCGGTCTGCCATGGGTGGTCCCACTGTAGGCGGGACCGCCCGAACGCGCTAGTTACGGGAGTTCCGTCCCGCCCAGCCAGTCCATTCCCAAAGTCCCGGTCCTGGCATAGGGTAAGCGGCACCAGGCGACATCCGAGTGGACCTTGACCGGTACCGCGAACGCTGCCGGGGAAAGTACCAGCGTGTCCCAGAACGTACTAAGGAGACTCTCATGTTGCTTTGGATCGCCATCATCATCGCGGTGCTGTGGCTTCTCGGCCTGATCGGCAACATCGGCGGCGGGTTTATCCACCTGCTCCTGGTGATTGCCGTGATCGTC
Source organism: Arthrobacter sp. B3I4 (assembly GCF_030816855.1). Classification (NCBI taxonomy): domain Bacteria; kingdom Bacillati; phylum Actinomycetota; class Actinomycetes; order Micrococcales; family Micrococcaceae; genus Arthrobacter; species Arthrobacter sp. B3I4. Next base: position 2,747,898 of record NZ_JAUSYK010000001.1, on the reverse strand, counting down.
CTGATCATCCACTTTGTCCAGGGCAGGTCCCGGGCGTAGCTACGGCACTAGGCTCCGCGGTCCCCCTCCCCGCCGCCGTCGTCCCCGCCGCCGTCGGCGCCGCGGGCGTCGTCTCCGGGGGCGGGGCGCGGACTGTTGCCGAATGACACGAGACGGGCCTGCATCTCCCAGTAAGACGTCGCAGCCGGCGTCTGCCTGCCGTCGCGGAGGGCGGTCGCGACGTTCACCGCCGCGTCAACCGCCGCACGGTACGGCAGGGAGCCGGAACTGACCCGCCGGACCCCCAGTTCACCCAGATCGGCGACCGTCAGCGTCGGGTGAGCCAGCACGTTGACCGGCAGTCCCACGCCGGCGGTAATGTTCCGGATGTCTTCCGGGACCACGAGTCCGGGCACGAAGATCCCGTCCGCGCCGGCGTCGGCGTAGACCCCGGCGCGCAGCAGCACGGCATCCACCGTCGCTTGTTCGCCGAACCAGATGTTGTCGACCCGGGCGTTGACGAAGACGGCCGGGCTGCGTTGCTTGACGGCGGCAACCTTGTCGGCAAAGGCTGCCGGATCGACCAGGTGCCCGGCCGTGCTGTCTTCCAGGTTGATCCCGGCCACCCCCAGGTCGGCCAGGTGCGCTACGAAGCCGGCAACCTCGGCGGGGTCATCGGAGTACCCGTCCTCGATGTCCGCCGTGATGTGCACGGGCAGGCGGCACAACTGCGACACCAGCGCGGCCGTCGCCGCTTTGCTCGACCGGCCGCCGTCCGGCAAGCCGGCGCTTGCGGCGATCCCGAAGCTGGTGGTGCCGATGGCGGGGAAACCCGCCGCGGCAAATGCCACGCCGGTTCCCACGTCCCATGCATTGGGCAGCAACAAAGGGCTGCCAGCGTGGTGGAGTTCCTGAAAAGTGGGCATGTCACTCCCATCCCGGGCCCCGGCGGGTGGACCCAGGCCCAGTCTACAAACGCCACCGGGCACCGCAAGGGTCCAGCGGAACCGCGGTTCAGCAGGCCCGTCTGATCAGCCGCCGCAGGACTTGCCGGTGAAGCAGGCCCGTTTTTTGGCGGTCGTCTGCTGAGATGAATGAATGGAGGAATAGGGGCTGCAATGACGGGCCGGGTCCACTCACCCGGCCTTCACCTTGATCGAAAGGACGACAGGATGAACACGCAACGCACGGTCGCGGTACTGGGCACCGGCATCATGGGGGCCGCCATGGCCCGGAACCTGCTGCGGGCCGGCCACGAGGTCCGGGTATGGAACCGGGACCAGGCCAAGACCGCCCCGCTCGCCGACGCCGGGGCCCAGGTTGCCTCGTCCCCGGCCGAGGCGGTCGCCGGCGCCGAGGTGGTTGTGACTATGTTGTACGACGCTGCAGCCGTCACCGAGGTGATCCGGCAGGCAGCCCCGGGAGTGAGCCCGGGCACCGCATGGGTGCAGTCCACCACCGTCGGGGTACACGACGTCGCCGCCCTCGCCGCCCTGGCGGAGGTGGTGGGCCTCGATCTGGTGGAGGCGCCTGTTTCCGGTACCCGTGAGCCTGCCGAGGCAGGGCAGCTTCTGGTCATCGCGGCCGGACCCGAGGCGGTGCGTGAGCGCGTAGCGCCGGTTCTGGACGCAATCGGCGCCCGGACCGTCTGGACCGGTGAGGATCCGTCCGCGGGCTCGGCCGCTCGGCTCAAGCTAGTGGTGAACAGCTGGGTCATCGCTGCGTCGAACGCTGCCGGCGAAATCCTGGCCCTGGCGGAGGCACTCGGGGTGGAGCCCCAGCAGTTCTTTAACCTGATCGACGGCGGCGGCCTCGATCTGCCGTTCCTGCGGGCCAAGGCGGGCCTTGTCCTCGAAGACCGGCTGGAACCTGCGTCCTTCGCGGTCGACACCTCCCTGAAGGACGCCCGCCTCATCCTCGACGCCGCCCGCGAGCACGGTCTCCGGCTCGACGGCGCCGAAGCGTCTGCCGCACGGCTGGCGCGGGTCGCTTCCCAGGGCCGGTCAAAGCAGGATATGGCCGCCGCTTATTACGCCAGCACCCAGCAGGATGCCTAAGGCGCTGTTGGCGACGTCAGGATCCAGCCTCTTCATCCCTACACTGGTGTCTCAGAAGGTGATCCGCAGTTGCTGGATCCGGCAGGCTGGCACCACGCCCGACAAGAAAGTATCCCGATGACCCAGACGCACAAGATTGCCGTGATCGCCGGCGACGGAATCGGCCAGGAAGTCGTTCCGCAAGGCCTCCGGGCCCTGGAAGCGGCGGCAGAAGCCTTCGATTTCACGCTGCAGACCACCGCCTTTGACTTTGCCAACGGCGAATATTACCTGAAACACGGGAAGATGCTTCCCGACAACTGGTTCGACCAGCTCAGCGGCTTCGATGCCATCTTCTTCGGCGCCGTCGGCTCCCCGGACACCGTCCCGGACCACATCTCGTTATGGGGCAGTCTGCTGCAGTTCCGGCGGCACTTTGACCAGTACGTGAACCTGCGGCCGGTGAAACTGCTCGCCGGCGTCAAGAGCCCGCTGGCGGACCGGGTCCCCGGGGACATTGACTTCTACGTCGTCCGCGAGAACACCGAGGGTGAGTACTCCAGCATCGGCGGGCGGATGTTCGAAGGCACCGACAGGGAAACTGTCCTCCAGGAAACGGTGATGACCCGGACCGGTGTTGACCGCATCCTGAAGTACGCGTTCGACCTCGCCGACAGCCGCCCCAAGAAGCACCTGACGTCCGCCACGAAGAGCAATGGCATCTCGATCACCATGCCGTACTGGGACGAACGGGTCGAAGCGATGGCGAAAAACTTCGGCGACGTCAGGACCGACAGCTACCACATCGACATTCTCACGGCGAACTTCGTGCTGCACCCGGAAAGGTTCGACGTCGTCGTTGCGAGCAACCTTTTCGGCGACATTCTGTCCGACCTGGGGCCTGCCTGCACGGGCACCATCGGCATCGCGCCTAGCGGCAACATCAACCCCGAACGCCGGTTCCCGAGCCTTTTCGAACCGGTGCACGGATCAGCGCCGGACATCGCGGGCAAGGGCATCGCCAATCCGGTCGGCCAGATCTGGAGTGCGGCGATGATGCTGCAGCACCTCGGCGAGGGTGCCGCTGCTGCCGCGGTCGTGCAGGCCTTCGAGAACGTCCTGGCACGGGGCGGGGAAGCGCTCACCCCGGACCTGGGCGGCAGCGGCAGCACCGAACTGCTGGGCAAGACCATCGCGGACGAGATCCGCGCCGTGGCAGCGAACGGCTGAGAAGGTAGGCCGACGGCGTAGCGGGCGTCAGTTGACGTTGCGCGGCGTGCGTCCTGGCGGCAGGGACTGAGCGGGGAGCACCACCTTGGGCGGAACCGTTGCCGGCGCGGTGGAGGTACCGGCGGGCTTCAACGGAGGTGCGGGAGCCGGGCAGGCGACGTTGTAGTCGAGGTCTGCTTCCACGTATTGCACCAGCACGACGGACGCGCCCGGTGCCAGCGGCGGGTCAGCGCAGGCCGCCAGCGCTGACGCCGTCGAGTCCGCCCCGGGGATCCACTCCTTCAGCGTGGACAGGATACTGGCCGGGCCGACGTCGCCGGCGATGACAGCGAACTGGTACGCCGTGGAGTAGAGCCCGACCTCCGCTCCGATACTGTGCAGGTACGCGGTCATGCCCTCCAGATCGGCTGTGTTGGCCGCGGTGTCGGATGACCAGCTGTTCTCGGTCTCGACGTCCAGCCACCACACCCGGTGCGCCGGCTCGGGGACGCCGCGGGAATTGACGTCGTCGAAGGCCATGGCGTAGCCGTACAGGTAGGCACATGCTGCAGTGGAGGCGCCGTCGCACATGCCGTACGGGTTGGTGATGTCTTTTCCGCCGTAGCTGTTCGACGCGGGCCACCACCCCGACCCGTCGGGGCCCGGGTTGGCCGTGTTGACGTACACCGGAACCGGCGTCCCGGCCATGGCCGCGGCGGTGCCGCCGGCCCAGGTGAGTTGTGCGGCCAGGCATGGATTCGTGGTCTCCGGCCGGCCGCCGTTGACGCCGATAACGGCGAAGCCCAGCGGGTCCGGCAGTTCACCGTCGCACTGCGGCCAGGAGACGTCATTGCCGACAGCCGGCCCGTGCCGGGCGGGGTCTTCCGGCTGGGCCGCTGCGGTCAGGGCCGGACCGGCCTGCAACGCGAGCGTCAGGCAGGCCAGGGCGAGTAGCTTTCCCTGATTCATTGACCGACCCCGATTCCTGTCACCGGCAGCAGGACCCCGGCGGCCCACATTGCATCCTAGGAACCTTCGCCGGCTCCGGTCACGGGTGGTCGTTACCGGAGTTCAGAGGCCAAAGCTACGCCGGACCACTTGGTTTCTACTTGTGCGGCCGGTTTGGGGCGCAACGGGGCGCCGGCGGGGGCGTCAAGTCCGTGTGCGCCCCGGCCATTCCTTGCCTGCCCAAGGGTCGTAGTCGGCGATGAGTTCTTCCTGCGGCGGACGCTGCTGGTCGGGGACGTGCTGCAGGTTCACCCGGACCCGGTACCAGAGCGAACTGGACCCGCGCATCCCGTCAACGAGGGCGTCGGCGGGATGTAGTGCCCGTGCGGCCTCCCCATGCCGGGTCTTCCATTCCTCGAGGGCCGCCAGTGCCTCAGGTTTGGTTTTGGTGCGCGCCACTTCGATGAGGGGCATGACTGACTGCCTGCGGCCGGAGCCGTCGACACCGCGGGGCGGTTTCTCGGCGGGGCCGAGCTCGGCCGCGAGGGCGAGGAGCCCGTCGAGGGAGCCGACGGCGTCGTCAATCCCGGCGTGCGGGTCGCCGCCGTCGGCGAAGCGCCCCGGAACCGTCACTACGGTGAACTGCTCCGGCCGTGCGGAGCGTACTTCCTCCCAGCTGAGCGGTGTCGAGACCCGGGCGTCGGGCAGGGCACGGATTGAATAGGCCGACGCCACGGTGCGGTCCTTGGCGTTCTGGTTGAAGTCGACGAAGACGCTCTCGCCGCGCTCTTCCTTCCACCACCGCGCGGTGGCAAGGCCGGGGGCGCGGTTCTCGACCTCGCGGGCGAGGGTCTCGGCTGCGAGCCGCACGTCCCGGTAGGTCCACTTCGGCGCGAGCCGCACCAAGATGTGGAGGCCGCGTGAGCCGCTCGTTTTCGGCCACCCCACCAGCCCGACGTCGTCAAGCACCTCCTGCGCCGCGTAGGCGACGTCTACGATCTGGGACCAGTCGACCCCCGGCATCGGATCCAGGTCCACGCGGAGCTCGTCAGGGTGCTCGAGATCCTCGGCGCGCACGGGGTGCGGGTTGAGGTCCAGGCAGCCAAGGTTCACGACCCATGCCAGGCCGGCCGCGTCCCGGATGACTGCCTCTTCGGCCGACGTCCCCGAGGCGTAGTGCAGCGTGGCAGTGTCAATGAAGTCGGGGTGGTTTTCGGGCACGCGCTTTTGGAAAAAAGGTTCAGCGCCGATGCCTTTCGGGAAGCGCTTGAGCACCATGGGCCGTCCGCCGGCGCCGCGCAGCGCACCGTCCGCGACGGCCAGGTAGTAGCGGACCAGGTCCAGTTTGGTCAGCCCGGGTTCGGGGAACACCACCTTGTCCGGACTTGAGATGCGGACCTCGTGGCCGGCAACCTCAAGGATCTCGGCGGGGGCTTTCGACGGGGTCATCCGGACCGCCACCCGTTCTCTGCGTGCTGGGCGGGGGCCGTGTCCGGCGGTTGTTCCGTCCAGCCCGGCGGGTCGTACTTACTCCCGGCTCCATCCCTGGCGGCATCGGCGGAGTAGGCGTTCTCAGTGGTCACGGTGTCCACGTCTAAGGAAGCGGGCCGGGGGCCAATGTCACTGATCGCCATGGTGGGGACGGTCCTTTCTCGGCGGGGTCGGTCCGGGACGACCGATGACCCACGGACGCCGTGCGGGGCCCGCGGGTGGAGGACCTCCCGGCGTCGAACACTCCGAACCTACGAGCCCGGCACCGGGCCGTCAAGCACCCGGCGCCCCGCAGTGGCACCCTGGTGCCCGGCTGGGACGGGAATTTCCGGCAACCGCACGCGTTAGGTCTGGGTATGAAAGCTATTGTGTACCGCGCCACTGGTGATCCGTCGGTTCTCGAGCTGGTCGACCGGGAGGTCCGCGACCCCGGTCCGGGGGAGGTGCGGGTCCGTCTTGCGGTCTCCGCGGTGAACCCCACGGACTGGAAGTCACGCCGGGGCGCCACCGCCGGCAGCCCGCTCCCGTTTCCGGAGGTCGTGCCCAACCAGGACGGGGCGGGCACGGTGGACGCCCTGGGCGCCGGCGTTGACCGGTTCCAGCTGGGGGACCCGGTCTGGGTGGCGCTGGCCGCCTACCAGAGGGCGGACGGCGGGACGGCCCAGGAATTCACAGTTCTGCCGGCCGAGCACGTTTTTGCCCTTCCCGCCGGCGCGGGGTTCGACGTCGGTGCGAGCCTGGGTGTTCCGGCCATCACCGCCTGGCGGGCGCTGACCGTCGCCGAGGACGGTCCCCGGCGGCTGCGTCCCGGCGCTCTGGATGGCAAGGTCGTACTCGTGGCCGGAGGCGCGGGAGCGGTGGGCCACGCCGCCATTCAGCTTGCCCGATGGGCCGGCGCAACGGTGGTCACCACCGTTAGCGGCCCCGCGAAGGCTGCGCTGGTCCGCAGCGCCGGCGCCCACCACATCGTCAACTACAAGGACGCCGACGCGGCCGCACAGATCCGGAGCATCGCGCCGGAGGGGGTGGACCTGATCGTAGAGGTCTCCCCGGCGCAGAACGCCGAACTCGATTTGGCCGTGATCCGCAACCGCGGTTCGGTGGCCGTGTACGCCAACAACGGCGGGGATACCGTGAGCCTGGACGTGCGCAAGCATTTCAGCCTGAACGTCCGGTACCAGTTTGTGCTGCTGTACACCGTCGGCATGGACGCGGTGCGAGCTGCCGCCGAAGACATCAATCTGGCCGTAGCCGACGGGGCACTGCCGGTGGGGGAGGACGCCGGACTGCCGCTGCACCGCTTTGACCTGCCCCGCACGGCCGAGGCCCACGCGGCGGTGGAAGCCGGTGTTGTGGGCAAGGTCCTGATCGACGTGGCGCCCGTCTAGCCTGGACGCGGCCCCTGGCTGGCTTCCACGCCCGCTGACGCCGGCTTCCACGCCCGGTGACGCTGGCTCCGGTGACGCCGGGCCCGTGACGCTGGTCCCGGTGGCGCTGGCTCAGGCGGTCGAGCCCTCGTTCGCCTTGGCACGGATGAACTCGTGGTCCTCCGGAGAGAGAACCTTCTCGCCGTGCTGGCTGTCCGTGAGGTCTTCCCCCGTCTCCCTGGTGACGACGGTGGTGAGGGTCCGGGGGAGGATCTGGCATCCGGGGTTGTCCATGAGCCATTTCCGGGTGGCCGGATCCAAGCGGTCCCAGTGGTCCCTGATGTTCATTTGGCGATCCCGCCTTCCTGCTCGCTGTGAGCTTTGCGGGAGCACCACGGCGTATGGCGCTTACCCCAGCTCACAAGTTAACGCCCCGCCGAAGCCGAAGACTAGGGCCAAAGTCCCGAAAGCCACGCAGCCGCCCTGTTTGGTCAGGGCTCGATGTCGCGCCCGCCCGCGCCCGGGCCGTGTCCGCGGTGGGCCAGGTGGTGGGTGCGGGCGGTGAGGTAGAGCCGATGGGCCGTGATGACGAACGCCAGCCACGCGGCGCCCAGGGCCCACGCGGCGAGGACGTCGGTGAGCCAGTGGTGGCCCAGGTACACCCGGCTGAGCCCGATCGTGATGGCGAACGCCGCCGCGAGGAGCGCTGTGATGAGCCGGGCGCGGGGCGACTTCAGTCGCAGGATGATGAGGTAGGCGACGATCCCAGCAATAACGACGGCGTTCAGCGAGTGGCCGCTGGGGAAGGAAGCCGAGTGTTCGTACGGCGGAACGGCATCCGACAGCGGCGGGCGGGTCCTTCCGACGAGTGACTTGCCCGCGATGGTCATGAGCAGCGACCCTGCGCCGGCGACGACGATCAGGATCACCGGAGTCCAGGAGCGGCGCCGCAGGGCGAGGATCGTCATAACGGTGACGGCGAGGATCGGCATGCCGATGGTGCCGCCGACGTCGGTGTAGCCGGTCGTGACGATGTCCAATTCGGGCGAGCGCAGGGTCTTGGCCGCCGCCAGGACGGGATGGTCCAGACCTGCGACGCCGTCGGCTTCGACGACCGACTCGTAGACCTGGGCGAACACCGCAGTAAGCGAGGCAGCAAGGGCCGCGCCAATGGCAAGGGTGAGGATCAGGGCCGCATGCGGCCCGAGAGCCCGGCTGATCCGCCCGACCACCGCGGCCAGGAACCGGCCAAGCCGGGTGTCCCAGCGCGTGAGGTCGCTGCTCCCGACAAACCGGTCTTGCCTGACTTCGCCCTGCACGCCGCCGTCGGGCGACTGCTTCTTCTCCAGCGTCATGCTTCTTGCCTTTCAACTCCGGCGACCCTAAATAATAAGCAACCTTAGCATCGCGGAGGGCCGTCAATAGGTCGTGGCATTCGCCAGGATGAGGGGCGGCAGCGGAGTCTGAGTGAAATCAAAGGCCTTGGTCAGGTCTCCGAGCTGCGGATTCGTTTCCCTGACGCCGGGGCGTGGGTCGGGGCGTCCGTCGGTCGCGGGATCGAGGCGTTGGCCGTGCAGGAAGTCGTCCTCGATGAACTTGATGTAGGCGTCGTGGCTTAGCGTCTGATGGTCGATGTACCCCTTCTTCGCGTACGGACTGATGATCAGGCCGGGAACCCGGAGGCCGTAGCCGTTTTCGTCGGCGGTCGGCGGCGCGACGTGGTCGTAGAACCCGCCCCAGTCGTCCCAGGTCAGGAAGATGGCCGTGCTGTCCCAGTCGGGTCCGGACATGACGGCATTGACGAGCCCTGCGACGTACGCCTGTCCGGCGCTGATGGTGGCGGGTGCGTGTTCGCTGACTTTGTTGGTAGGGGCCACCCAGCTGACCGCGGGGAGGGTGCCGTTGCGGGCTGCGTCGTAGAAGTTGCCCAGCCCCTGGATGTTGCCCAGTTCGCCGTCCTCCTTGACGGTGTCGAAGTACAGCAGGGGATTCCACAGTCCGGGGGTCTTCGCGTCCTGCTTCACCGGGGCGCAAGTGGCAGCGTCGTTCCGGCAGTCCGGTTCCGTGCCGTTGAACACGTAGTAGGCCCAGGGGACGTGCTGCTGGTGGAGCAGGTAGGTCAGATCAGTCCAGGCATAGTCAGGCAGCTCCAGCTTCTTGGCGGTATCACTGAGCTTCTTCTTCAAGGGGGCGGGCACGGGGGCGGCGTCGACGGCGGCCTGGCAGGTCGGGTAGGAATCGGTGGGTTTGCAGCTGGTGCTGATCAACTGGTCGATCTGGCCGGCCAGGTCGGGGCTGATGCCGGCGGCCTTCAGGGCGTCCTGACAGGGCTGGAGATCCAGGCCGGACCGGCATTTGCCGATCAGGGTGTTTTGGATGATCTCCGGGTCGGGGCCGCTGTCCGGGTTCTGCAGGGCATTGACGCAGGAGGCGGGATCCCCGGCGGTGCTGCACTTGGCCGACCATTCGGACACCAGGTACAGGTGGGCGGGCAGGCTCCAGGCTGCCGCTGAGGCGAACAAGTGGTCCTGGAGCGTGAAGTTCCGGGCGTAGGCCCAGTAGTTGGGGAGGTCCTGTCCGTCGTGGTAACCCATGACGTCGGTCTTCTTGGTCCCGTAAGGGCAGGCGGCCGCCGTTGCGCCGCACCCGGCGAGGCCCTTTTCCGCCTGGACGACAAAGCCGTCCATGGCACCGTGGTCCACGTCGGCGAGCTCGTCGGAATGGCTGTGCGGGGCACCGGCATTGCTGTCCGCCGGATTGTGGAACGGCCGGGCACAGCTGCCGTGACCCGGATCGGGCAGGCAGACCGAGGGTTCCCCGTTCTGCATCGGGATGCCGTCCGCGCCCGGGAAGGTGCCGAAGTAGCTGTCGAAAGAGCGGTTCTCCTGGGTAATGATCACCACGTGCTTGATCTTGGAGATACCCGCGGCGGGCGCCGAGAACAGGCCGGGGCCGGTCAACGGGTTGCCGGTCAGGACCGCGGCAAGCAGGCCGAGGACGGCCAGCGCGGCAACAGCCGCCACGACCCTGCGGCGATGCGAGGCGGTATTGAGCCGGAGAGCACCGCCAAGGATCCGTGGGCCGGAGGTGCGGGGTCGTCGTGCCATGGCCGTGTCCTCTCAGTGGGCCCGGTAGACGTCGGCCCCGAAGGCGTTGACCCCGGGTTCGCCTGCGCCGGCCAGGCGGGGGAGGGAGAAGATGTCCTCCACGCTGGCCAGCAGGCTGTAGTGGTTGTAGGGCAGCTCCGAGGTGGTGCCTGCGGCCGCGAAGGGCGAAAGCACCAGGGCGCCGACCTTTCCGCCGCCGGTGCCTCCGGCGACGCCGGTCGCGGGCCCGACAGCGCCGCCGTCGGCCTCGTCAAAGGTGATCACGAGCATGCCGTCCTGCCGGAAAGCGGGGGACGCCAGGATCGCCGGAACCTGGCGCTTTAGCCAGTCATCAGCGGTCGGCAGGCCGCCGGAAGTTCCGTCCGCGCACGGACTGTCATGGCCGTCGTGGCAGAGGTTGGGCGTGATGTAGGAGAGGTTGCGGGTGGTGTCAACGGACCGCAGGTCCCGCTGGAGCGCGGCGAAGTTCACGACGTTCTTGGCGCAGTCCGCGGTTGAGGTGATGGAACGGAAGTAGACGAAGGGGTTGTGCCGGGTGCCGTACTGGTCGTCCGGGGTGGCTTTGACGTGCCCGTCCTCGGCGGCGAGGGCCGGGTGCTGGCAGGGCGAGCCCATGTCCTCCATGTAGCCGCGCCAGGTTTTGCCGGCCTGGCTGAGCTGCCCGGCGAGGGTGGGCACCTGGGCGGGAAAGACGCACCCCTCGCCCTGCAGTCGGCCCTCGGAGTCGACGCCCGAGGATTCGAAGGGCGAGTAGGTGTGGCAGTCGTGCTCGGTGCTGCTGTTCGGCGGCTGACCGGAGATCTGGGCCAGGTAGTTCGGCAGGGAGTTGTGCGAAATTCCGTAGTAGTTGCTCAGCAGCACCCCTTGCGACCGCAGGGTTCCGGCCAGATAGGGGGCGGCGGACCCGCTGCCCCACACCCGGTCGTAGCGCTTGTTTTCAAGGTTGATCACGAAGATGTGCCCTGGCGTGCCGGCCCGCGGGGCCTGGGGGCCGGGTTGCTGCTGGCAGCCCGCGGCAGCCAGCAGCACGGACATCAGCAGGACGATCACGGAAAGTCGCCGACGGAGCCCGGACCGGCCGGCCTGGACTTTGAGCGGTTGGGTTTGGACTCGCACCTCTAAGCTCCTGACTTCCGGGATGCAGGAATTGCAGGTTTAGAAACTGTTGCACGTCCGGGCCCGCCCTGCCCCGGTCGCCGTCTGGGAGTTCCCCCTGAATCCTGTGGCCCCTTCCGGTCAGGCCGCCTGCCAGTTCACCGGGAGCGCCTTCACCCCATAGACGATGGTGCTGTCCATGCGTTCCAGCTCTGTGCCGGGAACCAGGTCCAGCCCGGGCAGCCGGGAAAGGATGGCCTCCAGCGCGGTCCGGGCTTCGAGCCGCGCCAGCGGCGCGCCGAGGCAAAAGTGAACGCCGTGGCCGAACGCCAGGTGCCGGTTCTGGCCGCGGTCGGCGTCGAACTCGTCCGGACGCTCAAACTGCCTCTCATCGCGGTTGGCGGAACCGATCCACGCGACCAGCGGAGCGCCGGCGGGGATGCGTGTTCCGCCCAGGACAGTGTCCGCAACGGTCACGCGGTACATGGACTGCACGGGCGACCGGAAGCGCAGCACTTCTTCGATCGCTCCCGGCAGCAAGGCCGGCTGGCGCAACAGGCGTTCAATGGTGCCAGGCTTCTCGGTAAAGCAAAGAACAGCGTTGCCGATCAGGTTGGTCGTGGTTTCATTCCCGGCGACGAGCAGCAAACTGCAAAAACCCAGCAGCTCGGGCACTGTCAGCTTCTGGCCGTCAATCTCAGCTCCCAGCAGGCTGCTGATCAAGTCCTCCCCGGGCCGCTTCCGGCGCTGCTCGATCAGGGCCAGGAAGTACCCGGTCATCTCCAGGTTAGTGGCCTCGTGGTCCGCGTTCACCGAACCGGCCTGGCTTTGGCTGACAATGGCGTCGGACCAGCGCTTGAATCGGTCCCGGTCTTCGGCGGGGATGCCGAGCAGTTCGGAGATCACGATGACCGGCAGCGGATACGCCAGTTCCTTGATCAAGTCCGCGGTTCCGCGGGCGCTGATTGCGTCCAGGAGCTCGCCGGTGAGGCTGGAGATGCGCGGAGCGAGGGCATCGACGGCCTTCGGCGTGAACGCCTGGGTGACCAGGGAACGCAGTTGCCGGTGCCGTGGAGGATCGGTGGTGATCAGGCTCGCGGCGAACAGCTGGCCTGTCCCGGACGGGTCATCTCCACCCATCCGCGACGAGAACGTGGCATGTTCGGACAGTGCCCGCTGCACGTCGTCGTACCGGAAGACGTGCCAACTCCCCGACGGTTCGTCGTGAAAGACGGGGGCCGCTTCCCGCATCCGGTGGTAGTGGGGAAAGGGATCGAGTTGCTGCCCAGCGGACCGGGTGTCGTCCATGGCTGGCCTCTCTGCTCAGCCCCGCGCACCATCGGCTCGGCCAGGGTGCCGGGGGCCTGGTTGACTGACCCTGGAACTCCAGATTTTATCCCCGGCCGGTGGAGTGTGTCAGTAGCCCGGGGCAGCGGAAGCGGGGCTGGCCGCCGGGCCGGTTTTACTCCGGGAACGGCCGCCGGCGCTGCTGCTTTGTCGCCGCCCGCCGTTCCTTGGCTGCCAGCCGACGGCGGTTCGACCCGCGGGTGGGTTTCGTCGGCCGGCGGGCGGCAGCGTCGGGAGCAAGGCCCTCTGCCACCAGCTCGGAGAGCTTAGCCAGGGCGATCTCGCGGTTGCGCAGCTGGGAGCGCCGTTCCGCTGCGGTTACTGTAATAGTTCCGGCGACCAGTCGCCGGCCCAGACGCGTCAGCAGCATCAGCCGCTGCTCCTCAGAGAGCGCCGCCGAGCTCTGAAGGTTCCAGGAGAGCTCCACGCGGCTGTCCGAGGTGTTCACATGCTGGCCGCCCGGTCCAGAGGAACGGGAGAACCGCCAGCCGAGTTCCGACGACGGAATCGTGAGCGCGGGCGATATCAACAGATCCATACCACCAGCGTCGCACAGTGTGAGCGCCGCGACAGGCGCCGAATCCGCGTTCTTCCGCGGCCGCCTGGCCCCGCCAGGTGGCGCGGTCCGCCGTCGCCGCTGTATTCTCTGACCACGGTGATGGATCCCGCCCGAACAGCCCGCACCCAGCTGCAGCTCTTCAAACCGCCTCCTGGCTGATGGTTCCTACCTTTGCTGGTACGAAGGTGGGTGGCCGATGCTTACAGCGGCGTCGCCGCGACGCCAGATGACAGGAGAGCCCGTGAACATGTCCAGCAGCGAAGACCGGCCCGCCGCCGGAATAGCCGCCGTCAGTGCGCAGAGGATTACCGGGCCGGTGCTGATGGGTGTCGTGCCGGGCCAGCCGCTGGCGGTGGCTCACCGCGCCGCCGACCTGGCCTTCAGCCTGGACGTCGAGCTGGTGTGTGCCTACGTGGACGTCACGACCTATCTCGCGGAAGAACCCGGCGGACGGGCCGAAGCCCGGCCACTGGACCCCGACGGCGTCGACGACGACATCGAGGGGATCAGCGCAGCCACCAAGGAGCGCCTCCGGGAAGCTCTGGACGGCACCGGCGTGCGCTGGTCCTTCGTGACCCTCGCCGGGGACCCCGCGCGGGCGCTGGGACGTCTGGCGGAGTCCGCGGACGCGTCCGTCATCGTCGTCGGCACCCGGGAGCGCGGCTTGGGAGCCCGCTTTGAGGAGCTGCTGGTCGGCTCCGTCGCGGTCCACCTCACCCACCGGCAGCACCGGCCGGTACTGGTCGTCCCGCTCGCTCCACAGCCGAAACAGCCGAAACTGTCCGAACGCAGTCCAAAGGGGGGCCAGTGACGGAACCGGGCACCCCGGACGGCACGGCTGACGCGGACCCCAGGGCAACCATCCGTGTCGACAGCCGGGACGAAGGCACCCTCGGTGAAGCCCGCGCGCACCGCCCGGTGCACCTGCACCCCGGCTTCGTGCTCCTGGTCGTTGCCGGCGGCATGGCGGGGGCGCTGGCGCGATACGGCCTGAGCACCGTCCTGCCGTCCCCGGGAGGCTGGCCCCTGCCTACCCTGGTCATCAACCTGGCCGGCGCGTTCCTGCTCGGCCTGCTGCTGGAGGCCCTGGTCCGGCGCGGACCCGACGCCGGGCGGCTGCGGAGGGTCCGCCTGCTCGCCGGCACCGGCTTCATGGGGGCCTTCACGACGTACAGCACACTGGCCCTCGAGGCCACCAACCTGCTCGGATCGGGACGTTCCACCGATGCCGTGGTGTATGTCGCCGTCACGCTGCTCGGCGGCGCCCTCGCGACGGTGGCAGGCATCCGGGCCGCCGCCGTGCAGCAGTCCAGACCCGTCAATCGGCGCCGGGGGGCGGCCTCCAGGCCTGCCGGGGCGGAGGACGCCCGGTGAACATCCTGACCATTGTCCTGCTCGGTGTCGCCGGGGGATTAGGCGCCGGAACCCGCTTCGTCGTGGACGGTCTGGTCCGGGCCAGGCTGCGTACCGCCCTGCCGGTGGGGACCATCGCCATCAACGTCACCGGGTCGTTCCTGCTGGGGCTGGTCGCCGGCGCGGTGATCGTGCACGCGGCGCCCGTCGAGCTGCAGGCCATCGCCGGCACGGGGTTCCTGGGCGGCTACACCACATTCAGCACAGCGAGTTTCGAGACCGTCCGGCTGGTGCAGTCCGGCCGCACCGGGCTAGCCCTCCTGAACGGTTTGGGCACGGCCGTCGCTGCGGTCGGCGCCGCAGCCGCCGGGCTGGCCCTCGCCGCCCTTCTCTAGGGCCGGGCTTTAAGGGAAGGTGCCGCCCCAAGCTCGTTCCGCCCCAGGTCCGCGGCGCCCTAGTCCGCGCCGCCCCTGGCCGGCACCGCCCCTAGCCCGCGGCGGCGTCCGCGGCCAGGTTCCGCTTGAGGATCTTGCCGCTGGGGCCAAGGGGAAGCTCGGAGAGCAGCCGAATGACGCGCGGGTACTTGTAAGCGGCGAGCTGTGAGCTGGCAAATTCGATCAGCTCGGTCTCGGTAGCAGTGGCTCCCGCGTCCAGCACGATGGCGGCGGCGATTTCCTGGCCGTGGACATCGTGCGGAACCCCGTACACGGCGGCGCTGACGACGTCCGGGTGGGTGAGCAGGATTTCTTCGACCTCGCGGGGATACACGTTGTAACCGTTGCGGATGATCATGTCCTTTTTGCGGTCCACGATGGTGAGGTAGCCGTCGTCGTCCTTGGTCCCCAGGTCCCCGGTGCGGAACCAGCCGTCGACGATCGCTTCAGCGGTGGCCTCGGGCCGGTTGAGGTAGCCCTTCATCAGCAGGTGGCCGCGGATGACCAGTTCGCCGAGTTCGCCGTGGGGGAGCAGTTCGATGCTGTCCGTGATTTCAGCGCGGGCAATTTCGATGTCGACGCCCCAGAGCGGGATCCCGATGGTGCCGGGCCGCGGCTTGGTGCCCACGTGGTTGAACGCAGCGACCGGGGACGTCTCGGTCAGGCCGTAGCCTTCATGGATTTCCACGCCGTAGACGTCACGGAACTTGTCCATCACGGCCAGCGGCAGGGCCGCCCCGCCGGAAATTCCGTAGCGCAAGGCAGCGGGGCGGACGCCGGTGGTCTTGGCCGCCTCCAGCAGCGCCACATACATGGTCGGCACCCCGATAAAGACCGTGACCTGGTGCCGGTCCAGCAGGTTGAGTGCACCCTCGCCGCTGAAGCGCGGCATCAGAACGACCGTGACACCCGCGCGCAGCCCCGCGTTCAGCACCACCGTCTGGCCAAAGGTGTGGAACAGCGGCAGCCCGCCGAAGAGAACGTCGCCGGCCTTGAAATCCATCACGCTGGTCAGCAGCACAGAGGTTTGCTCCACCAGCGCGAAGTGGCTGCCCAGGGCGCCCTTGGGTTTTCCGGTGGTGCCTGACGTATACAGGATCGTCGCGGTGTCGGAGGGCTGGCACGGGACGTAGGTCCGGATCGGCTCCGCCGCGGCGGCCTCCGCTTCGAGCCGGGGGAACCCGCCGCCGTCGGGCGCCATCACCGTCAGCACATCGACGCCGCTGGCGGCGGCACCTGCTGCTCCCTCTGTCAGCAACGGAGCGGCGCAGATCAGCAGACCGGCGCCGCTGTCCTGTAGCACATACTCGATTTCGCGGGCTTTAAGCAGGGCGTGGACCGGAACCACAACGGCGCCCAGCGCCAGAATGGCGTAGTACACCCGAGCGAAGTCGGGCACGTTGGGAATCAGGACGGCGACGGCGTCGCCCGGACCGATGCCCCTGGCCTGCAGGGCCCCGGCGTAGGCGCGGGTCTGGTTCCACAGCTCGCCGTAGCTGACCTGGTCGTCGCCGACGATCAGGGCGACGCTGTCCGGAGACTTCCGGGCGGATTCAGCCAGAATGGCGGCGACAGAGATGGTGGCGAAGCCGTCTGCGGAATTGGTGTTGGTCATGTCCTGCTTCTTCGTTGGGATGGTCGTGCGTTAAAAATCAGGCTGTGAAGGTCAGGCCTTGAGGATCAGGGCGTCGCCCTGGCCGCCGCCGCCGCAGAGGGCCACGATGCCGGTGCCGCCGCCGCGGCGCTTCAGCGCCAGCGCCTGGTGCAGCACCAGGCGTGCGCCGGACGCGCCGACCGGGTGCCCGAGGGCAATGGCGCCGCCCTCGGCGTTGATGGCCTCGGTTTCGATGCCCAGGTCGTTGGCGGACTGGATCAGGACCGACGCGAACGCCTCGTTGATCTCGACGAGGTCCAGCTCCTGCGCGGTGAGCCCCTCGAGCTTCAGCGCCCGTTCAATGGCGCGGGCGGGCTGGGAGTGCAGGGAACCGTCCGGTCCTGCCGTCTGGCCGTGGGCACCGATCTCGGCGATCCATTCGAGCCCCGCGGCAATGGCTGCCGCCTTGCTGGCAATCACCAGGGCCGCGGCGCCGTCGGAGAGCGGCGACGAGGACCCGGCGGTGATGGTGGCTGCTTCGTCCTTGGAGAACGCGGGCCGGAGTCCGGCCAGGGATTCGGCGGTGGTGTCCGGACGGATGCCCTCATCGTGCTCGAGGGTCACGGCAGGACCCTTGCGCTGCGGGACGTCGATCGGCGCGATTTCCTCGGCAAGCACTCCGGCGCTGCGGGCCGCCGCGGCACGCTGGTGCGAGCGGGCGGCGACGGCGTCCTGCTCCGCGCGTCCGATGCCGCGCTCGGCGTTGCCGGCGTCGGTCGCGGCGCCCATCAGCGCACCGCTTACCGGGTCCTGCAGCCCGTCGTGGTTCAGCGAGTCCAGCATCGGGGCGTCGCCAATGACGACGCCGGCGCGAAGGCCCGGCACGAGGTGCGGGGCATTGGTCATCGACTCCTGGCCGGCGGCGACGATGAAGTCCGCCTCACCGGCCCGGATCATCCGGGCCGCGTCGATCACGGCGGTGAGCCCGGACAGGCAGAGCTTGTTGATCGTGACGGTCGGGACGTCCCAGCCGATCCCGGCCGCCAGGCTGGCCTGCCGTGCCGGGCCCTGTCCGGCGCCGGCCTGGATGACCTGGCCGACAATGACGGCGCCGACCTGTTCCGGCGCAACGCCGGTGCGTTCCAGGGCGTTACGGATGGCGTGCGCGCCCAGTTCGCTTGAGGAGAAGGCGGTGAGGCCGCCGCGGAACCGGCCAAAAGGGGTCCGGGCGCCGCCGAGGATGACGGGGATATTGTCGTTCGCGTTCATGGGGAGTCCTTCTTCGAAGCTGGCGGGAATGCGGGGATCAGGCGAAGGCCGAGGTGCCGGTGATGCCGCGGCCGATGATGAGGGCCTGCATGGTCTCGGTACCCTCGTAGGTGTGGATCGCCTCGATGTCGGCCAGGTGGCGGGCGACGCGGTTCGTGAGCAGGATGCCGTTGCCGCCGAGCAGGTCGCGGGCGTTGGAGGCGATGCCCCGGGCGATCCGGGTGCAGGTGTACTTGGCGAGCGACGCCTGTTCGGGCGTGAGCGCGCCGGCTTCATCGAGCCGGGTCATCTGGACCACCATCAACTGCATGGTCGCCAGCTCGCTGAGCATCCTGGCGAGGCGTTCCTGCACGATCTGGGAGGCAGCCAGCGGGCGGCCGAACTGGCGGCGCTGCTTGGCGTACTGGACTGCCGTTTCGTAGCAGGCGGTGGCGTGGCCGACGGCGGACCAGGCGACACCGAGCCTCGTGGCCAGCAGCACCCGTGCGGTGTCCTTGAAGGTCCGGGCGCCGGGGAGGACGTTCTCGTCCGGGACGAACACGTTTTCAAGCCGGATGTGGGCCTGCCAAATGGCTCGCAGGGCGAGCTTGCCTTCGATTTTCGTGGCGGAGTAGCCGGGGGAGTCCTGCGGGACGAGGTAGCCGTGGACCTGGCCGTCTTCGCCACGGGCCCAGACGACACTGACGCCGCCGATGGACCCGTTGCCGATCCATTTCTTCTCGCCGTTGAGCAGGAACCCGCCGTCGGTCCTGGTGGCAGTGGACTCCAGGGCCACCGCGTCCGAGCCGTGCGTGGGTTCAGTCAGTGCGAACGCCGCGTATTCGGTTCCGGCAGCCACTGCCGGGAGCCAGCGTTCCTTCTGCTCGGCGGAGCCGCACCCGGCGATGGACCGCAGCGCAAGGCCGCCCTGCACCGCGATCATCGTCGCTACGGAGCCGTCGCCGCGGCTGATCTCCATGTTGACCAGCCCGGCGGCCATGCTGCTCATGGGGGCGAAACCGTCGACCGGGATTCCGTCGCGCAGCAGGTCCAGTTCGCCCAGGCGCTGGAGCAGTTGGAGCGGGTAGTCACCGCGTTCCCAGTAGCCGTCGATCACGGGCAGGACTTCGTCCTGGACGAAGCTGCGGGCGCGGTCCCAGTATTCGCGGTCCTCAGCGCTGATGCCGGCGAAGACGGAGGCGGGGTCGGTGCCGAGGGCTTCGGTGAGCAGGTAGTCGGGCTCGACCGTGCCGGCCGGGAATTCCGCCGTGGTGTCCGTAGTGCAGGAAGCGGGCGACGTCGTCGTCATGGTGATTGTCCTCTGGTTCAGCGGCGGGTCATGGCCGGCCGAGTGCTGTGGCTCACGCCACGTCTAAGGATGCATTGAAACGCAGTTCCACGTCAAGAAACTCCGTGTCAGGGACGCCGCGTCAGCAACCTTGCGGGTGTCAGGGCAGCGCATCCCGGACTGCCTGGGCAATCGCGTCCTTGTCCGCGCCGGCGGTCAGCACTGTGACGACGACGGTCGGCCGCGCTGCGGTACTCGCAGCCTCGGTACCCGCGCCGCCGAGCTCTGCATGGCCGGCACCAGCAAATCGAGCACCGCCGAGCAGCGCCGGCCGGAAGAGCGCGGAGAGGGCCTGCAGTTCGTTAGCGAGCGCTGATGACTTAACCCGGTCGGCGCCGTCGGCTGCTTCTGCTGGCTGCGTGACACCGGGTGCCGCGCGGAGCCATTGCCGGAGGAAGGCGTTGTGCACGGCGACCACGGCCGCGGCGAAGGCCACCGCCTGGTGTTCCCGGTGCCCGCCGTCGGGCAGTCTGTCCAGCAGGTGCAGCAGGAACGCCCGCTCGTAGCGGTGTGAGGTGACCAGCTCACGGTCCCGCAGCGCGGGGACGGCCTGCATAAGTTCATACCGGGCGCGCGAGGTGTCGCGGTTCCGCAGGTGGTGGTCGAAGACCAGCAGGGCGGCGTCCTCCACGGCGGCCAAGGGATCCTGCCGGGAAGCGGCGAGCTGGTCGTTCACCTGCGCCAGGATGCGCTCGTGGTCGGCGAAGACGACGTCCTCCTTGGAGCCGAACTTCCGGAAAAAGGTGCTGCGGCTCATCCCGGCGGCTTCGGCGAGTTCCTCGACCGACGTCGCATCAAACCCCTGGCGTGCCAGCAGCCCGACGGCGGTGGCGACTGGTCCGTCGGCGGAGAGGCCTGTCGGCTGCGAGGTCATGGGCCGAAATCTAGCACAGGCCTCGGGCCGGACTGTTCTCCGGCGGTCTTCCGGGGTCCTGACAGGGGCAGGCCGCGGCGTTCCTGCCCAGTTACCGTGACCGACTCGCCTGACACGCCGAGCTTTCGGGGGCGGGTGTGGGTTTCGGCGGTGGTAACCGGGCAGGAACGCACGGGCAACCGACTCGAACCCCGCGACCGCATTCGATCTTGCACCGGCGTCGTGCCCTATCCGGTGCCGGCCGTTCGTGCCAGCATGGGGACTCAGTCGCAACGCGCCGGGAGGGAACAGCAAATGAAAGCCAACGAACTGCTGCTTGACGGATTCGGCCGAATCCACGAAATCGTGGCCGCAACCTTGGAAGGTACAGATCCGGACACACCGAAACGGCGGCCGGCCGCCGGGGCAAACCCGGTCGCCTGGCTGATCTGGCACCTGAGCCGCGGGGAGGACGCCCAGGTCGCCTCAGCCGCGGGCCTGGAGCAGCTCTGGACGGCCCAAGGATTCGCCGGACGGTTCGACCTCCCGCTGCCCGTTGCGGACACCGGGTACGGACACAGCGCGGACCAGGTCGACACAGTCCGGGCACCGGCGGACCTGTTGCTGGCGTACTACGACGCCGTCCACCGGCAGACGGAGGACGTCCTGAAGGACCTCGATGACGCGGATCTCGACCGGGTCGTCGATTCGCGCTGGAATCCGCCGGTCACCCTCGGGGTACGCCTTGTCAGCATCCTCAGCGATTGCCTGCAGCACGCCGGGCAGGCCGCGTACGCAAAGGGCTCCGGAACCCTATCGTGAACCGCTGAGCACCATCGCGGAGCCGCCGCCGCGCCGCACTGGCTCCGCCGCCGCGGTCATTTTCCCGTCCCGCCCGAATTCGATCGCTGTCGCCGCACCGATTTCCGCCGCTGAGGTGAAGGCATCGCCCGACGGCGTGAACTCATGCCCGAACGGCGTCAGCTGGCTGCCGTAGGCGGCGATGAAGTCCGGCTCGGCGGTGACCTTGGTCGTGTTCCGCTGCGAGGCGCGCGGCGCCGCGATCGCTTCGGAAATGGTCATGCCCAGGTCGACCCGGTTCAGGATGGTCTGCAGCACCGTCGTGATGATCGTCGAGCCGCCCGGCGAACCCAGTGCCAGGAACGGATCGCCGTCCTTGAGGATGATGGTCGGCGCCATCGAGGAGCGCGGACGCTTGCCCGGCTCGATCCGGTTCGGATCAGCCGCATCGTAGACGGTCGAGAAGTCGGTCAGCTCGTTGTTGAGCAGGAATCCGCGGCCCGGGACCACCATGCCGGACCCGCCGGTCTGCTCGATGGTGAGGGTGTACTCCGCCACGTTGCCCCACTTGTCCGCGACAGTCATATTCGTCGTCGAGATGTTCTCGGTGTCCTTCTCGTCCGCCGTCGGCGCAACCGTGGCGGGGCACACGCCGTCGTACCCGTCCACGTTCCCCGGCATGACCGGCTTGGGCGCCGCGTGCTTCGGGTCGATCTTGCAGGCGCGCTCCTTACCGAAAAGCGGGTCGGTTAGAGCTGCCGTGGGCACGTTCACCTGGGCGGGGTCGCCCACGTACTTGCCGCGGTCCGCAAAGGCGAGGGCACTGGCTTCGAGGTAGTAGTGCAGCGCACCGGCCGGTGCCATGGCGGACAGGTTCGACGGATCAAGAATGTTCAACGCCTCGCCCACCGTCGTGCCGCCGCTGCTCGAGGGCGCCATGCCGTAAACGTCCAGGCCGCGGTAGTCGACGTGGGTGGGGGCCTGGTCCAGGGCGCGGTAGGCGGCTAGGTCCTTCGTCGTCATGAACCCGGCCGGAACGGGCAGCGCGGTTCCGGCGGCCTTCGCCGGGGCCTGGACGGTGGCCGCAATTTCCGCCGCGAGCGGGCCCTGGTAGAACCCGTCCGTGCCCTCCTTCGCGAGGAGCCGGTAGGTGGCGGCGAGGTCGTGGTTCTGGAAGATGCTGCCGACGGCGGGGGCGTCCCCGCCGGGCAGGAAGAGCTTGCTGGTCGCGGGGAACGCTGCGAAGCGGTTCTTGTTGTCCAGGGTTTGCTGCCGGAAGGTTGCGTCCACCACGAAACCGCGGGTCGCGACCTTGATCGCCGGCTTCAGAGCCTCGCCAAGATCCAGGGTTCCCCAGCGGGCCAGGGCGCGTTCCCAGGTGGCCGGCGTGCCCGGGACTCCCACGGATACGCCGCTGGTGACGAGCTCCGGGGTGAAGCGGTAGGGCTTGCCGGTGGCCGGGTCGATGAAGGCGTTGTGCGGCATGGACGCCGGGGCCGTCTCACGACCGTCGACGGTGCCGACCTTGCCGGTCTTGGCGTTGTAATACACGAAATAACCGCCACCGCCGACTCCGGCGCTGTAAGGCTCGGTGACGCCCAGGGTCGCGGCAGCGGCGACGGCGGCGTCGGCCGCGTTGCCGCCCTTGCGGAGTACCTCGATCGCTGCGGCGGAGGCTTCCGGGTCCACCGTACTCACGGCGCCGCCGTAACCGGTCGCCGTCGGGGTCTTCTCAGTCTCGCGGGGGTCAGCGAAAGCGGGGCTGGCGACGGCGCCGCCCGCCACGCTTAGGGCGAGTGCGGCCGTGGCCGCAGACAGTCGGCGTCGTGCAGTGTGCATGGTGGCTCCCAAGCTGGTTCCTGCGGAATGGGGTGCTGGTCACACTACTCCCACCGGCTGTGACATTCAATGTTTAACCGTTGTCACGCCTATGACAGTCGGCCTCCGGGGCGCTCTCGAACAGGTGCCGGAGAAGAGCATCCAGCACCGGCACCTGACCCCGGACCAGTCTCAGTCGGGCGTCGGTTTCGCTGACCCACTCGGCCGCATCTATCTCCGGGAAGTCGCGGACGATGCCCGATCCCTTGGGCCATTCCAGCGGAAAGGTGTTGCTCACGATCCGCTCCGGCGCGAACTCGGCTTCCGCCGCGAAAACGGTGACAACCTTCCCCGAGGCCTGCCGGAAGCTGCCGAGCAGGAAGTAGTCGGCAGGCGGCGGCTCGGTGCCGATCTCCTCGGCGAACTCGCGCCGGGCGGCGGCCAGCGGGTCTTCCTCGGCGGTGTACAAACCCTTAGGGATGGACCACGCTGCCGCTTTTTTGCGCGCCCAGAACGGGCCGCCCATGTGGGCAATCCAGACCTCAACCCCGGACGCGGGCGTGCGCCGGTACAGCAGCAGGCCCGCACTCCGTGCCGTCATTCAGGAACCACCAACCGAACGAACATTCGTGCCGCTACCCGGCCCACTGGAGCACCCGCAGCGCGCGGAGCGTGTTCCAGCGGCTGGGCCGGCCGTCGCCGTCGTCGAGCGGGAAGTGGATCCGGCCAGGGTGGCTGTTTTCCAGCAGCCACGTCCCGTCCGGCTGCCGCTTGGAGCGGACATGTTCCACTGCTTCGGACAGCCGTGGGTCCGGAGGGCCGCCGGCGGCGCGGAAGTAATCGAGGCCGCGGAGCACGTCGTAGTGCCAGCGGGTGGGGTACGAAAACTGCAGCCAGGCGGGGTTGATCAGTTCTCCGGTGCTCTTGCGCCGCATCAGGCCCCGCTCCAGCAGGTATTCCTCGCCGCGCTGCCGGGCCGCGGCCAGTTCGCCGGTGCCTCCGGTCGCCCGGCTGTACTCCAGCAGGCCTTCGAGCACGTTGATCGTGGTGCCGAACGAGGACCGGGTGGAGCCCCTCTCCGCCTCGCAGTTCCAGCCGCCGTCGTCGAGCTGTTCGGCCAGCAGCCGCTTGACCACGCCGTCAACGTCCTCGCCGAAGTACGCACCCAGGGCGACGGTCATGCCGTTGATGCAGGGCTCCACCTCGCCCTCGAAGAACGGCTGGTTGCCTTCCTCCCAGCGGCTGTCCGCCGCTACCCGGGCCACGGCGGCGCGCGCCGCGTCGCTGCGCGGGTCCAGCCCGAACTCACGGAGCAGCAGCAGGCTATACGCCGTCGCGGTCCAGGGCTGGCCGTCCTCGGAATCGTCGAAGGGCGACGGGAAGTAGGTGCCGCCGTCCCACTGTCCGTCCTCGCCCTGCAACGCCAGCAGCCGGGCGCCCCAGCCCTCGGACTCGACCAGGGCCCGTTCAGCTGCCACGTCGGCGGCGGGGGCGCCGGTCAGGTCACGTAACACCTGCCACCGAATAGCAGGGTCGGCGTCGAGCAGCCAGTCGAGGAGGTCCATCCGGAAAAGCTAGCACCGGTCCGGTCCGGCCGGAAGCTGGCAGGTTTAGGAGTCGTCGTCGGTGACCCGGCGGAAGTCCCGGGAGAGGTAGAGCGCCAGGGCGGCGGAATTGCCACTGTCGACGGCGACGGCGACCCTGGTCCGGCCCATCGCACGCAACGCGGACAGGGAATGGGCCAGGAGATCTTCGGCGAGGCCCTGTCTGCGGTGGCCCGGATGGGTGAACAACTCGGCGATCACCGCATCCCAGCCCGGGTTCTCGCCCGCGGCAGGCTCCGTGACAATGATGGCGGCCGTGAGCTGTCCTTCCGGCCCGGTCAGCACCGCCGAAGCTCCCCGGAGATGGTTGCCTTCCGCTCCGGCGAGCAGCGAATCGATCCAGCCGGTGGCACGTTCCGGCGGCTGCGGGAGGCTCTCAGCGTAGGACTTCCGGTACATGTCCGAGAGTTCGTCGACGTCGGCCGGGTGGATCGGACGCACCGGAGCACCGCCGCGGGGGATTCCTCCGCCGCGTGTGTCCGCGGTCAAAATGAACAATGGATTCACGACGACCTGCACTCTCTCCTGAACGGGACATTCCGTACGTTGATCCTCCAGCATGGACCCGCAATATTGCCGCCAGGTTTCGGAAAGGTGTCAGTTTGGCGGCGGATCCGGCGCCGGGACACAAAAACGGTCCGGTGCTGCAGGGGATCCCCGCAGCACCGGACCGTTTGCGGATCGTGGATCCGGAGCCGCCGCGCCTAGCTGAGGGTCGCGGTGTCGATCACGAAGCGGTAGCGCACATCGGAGGCGAGCACGCGTTCGTAGGCCTCGTTGATCTTGTCGGCCGGGATGACCTCAATCTCGGCGCCGAGGTGGTGCTCGGCGCAGAAGTCGAGCATCTCCTGGGTCTGGCGGATGCCGCCGATCATGGAACCGGCGAAGGAGCGCCGGCCGCCGATCAGCGCGAACGCGTTCACCGGCAGCGGTTCGGCCGGCGCGCCGACGTTCACCATGGTGCCGTCGAGGCTGAGCAGCTGCAGGTAGGAGCTGATGTCGATCGAAGCGCTGACCGTGTTGATGATCAGGTCGAAGCTGCCCGCGAGCTCGGTGAAGGTGTTCTCATCGCTCGTGGCGAAGTAGTGGTCGGCGCCAAGGCGCAGCCCGTCTTCCTGCTTCTTGAGCGACTGCGAGAGGACCGTGACCTCGGCGCCCATCGCGTGGGCGAGCTTGACGGCCATGTGGCCCAGCCCGCCGAGTCCGACGACGGCGACCTTCTTGCCCGGACCCGCGTTCCAGTGCCGCAGCGGCGAGTACGTGGTGATGCCGGCGCAGAGCAGGGGAGCGGCGACGTCGAGCTCGATGCCCTCCGGGATGGAGAGGACGAAGTCCTCGGTCACGACGACGTGGGTGGAGTAGCCGCCCTGCGTGATGGTGCCGTCACGGTCCACGGCGCCATAGGTGCCGGTGTTGCCCTTGAGGCAGTACTGCTCCTCGCCGGCCTGGCAGTTGGCGCACTCGCCGCAGGAGTTCACCATGCAGCCGACGCCGACGCGGTCGCCGACGGCGTGCTTGGTCACGGCGGAGCCGACCTCGGTGACGATGCCGGCGATCTCATGGCCGGGGGCGAGCGGGTACGACTGCGGGCCCCAGTCGCCGCGGACGGTGTGGATGTCCGAGTGGCAGATGCCTGCGAACTTGATGTCAATCAGGACGTCGTGGGGTCCGACGTCGCGGCGTTCGATGGTGGTGGGAACGAGGTCCTCGGTGGCGGACGGGGCGGCGTAAGCGTTTACGGTAAGCATTCTTCTCCGGTATCAGTCATTACATAGTTGCGTTCGTGGGGAGGGCCCAAAGGGCGGCAACAGGTCTCGCCGCCGGATTGTTCCGCAGAGTGACCACCGTTACGCGCCGAGCAATCCGAATCAGGCGCCCATTCCGGGATCGACGCGGACGAATTCAATCTTGTTTCCCGGGTCTGACTTCTTCTTGGCCGCCCGGTTGAAGCCTTTCGCGTCCAAGTGGTTCTGTGCGCGGTACTCGGCCAGGGCGGCGTCGTAGGCGGCGTTCAACTGGCGGCCGGTGAACTGCCCTTCCGTGCCGTCGTTGAAGCTGATGGTGATGGGAGTGCTGGCCGGGAAGTGCTGCTTCATCCGGATGAAGCCTTCCGCGTCCTGTTGAAGCTTGATCATGGGAGTTCCGCCTTTTGTTCGTGGGTGGTTCCAGTCTTCCGTAGTTGGTGGGCAGGCGCTGACAGCGGCGGAGCTTTTGCCGCCACAATGGAGGGGTGACTTCAGCTTCCGCCACCGGCCGCCCGGCGCCCCGCGCCTTCGACCTTGACACCATCGGATCGGGTTTGGTGTTCGCTGGTTCCCTTGGAGAGCTGACGGCGGCGCTGCGCAGGGGAGGCCCGGCGGGGACGGCCGTGGTGGAGGCGCCGCCTGGCACCGGCAAAACCACGCTGGTGCCCCCGCTGCTGGCCAACTTGGCCCTGGCCGACTTCGCGCTGGCCGGCTTCCACGGTACCGGCGCCGACGGCGGCCCTGGCCGGGTGCCGCGCGTCGTGGTGACCCAGCCGCGCCGGGTTGCGGCCCGTGCCGCGGCCCGGCGCCTCGCCGAACTGGACGGCAGCCCGCTGGGCGGACGCGTCGGCTACACCGTCCGCGGAGACCGGCAGGCCGGGCCGGGAACCTGGATTGAGTTCGTGACGCCCGGAATCCTGCTGCGCCGCCTGCTCGCTGACCCGGGGCTGGAGGGCACGGGCGCTCGGTGGTGCTCGATGAGGTGCACGAACGGGGATTGGAGACCGACCTGCTCCTCGGCATGCTCGCCGAGGTCCGCCAGCTCCGCGGCGACCTCACCCTGGTGGCCATGTCCGCCACCCTCGACGCGCGGCGCTTTGCCGCCCTGCTGGGGGACAGCGTGCCAGGCGGCGCCGGGGAGGCTGCGGAAGCGGCCGCTCCCGTCGTCGGCTGCCCTTCCGCGCTACATCCGCTGCAGGTCCAGTGGGCGCCCTCGGCGGGCCCCCGGCTGGACGCCCGCGGCGTGACCCGCGCCTTCCTGGACCACGTGGCGGACACCGCCGCGGACGCTTCGGCCGCGGCGCTCGCCGCCGGTGAAGATATCGACGCCCTGGTTTTCGTTCCCGGCGCCCGCGAGGTTGCCCACGTCGCAGCCCGGTTGCGCGGCCGGGTGCCGGCGGAAGTGCTGGAACTGCACGGCCAGGTCGGCCCCGCCCTGCAGGACCGTGCAGTGTCCTGCCGCAGGCCCGGGGAACGGGCGCGGATCATCGTCTCCACGGCGCTCGCCGAATCGTCGCTGACGGTTCCCGGCGTACGCCTGGTGATCGATTCCGGCCTGGCCCGTGAGCCACGGCGGGACGCGGCGCGCGCGATGACCGGCTTGGTCACCGTGTCCTGCTCCCGGGCGTCGGCCGAACAGCGCGCCGGCCGGGCCGCACGTCTGGGTCCCGGACGGGTGGTGCGCTGCTATGACCAGAAAAGCTACGGCGCCGCCCCCGCCCACCAGACACCGGAAATCGCCGTTGCCGACCTCACCGGTGCGGCCCTGGTCCTGGCCTGCTGGGGCGCGCCGGGCGGCCAGGGACTGGCGCTTCCGGACCCGCCGCCGGTGGCGGCGATGCACGAAGCCGTTGAGGTACTGCGCGAACTCGGGGCTGTGGGACTGACCGGCCTTGCCACGAACCTGGGCAAGACGCTGGCCCTGGTCCCCGCCGATCCGCGGCTGGCACGGGCGCTGCTGGACGGCACCTCCGCCGTCGGGCACCGCGCCGCTGCGGAGACCGTCGCCGTGGTAGCAGGCGGTCAGCGGGCGCCGGGCGCCGACCTGCCCGGACTCCTGACGGCCCTGCGGTCCGGGCGGGACCCGGGCTCCCGGCGCTGGACCGATGACGTCCGCCGGATGGAGGCGATTGCCCGGCAAGCAGGAACCGCCAAGGCGCCGCCGCGTCAGGCCGCCTTTGCGCTGTCCCCGAGAAGCGCGGAGGCCGCGGGATTCGTCGTCGCCCTCGCCTTCCCGGACCGGGTGGCCCGCCGGGTGCCAGGGCCGGAGGAGCGGTACCTGCTCACGTCCGGCACCCGTGCCGGGCTTCCCGGCGGCAGCGGGCTCGCCGGCCAGGAGTGGCTGGCCATCGCGGAGGTATCCCGCGCCGAAGGACAGGACGCGGCAGGCACGGGGGCGGTGATCCGGTCGGCGGCGCCGCTGAGCGCGGACGCTGCGGAGGCTGCCGCGGGGCACCTGCTCAGCGATACGGTGGAGGCGGCCTTTGGCCAGGGCAGGGTCACGGCCCGGCGGGTCCGCCGGCTGGGCGCGATCACGCTCGCCTCAACTCCGGTGCGGCCGTCGGCCGAGGAGGGCCGCCCCGCGGTGGCCGCCGCCCTGGCCCGGACGGGACTGGAAACCATCGGCTGGTCGACGGCGGCGGACGCCCTGCGCCGGCGCTTGGCCCTGCTGCACCGCGAACTGGGCGAACCGTGGCCTGATGTGTCGGAGCCCGCCCTGCTGGCGAGACTGAACGACTGGCTCGCGCCGGAACTCGAGGCGCTGGCAGCCGGTGCCGCGACAAGCAGCATCAATCTGGTGGATCCGCTGCGCCGGCTGCTGCCCTGGCCCGAAGCGGCCAGGCTGGGGGAGCTGGCGCCGGAAACGCTGCTGGTGCCCAGCGGTTCGCGGGTGCACATTGACTATCCCGACGTGGACGACGGCGCCGCCCGGCCGGTGGTCGCGGTCAAGCTGCAGGAGTGCTTTGGCTGGGAACAGACTCCGCGGCTGGTCGATGGCCGGGTACCGGTGCTGTTCCACCTGCTCTCGCCGGCCCGGCGCCCCCTGGCCGTGACCGACGATCTGGCATCTTTTTGGTCCGGGCCTTACGCGCAGGTGCGGGCGGAAATGCGCGGCCGTTATCCCAAGCACCCCTGGCCCGAGGACCCGTGGACCGCGCCCGCGACTGCCAGGGTCAAAAGCAGGATGTAGCGGGGGCCCGGAGCCAGTGACGGCAGTTACCCGGCCTCGGCGCCTTCCCAGGTGACGTGGACCCAGCGCTGGCCCTCGCCGTCCCAGGATTCTGAGTGGCCCAGCAGTGCCAGGTCCTGGAAGCTGACGTCGATCCCGTCCCGCTCCAGGTTCTGGCGGAGTTCCTGGGTTGCCTCCCGGACCGCGATCTGGACTGCGTCGGGGTTGTCGGACTCGACGCGGCGGGCAGCATCATATGGTTTGCTCATGGCCCTATCTTTCAGGGTGAATGCCGTTATGGGAACCACCGTCGTGAGCGGGATCTGAGCCGTTAGGCCAGCCGCCGGCGTCGTCGATGTTGCAGGTTCAGCTGCCGACCAGCCGCTCGCCGTTAAACCAGCACACGGCCCGCAGCCATTGATCGTCGAGCCGGGGCTCCTTGTCCCGCAGCCGTTCCAGGGCTTCGAGTTGGTGGGCGTAGGGGTAGGGGATGTTGGGGAAGTCGCTGCCGAGCACAATCCGGTCCTGGAGGTCCGCCAGCCTGGGCAGCAGCGCGGCCGGGAACGGCGCCACCGCTTCGAAGAAATCGGTGAACGCCATGGTGGTGTCCAGCTGGACGCGGGGATAGCGTTCGGCGAGCGCCAGGAATTCCCGGTACTCCGGCGTGCCCAGGTGCGCCACGACGGCGGTCAGCGCGGGGTGCCGGCGCAGCACGCCCTCGAGCTTGTCCGGACCGGTGAAGCCGGGCCGGGGTACCGGCCCGCTGCCCACATGCACCACTACGGGGATTCCGGCCTCGGCGAGGAGCCCCCAGACCGGGTCCAGGATCGGCTCACGCAGGTCAAACCCGCCCACCTGGGCGTGGATTTTGAAGATGCGGGCACCCCGGTCAAGGGCGGCCTGGACCTGTTGCAGCACGCCTTCTTCCGGGTAAAAGGTTGCGCTGGGCACGCAGTCCGGCTCGGCCGCCGCGAGGGTCAGGGCGAAGTCAGTGAGGTCGGCCGCCATGCCGGGCCGGTGCGCGTACGTCAGGGCGGTGAACCGGCGGACTCCCATTTCGCGGAGCCGCGCCAGCCGGGTGTCCTGGTCGGTGCGGTAGGTGATGGGCCACGGCCTGCCCACCAGCGGTCCGGCTTCGTCAAAATGCGCCCAGACCCGCCGCAGCATCCTGTCGGGGAGGAAATGCGTGTGGACGTCAATCACTCCCGGCAGCCCGAGCCGCTGCCACCAGGCCGGGACGTCGCCGTCACTCAGCGGGGCGGGGACGGCAGGGCGCCGGGCAGGGCTATGGGCGCTGTCCGCGGCGGTCATCCGGCACCACCGGGAGCCGGAGGAGTACTTCCACGCTTTGTGCCTGGTCCGGGGCCGGCGCTGTTCCTTGGGCTGGCGCCGTGCAGTCGGATAAATTCAACCACCGGTGCGGCCAGCTCCGCTCCGATCTCTTCGGCCGGGCGCTTTCTGCCGGCCACTGCGAAGGAATGGTCGCCGCCCTCACACCACTGCAGCGTCGCGGCCGGGCCGATCCGCTCCACCACCGACTCCAGCAGCTCCCTGGTCGCGAAGGTGTCCCGGGTGCCCTGCAAAAACAGCATCGGCACTGACCGCCCCGGAGTGTTAATGCCGTAGAGATGCTCGTCGCGCAGCTTCTCCGGTTTGCCCGGCGGATGCAACGGATAGCCCAGGTACACCAGCCCGGCTGCGGCCATGCCCTCCGCTACTGCCATCGACGCCATCCGGCCGCCGAAGGATTTCCCTGCCGCCCAGAGCGGCTCCCCCTCAGAGCGTGCAGCGGCGGCGTCCATGGCGGCCCGCCACGCCGCGATGGCAGCAGGCGGCCGGTCCGGGAACTTCCGCCCTGCTTCCCGGTAGGGGAAGTTGAAACGCAGGGTAGCGACGCCGTCGTCGTTCAAGGCGCCGGTAAAGCCGCGCAGGAAGGGGTGCTCCATCCCGGCTCCGGCGCCGTGGGCGAGAACCAGGGTCGCGACGGGGCTTTCGGGGCGGGCGTACACCCCGGAAAATGCAGCGCCGTCGGCCTCCATACTGACCGCAGTCTCAAGGGCAGGCATGCCGGGCTCCGCGGAACGCGTCCTGCAGGGACGAAAAGGCCTCAATCATGTGAGCCACCCTATTTAGTTGCCAGGGGGAGCACCAACGCGGCCCGCCGTGCAGCACCGAAAGCACCGGCGCCCGGGACATCCGGCCCCTGTTCCGAAACCGGTGGTTGGCCATAGATTGAGGCTGGGCAGTCACCGGCTGAGAGGAAGAAGAGAACATGCTGACCACTGCAAGTGCCGCGTCGCGGCTTGCCGAAGCGCTGGCGATCGTGCTCGGCACCAAGGACATCCCGCTGCGGCTGCGTGCCTGGGACGGTTCCGAAAACGGACCCGCCGGTGCCCCGCTGGTGGTGGTCCACTCCCGCAGGGCGCTGCGGCGGATCCTCTGGTCGCCCGGGCAGTTGGGACTCAGCAGGGCGTATGTCACCGGCGAGATTGAGGTTCCCGGGGACATCTTCGCGGCCTTCGCCGCCCTGAGTTCGGCGGGAAAGTTCGCCGAGCCCGGGCCGTTCCGGCGGCCTACCGTCCGGGAGCTGCGGAAGCTGACGACGGCGGCGGTGCGGCTCGGTGCCGTGGGCCCCAACCCGGCGCCGCCTCCGGAAGAAGCCCGCATAGCGCGCCGGGGACGCCAGCACTCCCGCGAGCGCGATGCCGCAGCCATCTCGCACCACTACGACGTCGGCAACCGTTTCTACACGCTCGTGCTCGGGCCCTCCCTGGTCTACTCCTGCGCGGTCTGGGAGGACCCGGATACCGGCCTGGACGCGGCACAGGAAGCGAAGCTTGACCTTGTCTGCCGGAAGCTGGGGCTTCGTCCCGGGATGCGGGTGCTCGATGTCGGCTGCGGCTGGGGCAGCTTCGCCCTGCACGCCGCCCAGCGGTACGGGGCCGACGTCGTCGGCGTCACGCTCTCTGCCGAACAGGCGGAACTGGCGCGCAAACGGGTGGCACAGGCCGGGCTGACGGACCGGGTGGAGATCCGGGTCCAGGACTACCGCGACGTGACGGACGGCCCCTTCGACGCGATCAGTTCCATCGGGATGTCCGAGCACGTGGGCCACGAGCAGATCGGGCATTACGTCTCCCGGCTGCACGGGCTCCTGCGCCCCGGCGGGCGGCTGCTGAACCATGCCATCTCCTGGAACGCCGGCCCCACCGCCCCGGATCCCGATTCCTTCATTCCGCGCTACGTATTCCCGGACGGGGAGATGCTCAGCCTGACCCAGATGGTCGGCGCACTCGAGGGCGGCGGAATGGAAGTGCTGGACGTCGAGGCGCTGCGCCAGCATTATGCGTTGACACTACGGGCCTGGGTGCACAACCTGGAGGCGAACTGGGACGAGGCTGTGCAGGCCAGCAGCCTGGGCCGGGCCCGGGTGTGGCGGCTGTACATGGCCGCGAGCGCGCTCGGCTTCGAAGCCGGCCTCACCGGTGTGAACCAGATCCTGGTCCAGCGCCCCGGCGGCACGGAACCACCGTTGCGCCGGACCGCCTGGCTCTGATGACGTCCGGTCCCGCAATCGCCGTCGCGGAGGGGTTGTCCTCGGGCGAAGCGGCCCGGCGGCTGGCTGCAGAGGGGCCCAACGAGCTGCCGACGGCGAAGCCGCGCAACCTGCTGCAACAAACCTGGGCCGTCGTCCGCCAGCCCATGCTGCTGCTCCTGCTGGTTGCCGGCACCGTCAACTTCCTCCTCGCCGAACTGCTGGACGGTCTGCTGCTGCTGTCCTTCGTCGTGGTCGTGATCGGCATCTCCATCTACCAGGAGCGCAAGACCGAGAATGCCCTCACCGCGCTCCGGGACCTGTCCTCACCGCGGGCCCTCGTGGTCCGCGACGGGAACCAGGTCCGGATCCCCGGACGGGACGTTGTCCGCGGTGACCTCGCGGTGCTCGCCGAAGGGGACCGGGTTCCGGCCGACGCGGTGCTGCTGGAGGCCCGTAACTTCTCGGCGGACGAGTCGGCCTTGACGGGGGAGTCGGTCCCGGTGCGCAAAGCACCCGGCGCGGGCGCCGCGGACGGGCCGATGGGCCGCCCGGGCGGGGACGCCACCGCCTGGATCTTCTCCGGCACCCTCGTCGTGAAGGGTCACGGACTGGCACTTGTGAAGGAAACCGGTGCCGGCACCGAACTGGGCCGGATCGGCTCGGCGCTGCGCTCCATTGACCAGGAACGCACTCCCTTGCAGCAGGAGATCGACCGGCTGGTCCGGTTCCTGGCGGTGTTCGGCCTCGCGGCCGCGGCCGTCGTCGTCGTTGTCTACGGGTTGACCCGCGGAAACTGGCTGGAGGGCGTACTCGCCGGGATCGCGACCGCCATGGCGATGCTGCCCGAGGAATTCCCGGTGGTCCTGACCGTGTTCCTCGCCCTCGGTGCCTGGCGGATGTCGCAAAAGCACGTGCTGACCCGACGGTCGCCGGTCATCGAAGCCCTCGGCTCGGCCACCGTGATCTGCGTGGACAAAACTGGAACCCTGACCCTGAACAGCATGACGGTAAGCCAGTTGGTGGTGGGCGCCCGGAGCCACACCATCGATGACGGCCCGCTGCCGGAGACGTTCCACTCGATCGTGGAGTACGGCATGCTCGCCTCCCCGGTGCATCCCTTCGACCCGATGGACAAGGCGTTCAAGGCACTGGCCGCCGAGCACCTTCCGGACACCGAACAGCTGCACGCAGGCTGGGAGCTGGTGCGGGAGTACCCGCTCAGCGAGGACCTGCTTGCGCTTTCGCATGTGTGGCGCCTTCCCGCTGGCGGCCGGTACGTAGTCGCCGCCAAGGGGGCGCCGGAAGCGGTGGCTAGGCTGTGCCGGCTGAATCCGGCCCAGTACGCGGCGCTCACCGCCGACGTCGAACGGGCCACAGCAAGCGGCCAGCGCGTCCTGGCCGTGGCCCGGGCCTCATCCGCCCCGGAGGCTGCCCTGCCGGAACTCCAGCTCGGCTTCGACTTTGAGTACCTGGGTCTCGTCGCGCTGCACGACCCGCTCCGCCCCGGCGCGGCCGACTCCGTCGCTGCCTGCGCCCGGGCGGGGGTCCGTACCGTGATGATCACCGGCGATTATCCCGGCACCGCCCTGGCGATCGCCCGGGAGATCGGTGTGGAGCACGGGTCGGGCGTGATCACCGGCCCTGAGCTTGCGGACATGGGCGACGACGAGCTCGCCCGGCGGATCCGGACCGTCAGTGTTTTCGCCCGGATGGTTCCGGAACAGAAACTCCGGCTGATCCGCGCGCTCAAGGTCAACGGGGAGATCGTCGGGATGACGGGCGACGGCGTCAACGACGCGCCCGCCCTGCGGGCCGCGGACATCGGCATAGCGATGGGCGCACGCGGCACCGATGTGGCCAGGGAATCGGCCGACCTGGTCCTCACCGACGACGACTTCACTTCGATCGCCGGCGGCATCCGCCAGGGCCGCGGTATCTTCGACAACCTGCGCAAGGCCCTCGCCTACACCATTGCAGTGCACGTGCCGATCGTCGGCATGTCCCTGCTGCCGGTCTTCGTCGGCGGCTGGCCGCTGGTGCTGCTGCCGCTCCAGATCGCGTTCCTGGAGCTGATCATCGACCCGGCCTGCTCAGTGGTGTTCGAAGCCGAGGAGATCGACCCGCGCATCATGGACCAGCCCCCGCGCCGGAGCGGTCAAGGCCTCTTCAGCCGCCGGGTGCTCACCATCGCTGTCCTCCAGGGGCTCTCGGTGCTGGCCGCCATCGTCGGGGTTTACCTCTGGAGCCTCGGCGCAGCGCGGCCCGACGACGTCACCCGGTCCCTCTCTTTCGCCACCCTGGTTGTGGGCAACCTGTCCCTGATCCTGGTGAACCGGTCCTGGCGGCTGCCGGTCTGGCGGACCTTCCGCGAACGGCGCAACCGCACGCTGAAGTGGGTCGTCGGCGGCGCGGCCCTGCTGCTGGTGGCACTGTTGAACATCCCCGGGCTACGCAGTGCGTTTAACCTGGGGCCGCTGGCGCCGGGGGACTGGGCGCTGGCTGTTGTGGTCGGCGTCGTTGGCGTGGCATGGTTCGAAATCTACAAGACCGTCCGCCGGCCCTGATGCTTTCGTGCTTCTCTCCGGGGTAGCCTGCGTTCATGGCGAGGGAAGAAACAAGGGTCACCGTGGAGGGACCCGACGGCGGCAGGGAACTTAGGATTTCAAGTCCGAGCAGGCTGGTGTGGCCCGAAGCGGGCCTGACCAAGCTCGACCTGGTCCACTACATGATCAGCGTAGGGGGCCCTTTCCTGGCAGCCAACGGTGACCGGCCGATCACGCTGCAGCGCTTTTCCGGTGATGTCGACGGCGAACAGTTCTTTTCGAAGAACCCGCCCAAGGGTGCACCCGACTTCGTCCGGTCGGTGGACGTCGTCTATCCGTCCGGCCGCTCCCACCCCCAGCTCGTGATCGACGAAATAGCCGCCGCGGTGTGGGCCGTGCAGATGAACACCGTGGTCTTCCACCCCTGGGCGTCGCGGGCCGGGAACCCCGACAACCCGGATCAGCTGCGGATCGACCTCGACCCGCAGCCGGGCACTGACTTCAAAGACGCCGTTCCGGCCGCCCGGGAACTGCGCGCTGTCCTGGCCGAGGCCGGGCTGAACGCCTTCATCAAGACCTCGGGCAACCGCGGGCTCCACGTTTTCGCGCCCATCGAGCCGGTGCACGAGTTCCTTGAGGTGAGGCATGCCGTGATCGCGGCCGCGCGCGAGCTTGAGCGCCGGATGCCCGACCAGGTCACCACCGCCTGGTGGAAGGAGGAGCGCGGTGCACGGGTCTTCATCGACTTCAACCAGGCCAAC
This sequence comes from Arthrobacter sp. B3I4, assembly GCF_030816855.1. Classification (NCBI taxonomy): domain Bacteria; kingdom Bacillati; phylum Actinomycetota; class Actinomycetes; order Micrococcales; family Micrococcaceae; genus Arthrobacter; species Arthrobacter sp. B3I4. The sequence continues at coordinate 2,711,951 of NZ_JAUSYK010000001.1, read as the reverse complement.
CGGGACCGGACGATGGCCGGCGCCTACAGCCCCCGGCCGCTGCCGGCCGCCACCGTGTCCTGCCCGCTGTCCTGGGACGAACTCGACGGCACGGATCCCGGGGATTTCACCGTCGCCACCGTTCCGGGCCGGCTCAAGTCCACCGGAGACCCGTGGGCGGACATGCACGCCAGCCCCGGCTCTCTCGAGACCCTGCTCAGCTGGTGGGAACGGGACCTCGGCTCCGGCCTCGGCGAGCTTCCCTTTCCGCCGGACTTTCCGAAGATGCCCGGTGAGCCGCCGAGGGTGCAGCCCAGCAGGGCACGCGTCAAGGAGTAGGTGTCCCTAGCCAGCTGGGTCGACGACAGGATGAGCTGGCGGCAGCGTCTGGTGCAGCCGCAGCCGCCGGCGCAGCCGCCGCCGCAGCCGCAGCCGCAGCCGCAGCAGCCGGCGCCGGCGCCGGCGCGGTTCTCCTTCAATGTTCCACCCCACTTCTAGTCTTTTCCCATGGGAAGCGGGGTGGCTTTGAGTGCGGGGAGCAGGGCCGCGGTGGTAGGCGCCCCAGTTGCTGCTTTGGGTGCGCCGCTAGCCGCGCCCAGTGCTTCGTTTGCTGCCCTGCTCTTCGGCGTCGCCAGCTGGGCCCGCCCGGAGTTGTTCCGCGCTGTGCCCTGTTTGCGCTGATCGGCTGCTGTGCGGACTGCGCCGGTCCGTCTATATTGTCGGTGCCCGTGAGTAGGCTTTGGGTATGAGAAGCGGAGTGGCTTTGAGTGCGGAGAGCAGGTCGGCGGTGGCTGCGCTTCTTGCGTCGGTTACGGCGTTTGCTGCTTCTGTGGGGGTGGTGCTGGAGGACTGCGAGCCACTCAACGCCGTTCCCTCGCCTGCGGCTGGTTCCCTGGCCGGCGGCGGTGTCGTGGTCGGTGAGCTTGTGCCCGTTGCCGGTTCTTCCCGCGAGGCCGGCCCCCTGGCTGCTGCAGGCGCCGCGCCTGGGGCCGGGCCCCTGGCTGATGCCGGTTCTGTGCCTGAGGCCAGTTCTGAGGCTAGCGAGGGTGCTGTGTTTGTTGAGGATCCGTTGCGTGAGGCGGCGGATGCGTGCCTGGACGGGCTCGCGGAGGTGGCGCGGTTGGAGGGGCAGTTCGCGGCGGTGAAGACCCGGCTGACTGCGGAGTACCTCGAGGTGTCGGAGGCGTTGATGCCGCCGGTGTCGGCGCCGCAGCAGCGCACGGTGCACCGGATGTCGATGGTCGCGGAGCTTGCGTGTGTGTTGACGGTCAGTGAACGCTCCGCCGACGCGTTGATTGGTCAGGCGGTGGCGTTGACGACAGTGTTGCCGCTGACGCTGGGGGCGTTGCAGGCCGGGCAGATTTCCTGGCAGCACGCCCGGATCATGGTCGATGAGACCATGAACCTGGACCCGGCAGGCGCCGCGGCGCTGGAGGCGCACTTTATGGCACCGTACTTCCCGGACCTGGTCGTTCCCGGACCCGGCGAGGGGCTGCCCGGCGGGGGAACTGGTGCCGGGCCGGTTCCGTGCGAAGGCCCGGACGTGGCGGGAACGCCACCACCCGGACAGCATCGAAGCCCGGCATACCAAAAGCGTGCAGGACCGGCGGGTGGAATTCCTGCCCGACAGCGACGGGATGGCCTGGTACAACACGTATCTGCCCGCGGACACCGCGGCAGGGATCTGGGAACGGACCACCGCCACGGCCCGGGCCCTGCAGAGCCCGACCGAGGGACGGAACCTCACGCAGCTCCGCGCTGACGTCACCGCGGACCTGCTCCTCACCGGCGAGATCACCGGCAGCGGCAGCGGCAGCAGCAACGGCACCGACGGCAACGAAATAGCCGCCGTAACTATCACCGGCACCGGCACCGGCGCCGAAAGCGGCAACGAGATCGGCACCGGTGCTTCATGGTCCGGCAGCACCGGTTCTGCTTCCGGGTCGGCCGCTTCCGGCGTTAGAGGGGCTGGGTTGCTGGGGGATGTGCGGTTCCCGCGGGCGCAGGTGCTGGTCACCGTACCGGTTCTGTCGCTGCTGGGATTCACGGAGGAACCAGCGATGTTGGACGGGTACGGCCCGATCCCGCCGTCGATGGCCCGCCGGCTGGTGGCCGGGGGCACTGACTCGATGTACCGGGTGCTGGTTGATCCGCGGGACGGGGCGCCGTTGGAGATCGGCCGGAAAAGCTACCGGCCAAGCAAGGCCCTGCGGCAGTGGCTGCGGCTGCGGGACGCGAAGTGCTCGTTCCCGGGCTGTAACAACGCGTCGCTGGATAACGAAACGGACCACCTGCTGGCCTGGGCCGACGGCGGCACGACCGGGATCACTAACCTGGGCCAGGCCTGCCGTAAACACCACGGCCTCAAACACACCACCGCCTGGACACCCACTGGAGCCAGTAGAGACCACCCGCCCGGCTGGACGTCCCCAACAGGCCGCACCTACCCAAGCGAACATCAGGACTGGGAACCACCCCGAATGCCCGATGGCCTCCTGCCTGCAGATTCCCTGGCCGCTGAGTCCCTGACTGCAGAGTTTCCGATAGCAGACCCGCTCGTCGGTTCCGAACCGCCGCGGGACCCCGGCGGCCATGAACCGGGCCGCGGGTTGCGAACACCCCCGGACCCTGCCCCCGGCTATAGGCCCGCGATGCCCCCGGACCCCGACCCCGGCCTGGAATGGGACCTGCGTCCGGCTCCGGAACCCGACTTCGAACCGGACCTCGAATTCGACCCGCCTCCGGACCCCGGCCCCGATCCCAATCTGACCCTACCTGAAGACCCCTTCCCCGATTGGTACCTCTTCGTCGCCGCGTAGTTGAGCTTCATCCCGTCGCGTGTCGTTCCGTTAGTGTCACCTGGTCACCTATCGAGGGCGTCCGCCTCGCTGATGCCCGCCTCCTCGACTGGGTGGCTTCGTTCAAGGGTGATGAGGTCCCGGCCGAACGAGTACGACAGCAGCGCGAGGGCCAACAAGACCGCCGTCGTCTTCGGAAAAACTGGGACGCCCGGGGACAGCGCGAAAAGTAATGCGAGAGGCTGCAGAGCGCCGATGGCCTTGCGGCCGTGGGAGACCGGAAGCGTCCTTCGCAGGGCCGGGCGGAACCTCCCGGCAGCCGAAAACGCGTAGTACATCAGCCCGATCAGCAGCGTCCAGGCTCCAAGGGCTGCAGCGGCGGCAAAGGACAGCACAAGCGTAAGCGCGGCATCGGTTTCGGTGTCGAAGCGTGCACCATCGGCAGAGGTGGAGCGAGTTCGCCTCGCCACAGCACCGTCGACGGCGTCCAGCCCGAAAGCCGCAGCGCCCAGGATCAGGAGCAGCCCGTCCGGGGGATGCGGGCTGAGGAGGCTCGTGACCGTGAGTACCGCACAACACGCCACCAGGACGGCTCGTCCCAGGGTGACACGGTCAGCCGGAGTGAACGCCGGAGGTTCCCGGCGCAGAATGGAGGCGCAGTTGGTGCCCAGCACGGCTGCTCCGGCGCCCACAGCCACGACTCCAAACGCTGCGCTGGGGGATGTCAGAAACGCCAGCCAACTGCCCACACCGAGATAAGCGGCAGCGGCGGCGGTCAGGTCCCGCCTTGTCCCGCGAGCGATGATATTTGGCATGGACACCTCGTCCCCATGCTAGCAACGCACAGCGCTGCTGTAGATGGCCGGCGGCGGCCCCTTGGAGAGCCGTTGCCCCGTGGTGTGGCAGGGTGGGAAGTAGCCTGTGTCCGATTGCACCCAAGGAGTCCTTGCCCATGACCGTGCCCATCCTGGTGCCCATCGCCGCCGCGTCGCAGGATCTGGGTGGGATTGTCGGCTTTGCGGCCAAGGCCATTGATGCTCTGGGCGAGTGGGGCGTAGGACTCTTCACCCTAGCGGAGACGGTGTTCCCGCCGATTCCCAGCGAGGTCATCCTGCCGCTTGCCGGCTTCCTGACGCGACAGGGATCCATGAGCCTGCCGCTTGTCTTCCTGACCAGCACGCTGGGAGCCTACGCGGGCGCGCTTCTGCTGTATTGGCTTGGCGCCCGGCTGGGCCTCGAACGGTCCATCCGCTGGCTGTCCAAGCTGCCCTTGGTGGAGCGGGAAGACTTCGAGAAAGCCGCGGACTGGTTCGACCGCCATGGCCGGCCGGCAATTTTCTTCGGCAGACTGATTCCCGGGGTGCGGAGCCTCATCAGCCTGCCCGCAGGAGCCCAGAAGATGAACATCCTCAGCTTCAGCATTTTCACCCTTTTGGGAAGCGGCTTGTGGAACGGACTACTGATCGGCCTGGGCTCGCTCCTTGGAACGCAGTACGAACTCATCGACCAGTACTCCCGGTACCTCAATTACGCCGTTTACGCGGCGGTGGCCGCGGTGGTGCTGTGGTTTATCGTCAGAGCCGCCCGGCGCAGGAATTCAGCAGACACAAAATCCTGAGGTGACCGGGCCTACTTGGCCTGTTCCCGACTTACCTGTCGGTCCTCTCGGGTCCACCCGCACCGCTACTGGGCCTCCTACGCGTCTTTTGTGCCGTCAAAAGTCGGGTAGTTCCCCGGCTTGTTGCCTACCCTTCATTCGTGCAACCGTGGGCTTCGAGGGGCCGTCTGGACACAAAGGCGCAGCGTGCGATGTTCTTCTCTGCCGGCCCTGGGAACGTGAATTGCATCGTTTTG